>JAJPIT010000119.1 GCA_021324615.1 Terriglobia bacterium | reverse complement strand
TACCATACGCCGCTGCTGACGTCGCGCATTTTGAGCGAGCGCACCGGATTCGAGATTCGTCTGAAAGCGGAAATGTTCCAGCGCGGCGGATCGTATAAAATTCGCGGGCCGCTGAACAAGATTCCGCAGTTGACCGACGAACAGAGACGCGCCGGGGTGATCTGCTCCTCGGCCGGCAATCACGCGCAGGGCGTGGCGATCGCCGCCGCGGTGCATGGCGTTCACGCGGTGGTGGTGATGGCGGAAAACGCGACGCCGTCGAAGATCGCGGCGACAAAAAGCTACGGAGCCGAAGTGGTGCTGCACGGCTCGATTTGGGACGAGGCCAACGCGAAAATGCTGGAGCTGGCGCGCGAGCGCGGCTATACGATGATTCATCCATTTGACGATCTGCAGTTGATCGCGGGGCAGGGAACGCTTGGCCTGGAGATTTTCGATGATTTTCCGCAAGCCGAGGTGGTCGTCGTGCCGATCGGCGGCGGCGGGCTGATTTCCGGGGTCGCCCTGGCGCTGAAGTCCCGCAATCCGAAGATACGAATCATTGGCGTCGAATCCTCGGACGGTCCGGCGATGAAGAAGAGCGTTGAAGCCGGGCAGGTGGTGACGCTGGAATCGATCGGTACGATTATCGACGGGCTGCGCGTGAAGCGGGTGGGAGAAAACACGTTTCGCGTGGTGCGCGATTACGTGGATGAAATTGTCGCGCTGCCGGACGCGCAAATCTTCGACGCCATGCTCTGGATCATGTCGCACTGCAAGGTGGTGGCGGAGGGCGCCGCCGCCGCGCCGGTGGCCGCACTGTTAAATGGATTGATCCAGGCGCCGGCGGGATCGCGCGTGGTGTGCGTTTTAAGCGGCGGCAACGTCAATCTGGACCAGTTGCGCGGGTTGAAGTGGAACTGACCACCCGCACCCGATCGAATCCTTCCTCCCGGGTGGGCGGCTGAAGGCGCCGGGCCATTTTTTCGATTGCTTCGTCCGGCACCACGCGCTCGCGCCGGCGGTTGCGGAGGCGGCAGACCTCCAGCGGCACGTCGAAAAAGATCGCTTCAATCCGGCAGCCGTGACGTTTGGCCAGCTCCAGATACGGTTTCCGCTCGCTGCGGCGGAGATTGGTCGCGTCGATGTAGGTCACCGGACGCCGCAGCTCGATGCGGTGCCGCAGCAGGCCGCGGAGGACGGCGAACACCCGCGAATGAATCGTCTGATCGGCCGGATCGTCGGCCAGCAGGCGGCGGATCTCGTCGCTTGAGAGCGTGGCGCCGAGAGGCTTTACGTAACTCGATTTGCCTGCGCCGGGCAAGCCGACCAGAACCACGATTTTCGGCTTAGACGACGTATCGTTCCGCCCGCAACAGCCGAGCCGCGATGCGGCGGCGCAATCCGATCACGTCCACCGGTTCGTATTTTGCGAACCGCTTCAGCACGGCGAGATTGGCGCGCAGCGCGTCGCCTTCCGAACAAGCCGCGAGCACGACGCGGGCGGCCGATTCGATCGAATCCATGGCCTCGCAGCAGAAGACCTGGGCCATTTCGCCCGCGTTTTCCGCGCCGCCGCCGCTTGCCGCGATCTTGTGCGCGCGCAGCTCGGCCGATTCCATGGCATAAGCGTTCATCAGGATATCGGTAATGTTGGCGATCACTTCCTGCTGGTCCTCGATCGAGGCGCCGAATCTCTGGTAGGCGACGGCGAGCGCGAAGAGCCCGATTTGTTTGGCGTTGGCGACGATGTTGGCCGCTCCGGCCGGCGGATTGAGAATCTCGGCTTGCAGCTTGGCCGCGGCCTCCACCAGCGGAAGCGCGCCCTTTTGCGCGCGCTTGAGCAGCATGCCCGTCGCCAGCAGGCGGTTGATCTCATTGGTGCCCTCAAAGATCCGGTTGATGCGCGAATCGCGGTAGGCGTGCTCCACTGCGTAATCCTGATGGAATCCGTAGCCGCCGTGAATCTGCACGCCTTCATCGACCACGTAATCGAGCGTTTCCGAGGCGAACACCTTCACGAAGGAGCATTCAGCGGCGAACTCCTCCACAGCTTTGAGCATTTGTTTTCCAGCGTCGGGATGATCCCAGGAAAAATTTTCAAGCTGCGCCTCGATATCGCCGACCACGCGATACGACATGCTTTCGCTCGCATAGGCGCGGATGGCCATCTCCGCCAGCTTGTGCTGGATCAGGCCGAATTCGGCGATGGGCTTGCCGAAGGCCTTACGCTCCTTGGCGTATTTGATGGAAAGCGCAAGCACGTTCTTGCAGCCGCCCTGCGCGAAGGGGCCCAGCTTCAATCGCCCGAGATTCAAAATATTGAAGGCGATGACATGGCCGCGGCCGATCTCGCCCAAAACGTTTTCCACCGGAACCCGGACGTTATCGAAATAAACCGCGGTGGTCGAGCTGCCCTTGATGCCCATCTTCTGCTCTTCCTTTCCGGGCGAAACGCCGGGCCAGGTCCGCTCCACCAGAAACGCCGTGAACTGTTCGCCGCCGACCTTGGCGAAGACGGTGTACAGATCCGCGAAGCCGCCGTTGGTGATCCACATTTTCTGGCCGTTGAGGATGTAATGGCGGCCGTCGGCGGAAAGGTCGGCGCGGGTGCGCGCCGCCAGCGCGTCGGAGCCGGCCTGCGGCTCGCTCAGGCAGTAGGCCGCGATCATTTCGGCGGAGGCCAGCTTGGGCAGATATTTTTTCTTCTGTTCTTCCGTGCCGAACAGCAGCAGCGGCAGCGTGCCGATGCCGGTGTGGCCGCCGTGCCAGGCCGAATAGGATCCGTCGCGCGCGACGCCTTCGGCCACCACCATCATCGACGTCAGATCCATTTCCATGCCGCCGAATTTTTCCGGGATGACGACGGCGGTCAAGCCGAGTTCGGCTGATTTTTTGAGGATTCGCGCGGCGACGGCGTGCTGCTGATGTTGAATTTCCTCGAGATGCGGCGCGACTTCCTTGTTAAAAAATTCTTCGGTCGTCTTCGCGATGGCGCGATGCTCGGCCGTGAAATCCTCGGGCGTGAAAATCGTTTCCGGCGCGCGCCGCTCGATCAGAAACGCGCCGCCTTTGGTTTTTGGAATCGCAACCGCCGCCATAATCCCCTCCTGCTGCCTCCAGGATCTAATTCAACCGCTCGAAAATTCCCGCCGCGCCCTGCCCGCCGCCGACGCACATGGTGACCATCCCGTATCTGACGTTGCGCCGCGGCATTTCATGCAGCAAAGTCGCCGTCAGCTTGGCGCCGCTGCAACCCAGCGGATGCCCCAGCGCGACCGCGCCGCCGTTGACATTCACCGTATCGAGATTCAATCCCGCCTGGCGGATGACGGCCAGCGCCTGGACCGCGAAGGCTTCGTTCAGCTCCACCAGCCCGATGTCTTCCAGCTTGAGGCCCGCCAGCCTCAGCGCCTTGGGAATCGCCACCACGGGCCCGACGCCCATAATTTCCGGAGGCACGCCGCCCACGGCGAAGCTCACGAACCGGGCCATGGGCTTCAGGCCCAGCTCGCGCGCCTTGCGGTCCGACATGACGATGGCTGCCGCCGCGCCGTCGCTGGTCTGCGAGGAGTTTCCCGCCGTCACGCTGCCGGAGGCGTGAAACACCGGCCGCAGTTTTGCGAGCGCCTCCATTGAAGTATCCGCGCGCGGGCCTTCGTCCTTGGCGAAGGTGATTTTTTGCGTGCCGCTCAACGTCTTTGTTTCGACCTCCAACGGTACGATCTCTTCGTCGAAATGCCCGGCGGCCTGCGCCTTCAGGGCGTTCTGATGGCTGCGCAGCGAGAATGCGTCCTGATCCTGGCGCGAGATGTTGTACCGGCGCGCCACCTCTTCGGCGGTGAGGCCCATGCTCATATAAATTTCAGGCATGTGGTCCACCATCCACGGATTCGGGGCAAATTTATTGCCGGCCATCGGCAGCAGGCTCATCGATTCGGCGCCGCCGGCGATCACGATCTCGGCTCCGCCGGCCCGGATCTTATCCGCGGCCATGGCGATGGTCTGCAATCCCGAGGAACAGAACCGGTTCACCGTAACGCCGGGCACTGTCTCCGGCAGGCCCGCGCGAAGGGCCGCAATGCGCGCCATGTTCATCCCCGATTCCGCCTCGGGAATCGCGCAGCCGAGAATCACGTCGTCGATTTCGCCCGTGGGAATCTGCGGATATTTTTCCAGCAGCCGCCGGAACACGGCCGCCGCCATGTCGTCCGGACGGCAGTTTTTCAGCGTCCCGCGCGGCGCCTTGCCGACCGCCGTGCGCAGGCAATCGATAATCACTGCTTCTGGCATCGTCATCTCCGATCCCGCCCGCAAAGGCCGGGCTTAGTTCCTCAGCGGCTTTCCCGTTTTCAGCATGTACTGCATCCGCTCCTGCGTCTTGGCCTGCCCGCACAGGCTCAGGAAAGCCTCCCGCTCCAGATCGAGCAGGTGCTGCTCGCTTACGGTTTGCTCGCCGGTGAACCGGCCGCCGCTTAAGACATTCGCCAATTTCTCCGCGACCACCAGATCGTAGTCGGTGATGTATCCGCCTTTGTGCATGGCCCAGGCGCCCAGCTTCAGCATCGCGAAGGCGCTCTCACCGCCGGCTTTGATATCGGTCCGCGGGCGGCCGGGCGTGTAGTCGCGAGCCAGCTCCAGCGCCCGCGCCTTGGCGTCGCCGATCAGCCGGTTGGGGTTCATCGACACGTGATCGCCCTGGCTCAAGAAGCCGAACTGCCGCGCCTCCTCGGCGCTGGAGGAAACCTTCGCCATGCCGATCAGCTCAAACGCGCGCCGGGGGTCCTTCAACCGCAACAGCATCTCCTTGCATCCGCCGCCGGCCGGGATCAATCCCACGCCGACCTCGACCAGTCCCATGTAGGTTTCGGCGGAAGCCTGCACCGCCGCGCAATGCAATGGAATTTCGCAGCCGCCGCCGAGCGACCGCGCAAATGGCGCGGCTACAACAGGTTTCGGAGCATACTTCAAGGCCATGTTTACCTGTTGAAAGCGGTATATCGCCGCGTTCAACTCGTCCCATTCGCCTTCCTGCGCCGCCAACAGGACCAGCATCAGGTTGGCGCCTACGCTGAAATTTTCGCCCTGATTGGCGATGATCATCGCCTCGAAATTTTTCTGCGTTTCCTCCAGGCCCGCCTGGAGCATGGAGATTTGATCCTCGCCGAGCGAGTTCATCTTGCTGTGGAACTCCACGCACAGCACGCCGTCGCCCACGTCGATGAGCGAGGCGCCCGCGTTCTGCTTCACCACGCCGCGCGCGCGTTTCAGGTCGCTCAGGGAAACGATCCCCGGGCGCTGCTCGAGCGCCGCGTAGCGCGTGCAAACCAGATCGAAATACTCGGTTCCCGGCCTGCCGTCAGAATCGGCCGCGCGGTACAGCGACGCCGCGCCGGCGCGCCGCATCTTCTGGATGTTTTCCGGAATCTCTCGCTGTTCCGCCTCCAGGCGCCGGCAGACGTCTTCAAAGCCGAGCGCATCCCACAGCTCGAACGGCCCAAGCTTATGCGCGTAGCCCCAGCGCATGGCGCGGTCGATCTCCACGATGCGGTCGGAGATCTGCGGAACCATCTCCGCCGAATATAAGAACAGATCGCTGTAAAGGCGCCACAGAAACGAGCCCACGCGGTCGTCGGATTTCACCAGCATCCGCAGCCGCTCGCCGAGATCCTCGATATTGCGCGCCGCCTCCGCGGAGGGAAATTTGACTTTGGCCGCCGGATGATACTCCAGCGTGTGCAGATCGATCGCGTAAATTTCTTTCTCCTTGCCGACGCGCTTGTAAAATCCCTGGCCCGATTTTTCTCCCAGCCAGCCGCGCTCGATCATTTTTTTCTGCGCATCGGTCATCAGGTAGCGGTCGCGCCAGCGGTCCTCGGGAACCGCGTGGTAGAGATTTGTTCCGACGAACGCCCACACATCGAGGCCGACGATATCGAGCAATCGAAAGCTCGCGCTATTGGGCAGGCCGATCAGCGGGCCGGTGATGGCATCGACTTCTTCCACGGTGTAATCGCCCTCGGCGGCGATTTTGGCGACCGTTCCGCCGAAAAAGCTGCCGATGCGGTTGGCGATAAAATTCGGCGTATCCTTGCACGGCACCACGCCCTTGCCGAGGCGCTTGTCGGCGAAACTCGAGACGAAATCGAGGATTTCGCGATCGGTATCGGCGCCCGGGATCATCTCCAGCAGGTGCAGATAGCGCGGCGGATTAAAAAAATGCGTGCCTAAAAAATGGCGCCGGAAAGCGGGGGAGAATCCTTCCGAGATCTGCCGCAGCGGGATGCCGCTGGTGTTGGTGGAGACGATCGAGTCGGGCTTGCGCAGCGCCTCCACTTTTTTAAGAAGCGCGCGCTTGATCTCCAGGTTTTCGACCACGGCTTCCAGAATCCAGTCGCAATCTCCGATGCGGGCCAGATCGCTTTCGAAATTCCCGGGGGAAACAAGCGATGTCAGGGAGTCGAGAAAAAATCCGCCTGGCCGCTGTTTGGCGGCGTTTTCGACGCCCTTCTTTGCAAGCTCGGTGGACACGTCCAGCAGCAGGGAAGGGATGCCGGCGTTGGCGAAATGCGCGGCGATACGGGAGCCCATCGTGCCGGCTCCGAGGACGGCAACGCGTTGAATCAATCGCATCAGAATTCTAACTTAACACTGTTCGCGGCGAATCCCCGGCGGGGCTCGGCGCGCCGGGCGGCGGGGCGCCGCGGCTTACGGCTCCAGGAGCAATTTTCCGCTGGTGCCGCGGCTTTCCAGGTCCTGCTGCGCCCGCGCGGCTTCGCTTAAGGGATAGACCCGATCGATCTTCAAGACCAGCTTTTTTTCCAAAAGCCAGCGGAACAGATCGCCGGCGCGCCATTCCAGCTCCTGGCGCGTGGCGACGTAATGCGCCAGCGTCGGCCGCGTCAGAAACAGCGATCCTCTCTGGCTGAGCGCCAGCGGCTCGATGGCCGGCGCCGGACCGCTGGCGTTTCCAAACTGCACCATCATGCCCCGCGGCCGCAGGCAATCGAGCCCCTTGAGGAAAGTGGCGGCTCCCACCGAATCGTAGACCACGTCCACGCCGCGGCCGCCGGTCAGCCGTTTGGTTTCCTCCAAAAAATCCTGATCGCGATAGAGAATCACGTCGTCGGCGCCGGCCTCGCGTGCGACCGCGCCTTTTTCCGGCGTTCCGGCGGTGGCGATGACCCGCGCGCCGAGCATTTTCGCCATCTGCACGATGAGGCGTCCGGTTCCTCCCGCCGCCGCGTGCACCAGCAGGGTATCGCCGCTTTTGAGCGGAAAGGTGGAGTGCGTCAAATAGTGCGCGGTCATGCCTTGCAGCATCACGGCCGCCGCCTCGCGGAAGCTTACCCCGTCGGGAATCCGGACCAGCGCGCTTTCCGGCACTGCCTGATATTCGGCGTAGGCTCCGCGCGCGGTTGCCCAGGCGACCCGGTCGCCCGGCTTCACGCTCGCGGCTCCCTCGCCAAGGGATTCCACCGTGCCGGCGCCTTCCGATCCTAAAATCGCCGGCAGCGGGAGTTTGTAGAGCCCGCTGCGATGGTAGGTGTCGATGAAATTCACGCCCGTTGCGGCGAGCTTCACCAGCACATGGCCGGCCGGCGGCTCCGGCGTGGGACGGTCCCCATAGACCAGCGCCTCCGGCCCGCCGGTTCTTTCGATGTAAACGGCTTTCATAGCGTCCTCAACTTTCTTCGAAGATGAACGAATGCGGCGTATAACGACAAATAGGAAAGCGTGACAGGGAAAAACAGCAAGCGCGCGAGCGCGGGAATCGCGGCCGATCCGGTGAGCCCGGCGCGATATAGAACAAAATGCAGCGCGATGCGCCAATGGCCGCGGTCGAGCCAGAAAAAGTCGCCGTTTTCGTTGAGCACCAGGATTTTCGAGCGCAGATGCGCTCCCAGGGCCCACTTCCACTTCATCATGATCGGCTCGCCGGAGCAGATGATGCAGGCGATGGGGTAATCCCGCCCGGCCAACTCCTGGTACAGGCGTTTGCGGCCGGCGCGGCCTTGATAATCGCCGATGCGGAACACTTCGCCGCGGAAGCCTTGCGGCGTGCCGGAAAAGCAGGTGACCAGGCCCATCTCGACGGCGTCGCCCAAGCGGCTGCGCAGCAGGCCGATCACGTGCTCGATGAGGTGGCGCGATCCGCTTTCGATGAACAGGATTTTGTTGAAGTCGGGAGTGGCCCGGCTCAGGAATCGGCGCAAGCAATCATTCTAACGTCCGGGCGGCCGCGAAATCTCCAGCGTCCCTGGGGAAGCGTTACGTCCGGGATTCAGGGAGGGCCCCGGCAGGTTCCCCCAAATTCCGGCTACCATAAAATCGGCGGTGCCACAGGAAATCCGTGTAGCAACGTTGCGAACCGGAGCGTCAAACCCGGGCGAACGGTCTGGTCGAGGAACGGACCCACCTTTAACGGATAGATCTTCAGGGCCGCCGTTACCCTTCCGATGATCACCGGACAGAACAAGGCTCGCTCGGATTTTCTCTCCGGCGCCGGAGAAATGGGCGCGCGGATTCGCGCCTGTGACTGGAGCCGCACGCCGCTCGGTCCGGCCGAACAGTGGCCGCCTGAGCTCAAAACCTCGGTGAGCTTGATGCTCGCCTCGCCTCATCCGATGTGGATCGGCTCGGGCCCCGAGATGACGCTTCTTTATAACGACGCCTGCCTTCCCGTGCTTGGCGCGGCCGCGCTGGCGAAACCCGCGGCCGAGGCGTGGGCCGGAATCTGGGATGTGTGCGGACCGCCGGCCGGCAAGGTTTTGGACAGCGGTGAGGCGGCCACCCTCGACGGCGTGCGCCTGTTGCTGGACCGCGGCGCTTATCAAGAAGAGGCATTCTACTCGTTTTCTTATAGTCCGATCCGCGGAGATTCGGGGCAGGTCTGCGGCTTGCTTTGCCTTGCCACCGATGTTACTCCGAAGCTGGTGAACGCGCGCCGGCTGGCGACGCTGTCCGAACTGGCGTCCCGTTGCCTGGCCGAAAAGACGGTGGCGGGGGCCTGCGCGGCGGCCGCGCAGGCGCTGCGCAACAATGCCGGCGAGGTGCCGTTCGCGCTGCTGTACCTGGCCGGCGCGGAAGGACGGGAGGCCAGGCTCGTACAGGCGGCCGGCGATTTCGCGCCGGATTTTGCGCCCGTTTCTCAGGTTTCCCTGGAGGAGGATTCGCCTCCCTGGCCGCTGGCCGCGGTGTACCGTTCGGCGCAGCGCCGGATCGTCGATGCCAGCGGCATGGAAGGTCTGCCGCGGGGAGCCGCCGGACAGCCGGTGAGGGAGGCGGTGGTGCTGCCGGTGATCTCCGGCGGCGGGCGCCCCCCTTGCGGCGTGCTGGTGGCGGGGGTGAATCCGGGACGTCCGCTGGACGCCGATCATCTCGCATTTTTCGACCTGCTGGCCGCCCAGGTGGGCGCGGCGGTTCACAGCGCGCGCGCCGGCGAACAGGAACAATGCCGCGCCGCGCCGGAAGCCGGTCCGCCACAGAGCCCGTCCCTTGGTGCGGAAGGCGTGAGCAAACACCAGCAGCCGGAGCGCGCCAGCTTGCTGCTCGGCGCCATCGTCGACTCCTCCCATGACGCGATCATCAGCAAGGACCTGAACGGGGTCGTCACCAGTTGGAACAAGAGCGCCGAACGCCTCTTCGGCTACACCGCGGAGGAGGCGATCGGCCGTACGGTGATGACGCTGCTGATTCCCGCTGACCGGCACGACGAAGAGCGGGAGATTCTTGAGCGGCTGCGGCGCGGCGAGCGCGTCGATCATTTCGAAACCGTGCGCCGGCACAAGGACGGCCGCCTGCTCGATGTTTCCGTCGCTGCTTCCCCCATCAAAGACGCCCGCGTCAACATCATCGGCGCATCCAACATCACCCGCGATATCTCCGACCGGAAACACGCCGAGACGGCCATTCGGGATCTAAACGCGCGGTTGACCAGCGAGCTTGCGGCCATGACCCGCATGCAGCAGCTCAGCACGCGGCTGGTGGCCGCCGGCGATTTCGTGCGGCTGCTGGAGGATATTCTGGACGCCGCCGCCGCCATCACCGGCGCGGATATGGGCTATATCCAGCTTGACGAGGGCGGCCTGTTGAGAATCGCCTGCTCGCGCGGCTTCGGCCGGGAGTTCCTGGAAGTTTTCGAGGCGGTGCGCCCCGCACAGACCGCCTCCGGCGCCGCGCTCCAGCGCCGGGAGCGCGTCATCGTCGAGGATGTCGCCTCCAGCACGATGTTCGACGGCGCCTTGCGCGACGCGCTGCTCGCGGCCGGAGCGCGGGCCCTGCAAAGCACGCCGCTGATCACCCGGTCCGGCGAAACACTTGGAGTCTTTTCGACGCATTACCGCGTGGCCCAGGGTCCCGGCGAGCGGGAGCAGCGGCTGCTCGACCTTCTGGCCCGCCAGGCGGCCGATTTGATCGAACGCCGCCGGGCCGAGATTGCGCTGCTTGAAAGCGAAAGAAAATTCCGCCAGCTCGCCGACGCCATGCCGCAGATCGTCTGGACCGCGGACGCGGCGGGCCGTCCGGATTACTTCAACCAGCGCTGGTACCAATTCACCGGCCTGGAGCCCGGCCGCTTCGACCGCCAGACATGGGAAGGCATCCTCCATCCGGAAGACTTCCAGGCAGCCGCCAGGCTTTGGGCCGAGTCCGTCGAGAAGGGCGAGCCATTCCGCGCCCAGACGCGGCTGTGGGATCGCGCCGAGCGCCGCTGGCGCTGGTTCATCAGCCGCGCGCTGCCGGTCCGCGGCGCCCAGGGCGGAGTCGTGAAGTGGTTCGGAACCTCCACCGACATCGACGAGCAGAAGCGCGTCGAAGCCGAACTGCGCCGCGCCAATCAGGATCTGGAACAGTTCGCCTATTCCGTCAGCCACGACTTGCAGGAGCCTCTGCGCAGCATCAAAATCTACGGAGAACTGCTCAGCCGCAGATACGGCGGCAGGCTGGACGGCCAGGCCCTGGAGTTCCTGGAGTATTTGCGGACCGGCGCCTCGCGCATGGAGATGTTGCTCCGCGATCTTCTCGCATATACTCAGGTGACGCGCCTGGATCCGCCGGAGGAGCCGGCCGACACGCTGGAAAGTCTTCAGGCCAGCCTGGCGAATCTGAGCGGAGCCATCGCCGAGAGCGGGGCCAGGGTGACTCACGATCCGCTTCCGCCGCTGCGCCTGCACGCCACGCACCTGCGCCAGCTTTTTCAAAATCTCATCGGCAACGCCATAAAATACCGTCATCGGGACCGCCCCCCGCGGATTCATATCAGCGCCGCGCGCGAGGCCGGAGCCTGGATCGTGTCTGTGCAAGACAACGGCATCGGCCTCCCGCCCGAGTACAAGGAGCACATCTTTGGACTGTTCAAACGTTTGCACTGTGGAGACGAGTATTCCGGAACCGGCATTGGACTCGCCATCTGCCAGCGGATTGTGGAGCGATACCATGGCCGAATTTGGGTGGAATCCGAAGCCGGAACAGGATCTGTTTTCCGCTTCTCCATCCCGCTCTGAAACAGCCCCGCAACCCACGTCCCGGGTGATCCTGCTGGTGGAGGACAACCGCGCCGACGTCTTCCTGGTCCGGGAAGCGATCCAGGCCGCCGGCATTCAGGCCGAGCTCGAAATCCTGGCCGACGGCGAAAAAGCGATTCAGTATTTCGAGCGGCTCGATGCCGACGCATCGAGGAAATGCCCGGCGCTCATGATCCTCGACATCAATCTGCCCAAGCGTCCGGGCAATGAGGTGCTCGCCTACATGCGGCGCACAAACCGGTGCCGGGATACGGCCGTGGTGGTGGTCACCTCCTCCGATTCCGAGCGCGACCGCCAGGAGATGGCCCGGCTGGGGATCAAGGAGTATTTCCGCAAACCCTCGGATTTCGAGTCGTTCATGAAGCTGGGCGATATTTTGAAGGATCTGCTTCCGCCCCGGGCCTGACCGCCGCGGAGCGATCAGTGGGTCAGATCGTAAACGAAGTAGTTCATGGCGATCCTGTAGGCCAGCGAGGCGAACTTTTCCGGATAACGCGGATCGTCGGACCACTCCCAGGCGTCGCCAAGATCCATGTTGTGGCAGATGGCCACCATCACGCGGCGCTTGTCATCGAAGATCGCCCGCCAGTGCGGCGTCATGCCCGTGGCGCCGGCTTCATAGGTGATGCCCCGCCGCGCGGCGCCCCAGCCGGGCACTTGAAAGCGCTGATCCAGGTCGTAGATGGTGTGGAAAATCGGATTGGAATTTTCCAGCTCTTCAATCGGGCGGTCCGGAAAGACCTTGCTCATGCTGGCCACGAAGACCTGCCATTCGCTGCTGACGCCGTGATAGGGCTGGTCGCCGTGAAAATCGTCGACCATCAGGAATCCGCCGCGCAAAAGAAAATCGCGCAACTGCGCGGCCTGCTCTTCGTTCAGCGCCCAGTGGCCGACCTCGACCGCATAGAGCATCGGCCAGTTGTAAATATCGTCGCTGCCGTCCAGATCGACCACCTGCTCGACCGAGCGGGCGTCGATACGGGTCAGGCGGCGCACGCCTTGCAGCAGATGGCGGTCCGAGCGGGGATAGTCGGTGGTCCAGCTCAGATCCGCGCCGCGCCAGCCGCGAAATACGCCGGGGTAGCGCAGACGGGCGCGGGTCCACTCCGCGGGTTTCTGATAATCGGAGGGCAGGGGAAAGTCGTCGTATTCGAGCGCCTCGTATTGCCGGAAGGGCCGCTGCGCGCGGAGGGCGCTCCAGAAACCGATGCCCGCCAACAGCAGCAGCAGCGAGGAGATCAGGCGCATCGCGAATCCTCGAAGGAAGAATAACACGTCGCCGCCGGCCGGGAGCCGCCGCGGGACGCCTCAGTGCGTCAGATCATAAACGAAATAGTTCAGGCCCACGCGGTAGGCGAGCGAGGACCATTTCTCCGCGTATTTCGGATCGTCGGAATTTTCCCAGCCATCGCCCAGATCCATGTTGTGGCAAATGGCCACGATGATGCGGCCGCGGTCGTCGCGGATGCAGCGCCAGTGCGGCTGCTTGCCGCTCGGACCTTTTTCGTAGGTAGTGTGCGTTTCCATCCAATTGGCGTAGCCGGGAACCTGGAAACGGTCCTGCAAATCGTAGAGGGTGTGAAAAATCGGATCGCTGTCGGGAATCTCCTCGATCGGACGATCCGGGAACACGCGCGTCATGCTGCGGGTAAACGTCTCCCATTCATTCAGCGGGCCGAGAAAATCCGGGTACGGCTCCGAGCCGTGGAAGTCGTCCACCATCAAGAACCCCCCGCGCAGCAGATATTCGCGCAACTGCCTGGCCTGCGCCGGCGGCAGCAGCCAGTGGCCCACTTCGACGGCGTAGAGGCAGGGCCAGTTGTAGATGTCATCGGTGCCGTCCAGGCTCACCACCTGCTCGACCGACCGCGTATCGATGCGCGTCAGCCGCCGCACGCCTTGCAGCAGATGGCGGTCCGAGCGCGGATAATCCATGGTCCACTGCCCTGGCCAGGGACGTCCAGGCCCCAGGCTCAGCCGCGAATCGTTGGGGTAGCCGTAAATATCGGGATAACGCAGCCGCGCCCGCACCCATTCGTGATTCGTATCTTTGTAATCCGGCGGCAGCGGAAAATTTTCGTACTCAATCGCCGGATACTGCTGGAAGGGTTTTTGGGCTTCAAGCAGGCCCAGGCAAACCGCCGATCCCAACAGGCCCGCCGCCAGCGCGGTGCGGAAACGCATGAAAACGACGCTTTCGACCCCCAGAATAGCACGCAGCCCGCCGGGCTAGATCCGCGCGCGCCATCCACGCTGCGGTGGCAGATTGCGCACCGCTTCGCTGACGCTCTGCTCCAGCGCGTGGTTGCGGAGAACGAAACGGTCAGCGCCAGCGCCGACAACAGGCACAGTTCGCCCGGAATGTAGTCGTCGCCTTTCCGCGTCTTCACCCTGCGTTCCCGGCACGGGCCCGATTTGTCGATCGCGAAGTTCGATCTTCGTCGACAACGCCGGCCGGCGCCGGAAGGTGCGACAGTTTCAATCCCGGCAAGGCGCGCCCCCCAGCCTCGGCACGAACAGTCGTTCTGCACCGAGTCTTCGAAATAGCGGTTCTGCGCCTGAAAATGATGCGGGGCGATATACATCCCCTCCGACCACACGACTCTGGACAGATTCCTCATCCGCACCCGCACGCTTGTTTGACTTCCGGATACAAATTGGCATCATGATACTACAGCCCAGGATTGTGCGACAAACAATGGACGGCAAGCCGCGATGAGTTTTTACAGCAAGTACGAACTGGAGCGCCTCATCGCCGACGGCGAAGTCAAAACCTTCCGCGCCAAGGAAAATGCCACCGGTCGGCCGGTGCTTCTGCACATGTTCCAATCCCAGGGACAGGACCTGCTGGCCGGTTTGAAAGCCCGCCTGGCCCAGGATCCGCGCAGGCCGTCGCCGCCGCTGATCGAGCTGGGCGAGTTCGCGGGCGCGCCTTACGCGGTGACCGAGGCGTTTACGCCGTTTCGCACTTTGCGGGAATGGCTGGAACGGCCCGCCCCGGCCGCCGCTTCCGATGAGTTCGAAAAACTGTTCGGAGCCCCCAAACCCGCCACCCCGCCGCCCGCGCCGCAGACTCAGGGCGAGTTCACGAAATTTTTCGGATCCGCTCCGGGGCCGTCTCCGCCGCCCGCAGCGCCCGCGCCGCAGACCCAGGGCGAATTCACGAAATTTTTCGGATCCGCTCCGGGGCCGTCTCCGCCGCCCGCAGCGCCCGCGCCGCAGACCCAGGGCGAGTTCACAAAATTTTTCGGATCCGCTCCGGGGCCATCTCCGCCGCCCGCAGCGCCCGCGCCGCAGACCCCGGGCGAATTCACCAGGATGTTCGGGGCGGCGAAGCCCGCGGCCGTTCCACCCCCGGCGCCCAGCACTCCACCGCTTCCGGAGACCGGACAGTTTACCCGCCTGTTCGGATCGGGACCCTCGGGCGAGTCCATCGACATCGAACAGGAACAAGCCCGCGCGGCGCAGTCGGCCGTACCGGAGAGCCGCCCGTTTCCGAAACCCAGCGAATTCACCCGCGTCTTCGGCCCGCAGCAGCGAGGTCCGCAGGCGCCGCCGCGCCCTTTGACCATCGGCAGCGCCTCCGGGATCTTCAAGGCGCCTTCCGCTCCGGAGCCGGCGAAAGCGCCCGCGGAAAACTCCCCGGGAGAATACACCAGGCTGATCGGACGGCCTGGCGATCCGCGGCCCGCGCCTCAGGCGCCGCCCCCTCCGCCGCCGGTCACCCCCGTTCCGGTTCCCGCTGCCCGGCGCGCATGGATGGTCGCGGCCGGCGTCGGCGCGGCCCTGTTGCTGCTGGCGATGTTTGTGCTGCTGGCGATGGTGGCGCAAAGGAAATGAGTGACGCTCTTTGCGCCGCGGCGGTCGCGGCCCGCCAATTTGCCCACGCGCCGTTCTCGCAATTCCGCGTAGGCGCCGCGCTGGAAGACTCCTCCGGGCGCGTCCACACCGGCTGCAACGTCGAAAATGCGACCTACGGCCTCACGGTTTGCGCCGAGCGAATCGCGGTCTTCAAGGCCATCTCCGAAGGCGCGCGGCGGTTCAGCCGCATCGCCATCGCGGCGGACACCGCCGACCTGACCCCTCCTTGCGGCGCCTGCCGGCAGATTTTATGGGAATTCTGCGGCGATATCGAGATCGTTCTCGTAAATCTTCAAGGATACCGGGAGTCGCTGCGGCTGGCTGAACTCTTTCCAAGACCCTTCGATGCATCGTTCCTCAAATAATCGGGCCGCGCGCTTAACGCTGTTCCTGCTGCTGGCGGCGGTGGCAAGCTGCGCCGCCCCCGCCGATTGGATCTGGAGCGCACGCTATGTCGTCACCATGGACCCGCAACGCCGGGTCATCGAAAACGGCGCCGTCGCGATCGTGGGCGACCACATCGCCGCCGTGGGGCCGCGCGCCGAAATCGACCGCGCCTGGCAGGCGAAACAACGGTTGGATCGCCCCGATGCAATTCTCGCGCCCGGCCTCATCAACGCGCACACGCATGTGCCGATGTCGCTGTTCCGCGGCGTGGCCGACGATCTCGACTTGCAGGACTGGCTGGAGCATTACATTTTCCCGGCAGAAGCCAAGAACGTCGACGCCGATTTCGTCCGTTGGGGAGCCCGCCTGTCCTGCCTCGAAATGGCGCTTTCCGGAACCACCACGTTTGTCGACATGTACTATTTCGAGGACTCCATCGCGGCGGTGGCAAAACAAGCGGGAATGCGCGGAATCCTGGGCCAAACCATCATCGGATTCCCCGCGCCGGATTACAAAACGCCGTCCGACTCGCTGGCCGCCACCGAAAAATTTTTCCGCGAATTCTCCCAGGACCCGCTGATTATCCCCGCCGTGGCCCCGCACGCAATTTACACCAACTCCGAGGACACCCTGAAGCGGGCCCGGGCGCTGGCCGACCGTTACCATCGCCCGCTGGTCATCCATCTGGCGGAAACCAAAAAAGAAAACCAGGACGCGCTGGCCCAATACAAGATGACGCCGGCCGCCGCGCTCGATGCGATGGGGGTGTTCGCCGGCTGGACCATCGCCGCGCACGGAGTCTGGCTCAGCGACGCGGATTTAAAGATTCTCAAAGCCCGCGGCGTGGGGCTGGCGCACAATCCCTCGAGCAACATGAAGCTGGCCAGCGGGATCGCGCCTGTGGTGAAAATTCTGGGGCAGGGAATTGCGATGGGCCTGGGCACGGACGGCGCGGCGTCGAACAATGATCAGGATCTGATGCGCGAAATCGATCTGGCGGCGAAGCTGCAAAAAGTCGCGGCCGGCGATCCGCGCGCCCTTCCCGCCGAAGAAGCCTTCGCCATGGCCACCATTACCGGCGCCCGCGCCATCGGACTCGAACAAATGATCGGGTCGATCGAGCCTTCCAAGCGCGCGGACCTGATCGAGATCTCCCTTGGCGCCCCGCACGCCGCGCCGCTCTATAGCGTCTATTCGCAGCTTGTCTACTCGCTCCAGGGTTCCGACGTCTCCGACGTGATGGTGAACGGGCGGCTCATCGTGCGGGATCGCAAGATGTTAACCCTGGACCAGGCGGCGGTGCTCGCCAAAGCCGCTCAATACCGCGAGAAAATCCGGAAATCGCTTCCACCGTGACCTCCATCACGCAAGTAATCTTTCTGGTAATATCCCTGATGCGCATTATGCCTCTGAGGGCGGCACCACCCGTCGGGCAGATAGCGTCCGCGCTTCGTTCGTTCTCCTACATACTTCCGATAACAGATATTATGTTAACTAAAATATGGCCGGCCGCGAGCCTGGTCTGCTATCCTGTCTTCTAGAGGCTTTCCGCCCATGAATCGACGTTTCCAATTCGCCGTGGTGGCATCTTCCACCTGCCTGGTGGCGCTGCTTTTGTTCGGTGCGGTGCGCGGCCGGAGCGCTTCCGCCGATAGTACCTACACTCATCTGAGCGTGTACAGCGAAGTGCTGTCGCGCATCAAGATGGATTACGTAGAAGAGCCGGACATGAAGGCCGTGACGGCGGGCGCGATTAACGGGATGCTCGAATCGCTGGATCCCTATGCCAGTTATCTGAATGCGGATCAATACAAGCAGTATCTGAAGGCTAAGGAATCGCCGAAACCGCAGGTCGGCCTGGTGCTCTCGCGCCGCTATGGGTATTTGAGCGTGGTGGATGCGATTCCGGGCGGACCGGCGGCCAAGGCCGGCATCTCGACCGGCGACGTCATCGAATCGATCAACAACGTCTCGACGCGCGATATGCCGCTGGCTTTCGCCGAAATTCTGCTTAGCGGCGAGCCGGGCACCTCGGTGGAGATGAGCGTGCTTCGCGTCCGCAAATCGGAGCCGCAGAGCATCACGCTGATTCGCGCCAATCTGGTTCCCTCGCCGGTGAGCGGCAAAATCGTGACCCAGGATGGGCAGCAGGTCGGGGTGATTCAAACCTATTCGCTGGAGCGCGGCCGGGCCAAGGAGATCGCCGCCAAGATTCAGGAATTGGAAAAACAGGGCGCCAAACGATTTGTGCTGGATCTGCGGCACTGCTCCAGCGGCGATCCTGAAGAGGGCGTCGCGGTGGCCAATCTGTTCATGGACAAAGGCCTGATCACGTATCTGCAAGGCCAGAAAGTAAGCCGGCAGGACTTCAACGCGGCCGCCTCCAAGCAGGTGACCAAGGCGCCGCTGGTGGTGCTGGTCAATCATGGAACCGCGGGCGCGGCGGAGATCGCCGCCGCGGCTCTGCTCCAATCCAAGCGCGCCGATCTGGTGGGCGAGCACACCTACGGCGACGCCGGCGTTCGCAAGGCGGTGACCATGGATGACGGCAGCGCGGTGATTCTGTCGGTGGCCAAATACTACGCACCGGACGGCAAGGCCATTCAGGATACCGGGGTCGCGCCGAATATCCAGCAGGATGAAGCCACCGCTGGCGACGACGACGACGATACCGATGATCCCAGCGTCCAGAAACCCGGACCGGACGCGATCATGCAGAAAGGCCTCGGCCGCGTGATCACCATCATGCAGAACTGACAATCAGGCAGGACGGATATGCCCCTGTATGAATACCGGTGCGCCAAGTGCGGCCAGATTTTTGAAGTAATCCAGAAATTTTCCGACGCCCCGCTGGGCACGCATCAGGCCTGCGGCGGCGCGGTGGAGCGTCTGCTTTCTCCGCCCGCGTTCCAGTTCAAAGGCAGCGGATGGTACATCACCGACTACGCCAAGGGCGGCTCGCCGCAGCCCGATTCGAAACCGGCCGAGAACAAAGGCGACGCTAAACCGGCGGAGAGCAAATCCGGCGAAAGCAAACCGGCGGAAAACAAATCCGAATCCAAGCCGGCCGGCGCGGACAAGACGTCCTGACCGCCGCGGCGAAGAACACAGGAATCCGGTGATTTTCGTCATCCGTTTGCCGGAGTCCGCCGCGTCCCGCCGGGCGGCGGCGTTTCTTGCAGCCATGGCGCGGCCGCGGTTTGGCAAGGCGGTTCGCGGCGCGCTGGCCGGGCTGCTGCTTTGCGCCGGCGCAGCAAATGTGAATCTCGCCCGCCCGCAAGATCCGTTCATCCAGGCGGCGAATCCGCCTGATCCGCGCGCCGAACGCCTCCGCGCTTTCTTCCGCGCCTACCACTGCCCCGAGCCGCACCACGTGGAGGCGTATCTCCGCGCCGCCGATCGTTACGGCCTCGATTACCGTCTGCTGCCCGCCATCTCCGTGCGCGAAACCACCTGCGGCTGGAACGAAAAGAACAACAATTTTTGGGGCTATCACCCGGGCCGCCAGAGCTTTGCCTCGGTCGAATCGGGCATCGAGTTCCTGGCGCGTCAGCTCGCCATCAATCCTCCTTACGCCGGCAAGGATATAGTGGAAAAACTGTTCACCTATAATCCGCGGCGGGCGTATGCCGATGAAGTCCGGCGAATCATGCGCCAGATCGAATAGGCGCCGCTTCCCTGCCCTGATCCGGCAAAAATCTTTGAAACGAGTCTAAATTTGTCCGTGAATTCCGCAGGAGAGTTGGGAGAAATACAACCTCCCGACAAGGCAAGGAGGATGCCGGAATGGAATTCAAGGCTCGTTATACGGTTTTGTCCGCAATTTTCGCAGTGCTTGGAAACGCGCAAACGCTTCCCAACTCTTTCCCGGTGCCTGATGAGGGCGGATTCCTCGAGACCTACAACGTCAACGGCGCCGGCCTCGACCTGACCGGCGCATTTTTTCAGCCTCTGGGCACTAATGGACGATCCTGTTCGAGCTGCCACAGGCCGACGGAAGGCTGGTCGTTTTCGGCGGCCGAAGTTCAACGGCGATTTCTTTTCTCCCAGGGAACCGATCCAATTTTCCGCACCAACGACGGCTCCAACTGCGACCACAACATCGACACGTCCACCTTGGAAGGGCGCATGGCGGCTTATAGTTTGCTGCTGAGCCGCGGCTTAATCCGAATCGCCCTGCCGGTTCCGGCCAACGCGCAGTTCACCGTGATCAACGTCGCCAATCCCTACGGCTGCGGCGATATGACGACTTTATCCATGTATCGCCGCCCTCTGCCGGCGACCAATCTGAAATTCCTGAGCACGGTGATGTGGGATGGCCGCGAATCTTCTCCGCAGACCGGCACGCAGAAGATTACATACGCGACAAATCCATTCGACCTGATGGCGGATCTGGCCCAGCAGGCGATCGATGCGACGGCGGGCCACGCACAGGGCGCGAATCCTCCGACGGCGGCGCAAATTCAGAGCATCGTGAACTTCGAGATGTCGCTCCGAACCGCGCAGGCGATCGACTTCCAGGCGGGTTTTCTGAACACCGACGGCGCCCAAGGGGGTCCGGTGACGCTTGCCTCGCAGCCGTTTAATATCGGCATCAATGATTCGTTTCCTCCGAGCTTCGGATTCAATCCCTTTCCAGCGCCGTTCAATCCGGTGATTTTCAAGCTCTACGATGCATGGCTGAATTCGCCCAACGCGGCGCGCGCGAGCATCGCCCGGGGCGAAGAGCTGTTCAATTCGAAGCCAATCAATATTACCAACGTCGCCGGCCTCAACGATGTGCTCGGCGTGCCGTCGCTGACAGGAACGTGCGGGACCTGTCACGATACTCCCGGCGTGGGGGACCATTCGGCTTCAGTTCCGCTGAATATCGGGGTCAGCGATGTGGACAGCCCTCTGGATGTCAGCTATCTGCCGGTGTTCACGCTGCGCAATAACTCGACGGGCGAGATCGTTCAGACCACCGATCCCGGCCGCGCGTTGATCACGGGCCTGTGGGCGGATATCGGCAAAGTCAAAGGTCCGGTGCTGCGGGGCCTGGCGGCCCGCGCGCCGTATTTTCATAACGGATCGGCGCGGACGCTCGACGATGTGATTGAGTTCTACGATCAGCGCTTCAACATAGGATTCACGGCGCGCGAAAAGGCCGACATCATCGCCTTCCTGAAGTCGCTTTAGTGGCTGGAGGGCGGGATATATCCAGTGGATGCGCGCTTTGCGGGGCCGGATGATTTTAGACGCGATAAGATCTAGGGAAAGGTCCGCCGGATGAATCGCGAGGCCGAAATCCTTTTTCATAGAGTCGCCGATCTTCCGGATGCGGAGCGCGACGAGATCTATCGTCGCGAAAGCATTCCCGACGAAATCAGATCCGAAGTGGAGGCGCTGCTGCGTTTTGACACGGACGCTGAACGTGTCCTCGACGGCTGCGTGGCGGAGGGCGCGGAACGGTTGCTGGAAGCCTCGCCGCCGGCGGAGGGCGCGCGCTGCGGGCCGTACCGGTTATCGCGCCTGCTGGGACGCGGCGGAATGGGCGCCGTCTATCTGGGCGAGCGCGCCGACGGCGAGGTGAATCAGCGCGCCGCCGTCAAGCTGCTGCGCTACGACCAAACGGGTACGTCGTTTCGCAATCGCTTCCTTCAGGAGCGGCACATTCTGGCGCGATTGAACCACGCGGCCATTGCCCGTCTGCTCGATGCCGGCCACACCGCCGGCGGCCAGCCTTATCTGGCGATGGATTACATCGAGGGCGTGCCCATCGATGAGTACGCGCGGAAGCTCGATCTGCGCGCGAAGCTGGCGTTGTTCCTTCAGGTCTGCGACGCGGTGGCTTACGCGCATCGCAATCTGATCATTCATCGCGATCTGAAGCCCTCCAATATTCTGGTCAACCGCGCGGGTGAACCGAAGCTGCTCGATTTCGGCATCGCCAAGATTCTGGATGAAGCGCCCGACACCGGCGCGGCGACGCTGACGCAGGATCGATTGCTGACACCGGAATACGCCAGTCCGGAGCAGGTGCGGGGCGAAGCGCAGACGGCGGCGACCGACATCTACTCGCTGGGCGCGGTGCTCTATAAGCTTCTGACCGGCCGCTCGCCGCACGACATTGGGGCGGCGTCGCGTGGCGAGATCGAAGCCGCGATCTGCTCGCGCGAGCCCCCCGCGGCGAGCCAGGTGAATCCGGAAATCCCGAAGGATCTGGATTACATCCTGGCCAAGGCGCTGCGCAAGGAGCCGGGCGAGCGCTATGCTTCGGTCGACGCCTTCGCGGGCGATCTCCGCGCATTCCTGGAGTGGCGTCCGGTGCGCGCGCGATCCGGAAACGCCTGGTACCGCTGCCGCAAATTTCTCCGCCGCTATCCCTTCGCCGTGGCCGCGGCCGCCTCGGCGATCGCGGCGCTGTCGGTCGGCCTCTATTTCGCCAATCGCGAGCGCGCCATTGCCGAGCGCCGCTTCGATCAGGTCCGCCGCCTGGCGAATAAGACCCTGGCGCTCGACGCCGCGCTTCGCTCTCTGCCCGGCGCCACCAAAGCCCGCGAGGAGATCGTCGCGATGTCGCAGGAGTACCTGGAAGGACTCCGGACCGCGGCCCGCCGCGACCCGGCGTTGGAGTTTGAAGCCGCGCAGGCCTACGCGGAGCTGGCGCTGATTCAGGGCGTGCCAACCAATTCCAACCTGGGGCGGACCGCCGACGCCGAGGCCAGCCTTCGAAAAGCCGGCGCGCTGATCGAAGATGTATTGACACATTCGCCCAAAAACAAGGAAGCTCTGATGACCGCGGCCGAGGTCGAGCATGATCTCATGATTCTGGCCAACACCGCGCATCGGCGCGAGGAAACCCTGGCGCAGGCCGCCAAAGCCGCGGGCCGGGTGGAAGCTCTCCTGCGGCTCACGCCGATTTCCCGGAAGGAGGCGAGGGATTCCGCCCGCATCCTTTCAAATATTGCACTGGCTTACAAGAACGAACATCTCTATTCCGAGGCGATCCGCTACGCGCGGCGAGCGGTGGAGATTGCGAGCTCCGGCGACGATGCGGATATGGTTAGCGGCAATGCGCTGAGTATTCTGGCCGATTCGCTGCGCTTTTCCGGCGATCTGGACGGAGCGCTTCAGGCGATCACCGAGGCGCGAATCCGCATCGAAAGATCAGTCCCAAGCGGCGAGGCCATTCGCCGCAGCAACCTGTACAACGTGTACTGGCGCGAAGGCACGATTCTCGGTCAGGACGGCAGCATCAGTCTGGACCGCACTGCGGACGCGATCGTGGTGCTGCGGCGCGCCCGCGACATCGTGGAGCAAAACGCGAAATTGGACCCTAACGACGCGAGGAGCCGCACTCAGGCCGGCACCGCAACGCGCGAGTTGGGCCCGCTGGTCAACCGCACCGATCCGGCGGAGGCCCTGGCGCTTTACGAACAGGCGCTTTCCCTCCTTCGCCAGGTGAAAAACAACGGTGACGCGCGCCAGCTTGAAGCGGTGCTGCTGGCGCGTTCGTCTTATTCGCTGCGGCGGCTGCATCGTCCCGCCGAAGCGCGCGCCAGAATCGAAGCCGCCATTCGCCAGATGCGCGATTTGAAGCAGTATTCGGAAGATCGCATGGACCCGACAGCCGACGGCGAAACCGTGATGGCGGCCTGGGGCGATCAGTTCGCCGAAACCGGCCAGCCGGAGCGCGCGGCGGAAATTTACCGGCAACTGCTCAAGGCCATCGATGCCTTCCAGCCCGACCAGAACGATCTGACCGTCGCCATCCGGCTCTCGCGGGTTTATGAAAGGCTGGCCGATCTGGACCGCCGGACCGGGAACGCCGGGGAGGCGCGTTCGCTGGCGCAAAAGCGGCTCGATCTGTGGCAGACATGGTCCAAAAAACTGCCCGGAAGCGCGTTCGTCCTCCGCCAGCAGGCCGCCGCGGCGGCCGCCCGCTGACCTCCTTCATCCGGCCATTTCCTTGCGCAGCCAGGCCTGCGCCAGCCGAAGATCCTTGCGAACCACGTGAACCGACATGGAGAGCGCCCGGGCGGCTTCCTCCGCCGTCATTCCCCCGAAGTAGCGCATCTCGATCAGGCGCACTTTGAGCGGATCGGTCCGGTTCAGCTTTTCCAGCGCATCTTCCATCCGCAGCAACGCTTCGTCGGGCTGCTTTCCCAGGTCGGGAATTTCGGTGAGGCAGACCTCGCGGCCGAAATCGCGCTTGCCCGCCGCGCGGGCGCGCGCCGCATCCACCAGGATCTGGCGCATCAGCCGCGAAGCGACTCCGTAAAAATGCGAGCGATTTTCATAAGCCGGATGCTTTCCGCCGGCCAGCTTTAAATAGGCCTCGTGGACCAGCGCCGTCGTCGCCAGCGGCCGAGCTCCCGCTTCACGCCGCAGCCGCGCCGAGGCCAGCTTTTTCAGCTCCTCGTAGACGAGTGGAATTACCGCGTCCAGCGCCGCGCGATCGCCTTCCCCGACGCGATGCAGCAGTTCCGTAATCTCCATTCCCGCTCCTGGAACCTATTACAACATGTCCTTTCCTTTCAGGGCCTCATCCCCGCTTTGCCCACGGCAGGAATGGCACGGCGTGTTTTAAATGCGGCCATGGTATAAAATGGCTTCGCAATAACGCAGGAGGAGTGGAAAGGAGCAAATTTTATGGCAACCCAACCGCAAACCTCTATCCGTCCGGTCCGCGAAGAGAAGCTGAATGCCCTCCTCGGCCAAGCCGTTCAGGATATGGGAGCATCGTTACAAGCGGCGCTGATCGTAATCGGCGACCGGCTCGGATTATATCGCGCGATGGCGGACGGAAATCCCGTCACCGCCGCGGAATTGGCCAAGCGAACCGGGACGGGCGAGCGTTACGTGCAAGAGTGGCTGAACGCAAACGCCGCCGGCAACTACGTCCAGTATCACCCCGAATCGAACACCTATTCGCTTTCACCGGAGCAGGCTTTCGTGCTTGCGCTGGATAATACGCCGGTTCACCTTCCCGGTTTCTATCACATGCTTGCCTCCGCGATGAAGGACGAGGAGAAGCTTACCGAAGCGTTCCGCGCGGGCAAAGGCTTCGGCTGGCACCAGCACGAAAAAGGACTCTTCGAAGGATGCGAGCGCTTTTTCCGGCCCGGCTATCTGGCCAATCTGACGACCAACTGGATCCCCGCGCTCGAGGGCGTGGAACAGAAGTTGAAGGCCGGCGCGAAAGTCGCCGATATCGGCTGCGGGCATGGCGCATCCACCATCCTGATGGCGCAGGCTTATCCCAAATCGCGCTTCTTCGGTTTTGACTACCACGGCGCCTCGATCGAGCAGGCGCGGCGGCGCGCCGCCGAGGCGGGAGTTGCGGACCGGATCACCTTCGAAGTCGCGCCGGCCAAATCGTTCCCCGGCACGGGATACGATTTTGTCGCCTTTTTCGATTGCCTGCACGATATGGGCGATCCCGCCGGCGCCGCCAAGCACGTCCGCGAAGCTCTCGCTCCGGACGGCGTCTGGATGATCGTCGAGCCGTTCGCCGGCGATGACGTGAGCTCCAATTTGAATCCGATCGGCCGCATCTACTACTCGGCATCGACGCTGTTCTGCGTACCGGCGTCGCTTGCGCAGGAGGTCGGACTCGGCCTGGGAGCGCAGGCGGGCGAGGCTCGCATCCGACAGATCGTTTCCAGCGCGGGATTCTCCCGTTTCCGCCGCGCCACGGAAACGCATTTCAACCTGGTGTTCGAAGCGCGCCCGTAAAAAATACGCCCGGCGCCGGCGCGTTCAGGATACAACCAGTTGGATGACGCTCATCGAGATCCAACCCATCATCGCCGACGCCGGGATCGTCAGAATCCACGCCCATAAGATATTCGTCGCCAATCCCCAGCGCACCGCCCTCAGCCGCTGAATCGAACCGACCCCGGCGATCGCGCCCGCGGTGACGTGCGTGGTCGAAACCGGCAGATGGGCGTATTCGGTGGCGAAGAGAATCGAAATCGCCGCCGCCGCTTCCGCGCAAAAACCGCTGCGCGGCTTGAGCCGCGTCAACCGCGACCCCAACGTGTGCACGATCCGCCAGCCTCCGGAAAGCGTCCCCAGGGCGATCGCGCCGTAGGCGGAAAAGATCACCCACTCCGGCATCTCAAACGTCTTCACCATCCCCGAGGCGGCCAGAACGCCGGCGATGATGCCGGCGGTTTTCTGCGCATCGTTTCCCCCGTGCGAAAAACTCAGCAGCGCCGATGAGAAAAGCTGGAGGCGGCGGAAGTACACATCCATTTTGAGCGGCGACGCCTTTCGGAACAGCCAGTAGACCGCCAGCATGAATCCATAGGCGAGCACGAAACCGAGCAATGGCGCGATCAGGATGAACGCGATGGTGTTCATCCACGCCGCCGGGATCAGCGCGTCGAAGCTCCGCCCGATCCCGCGCAGATGCGCCACTCTGGCCATGGCGGCGCCGGCGTAGCCGCCCAGCAGGGCGTGCGAGGAGCTCGTCGGCAGCCCCACCCACCACGTCACCAGATCCCACACGATCGCACCAATGAGCCCGCCGAGAATCACATAAGGAGTCACGTACTTGAGATCGATCATCCCGGAGCCGACCGTCTTGGCCACCCCGGTGCCGATCACAAACACGGCGATAAAGTTGAACCCGGCCGCCCACAGCACCGCCTGCGCCGGCGAAAGCACGCGGGTGGCGACAATGGTCGCAATCGAGTTGGCGGCGTCGTGAAATCCGTTGATGAAGTCGAACACCAGCGCGACCAGAACGATCGCGGCGACCAGAATCAGATTGGCGCTCATTCGGACTGAAGGGCCTGCGCCCCGCGTTTCCGCTCCATCGTATTCCGCATCGAGTGGTCCGGCATCTTTATCCGCTATCGCCCTTAGCTGTTTTTTACCTGCACGTTTTGCAGCGCGTCGGCCACGTCTTCGCAGTAATCCGTGGTCTGCTCCAGAAACTCGTAGATCTCCTTCAGCTTGATGATCCGGATCGGATCCTTCTCCGACTCGAAAAGCTGGCGGACCGCGGCGCGGCCAAGCTGGTCCGCGGCCTCTTCCAGTCGATTAATTTCGATGCTGTGATCGATGAACGGCCGGCCCTTGGCCAGAGCGTCGAACGCCTTCTGAAGAATCAGGCAGCAGGAGCGGACGATCCGGCACAGCTCGATCGCGGTGGCGGGCAAGGGATCGATCTGATAATCGAGCATCCGGTGCACCGCGTCTTCGATCCCGTCGATCACGTCGTCCAGATGCGAGGAAAGAGACTGAATATCCTCGGGATCGAGCGGCGTGATGAACGTCGAGTTCAAGCGCGTGTAGATGTCGTGAAGAACGCCGTCGGCCTGCTCCTCAAGCACATGGATCTGATGCGCCGCGCTGGCCAGGTGCGCGTTTCCCGAGGCGGCGCCTTCCACCAGCAGATCGGCCGCGCGGGTAATGAGACTGGCCTGCTGCTGGAAGTACTGGAAAAATTTGTCGTCACGCGGCAGCAGATTCATAAGCCTTTCGCGCCGTCATCAACCTCATCGCAGGTCGAGCGCGTTGGTCAGATCCCCGAATGGCTTGCCTCCCCTTGCCTTGACCTGGGCGTCTCGCGCCGCGATTCCCGGCAGCACCGGAAGATCGAACCGGTGTGTGATCAGCCGCAAAATCGACGTCGTGTCGTACTGCGTGTGATCGACGAAATGCCGCTTCGCGTAAGGTGAAATGACAATCGCGGGAATTCGCGTTCCCGGACCCCAGCGGTCTCCCTTTGGCGGGGCCACATGATCCCAAAACCCGCCATTTTCATCATACGTCACAATCACCACCATGTTTTTCCACTGCGGGCCCCTTCGCAGATGCTCGACGACATCGGCGATATGCGCGTCCCCGGAACGAATGTCCGCGTAGCCGGCATGTTCGTTCAAATTTCCCTGCGGCTTGTAAAAAACCACCTGCTCCAGCGCGCCGGCGTCGATTGCTTTTAGGAACTCCGCCCCGGCGAGGCCGCCGTCTTTGAGATGCTTTTCCCGTTCCGCGGTCCCCGGAGCGAAATTCTTGAAATAGTTGAACGGCTGATGATGATACTGAAAGTTCGGAACCGGCCGCGCGTTGTGGCCCTCCAGCGCGGCTTTCCAGGCCGCCCCGTACCAGGCCCAGCTCACGCCCTTGGCCGACAGCAGATCGCCGATGGTCTGCTCGGTTTGAGGCGGAAGCGTGGTGTCGAGATCGGGATCCGCCAGCCGGGGATCGCCGCCCGGTTTCGGTTTGTTCCCGCTCGGCTGATAGGGCGGCATCATGGTGTTGACGGCGTAAAAATCCGGCGTCAGATTCCCATCCGCCACGAATTTCGGCGGGCCGTCCAGGGCCGAAGCGGGAGAATTGGCGGCCAGCTTGAGCGTGACGCCGTCCGGCTCGACCACAGAAATCTGCCGTTTCGCCGGACCCTGATCGGCGTGGGGGATTCGGGGCACGCAGGCGCAGATCAGCCACAGGTGATTGATGTAGGATCCGCCAAAAGCGCCCATGAAAAAATTGTCGGCCAGGGTGAACTCCCGCGCGAGCTGCCACATCTTCAGCGTCGATCCATCGTAGTGGCCCATCACCAGCGCGCCGGAGTCGGCCCAGGCGACGAAGCGGTCGTTCTTGCCGCCGTGAATCTGCATCTGATTCTGATAGAACCGGTGCCACAGATCGCGGGTGGTTACCTCGAGACCGGCGTGAAATCCGTTAGGATCGTCGATGGCGAACGGCGCGTTGGGAAGATGAGCCGTGCGCGCCTCGGGAATCGCCGGATGGACGCCCGCCGCTGTCAAACCACCCCAGACCGGCGGCAGCTCCTTCAGAACCGACCCGTCGCGGTCGGTCTGCGTCCCCTTGGCGTTCTTCAATCCGTTGGCGCCGGGAAAGCTGCCGTAGAGCGTGTCGAAGCTGCGGTTTTCGGCGAAAATCACGACAATATTCTGTATGCGGGCGAGCGGGGCTGGCTTCTGGGCCCAGATGAGCGCGGCTGCCGCCGCCGCGGAAGCCATCAGGCGTTGAATCTGCATGGATCTTCAATCGTATTACAGTTCACCGGTTCGATTCCTGGCGGCGGTCTGCCTGATCTGCTCCGCCGCGTTGGCCCAGCCGCTGACGCGCGCTGCCGCAGAGGCCCGCGCCCGCGATCTGGCGGCTCTGGGACGCCGGCTGTTCTTTGATCCGGCGTTGTCGGCTTCGGGCCGGCAATCCTGCGCGTCGTGCCATGATCCGCGGTTCGCGTATGGTCCGCCCAACGATCTATCCGTTCAGTTCGGCGGCAAGGATCTGCGGCGGCAAGGCCACCGCGCCGCGCCGTCGCTGCGTTACTTGCAAAAAATTCCGCAGTTTGCCGAGCACTTCCACGACGCGGAGACCACCGGCGAGGACAGCGCCGATAACGGCCCTACCGGCGGGCTCACTTGGGATGGCCGGGTCGATCGCGGCCGCGATCAGGCGCGAATCCCCTTGCTTTCGCCCGAGGAAATGGCCAACGACAGCCCCCGGGAGGTCGAAATAAAGGCGCTGAAGGCCGGCTACAGCTCCCAGTTGCGCCGGCTGGCGCGCGGCGGCGTGTTCGCCACCATTCTCCAAGCCCTGGAAGCCTTCGAGCAGGATGAACACGAATTTTATCCTTACAGCTCCCGCTACGATGCCTGGCTTTCCGGAGCCGCGTCATTGACCCGGAGCGAACTGCGCGGGCTGGAGCTGTTCAAGAATCCGGAAAAAGGCAACTGCGCCCGATGCCATCCGGCCGATCGCGGCGCCGACGGGACGCCGCCGCAGTTCACCGACTACGCGTTCGCCGCGCTCGGCGTTCCCAGAAATGGCGAGATTCAGGCCAATGCGGATCGCTCCTGGTTCGACCTGGGATTGTGCGGGCCGGACCGGAAGGATTTTCTGGATCGGCCGGATTACTGCGGAAAATTCCGCACGCCCACGCTGCGCAACGTGGCCGTGCGCCGCGCGTTTTTCCATAACGGCGTCTATCACACGCTGCGCGAGGCGGTCGCGTTTTATGTCGAGCGCGATTCGAAACCCATCGAGCCGCGCTTCAGCGATCTGCCTCCTCAATTTTGGCCGAATCTTGAAACGGACCGGCCTTTCGGCGCGAAAACGCCGGCTCTGAGCGATGACGAGATCGATTCCATTGTCGATTTTCTGGGAACCCTCACCGACGCCGATGCGCGCCCGGCTTACGCCGGCGGCTCCCGCTCCGCGGCGCGTTGAGGGCCGGAGAATGCGGAGACGATCAGCGCCACCAGGATCGTCACCAGGCATCCGGCGACGTTGTACCAGAGATAAGCGGAGGTGAAGCGCGAGGTCAGCACGATCGCGCCCTCGCCGGCGATCGCGCCGAAGAAAGCTCCGTTGCCGTTGACGCGCTTGACGAAGAACGCCAGAACAAAAACGCCGAGCATGGTGCCATAGAAATACGAGCCGGCCTGATTTACCGCTTCAATCAGCGCTCCGAAGCCGCGCGCGAAAACCGCCGCGAAGGCGATGGCGTAGGCGCCCCACAGCACCGTCGCGGCGCGCGAGGCCATCAGATAGTGCCGGTCGGTGCCGTCCGGGCGGATGTGGCGGCGGTAAACATCGACGACGGTCACCGTGGCGAGCGAATTGATTTCTCCCGAGATCGCCGACATCGCCGCCGTAAAGATGACTCCCAGGACCAGGCCCACGATACCGCGCGGCAGGTACCGGGTGACGAAAGAGAGAAATATATAATTGGTGTCATTCTCGCCCGCTAGCTTCAAAGCGTCCCGGTGGGCCGCGTCCATCTGCGTTTGCGCGGAGCGGAATGCGGCCAGCGCCGCCGACCGAGCCGCCGCGCCGCGCGCCTCCTTCCACTCCCGTGCGGCCGCGCGCCGCTGTTCGAACGCCTGATTGTGACGAGCCCGAAGCGCCGGATATTCCCGCATCTTTTCCAGGCGCTGCATATCGAGCGGCTGAAAGACCAGCGGCGGCGGCACGAAAATGAACAACACGAAGACCATCGCGCCGATGAACAGGATGAAAAACTGCATCGGCACTTTGGCCACGGCGTTGAACAGCAGGCTCAAACGGCTCTGCCCGATGGACCGGCCGGTGAGGTAGCGCTGCACCTGGCTCTGATCGGTGCCGAAGTAGGCCAGCATCAGAAACGTCGCGCCGATCAGGCCGGTCCACAGATTGTAGCGGTCGTTCCAGTCGAATTTTGTCTGGATGACGTTGAGCTTGCCGGCGGCGCCCGCCAGACGAACGGCGTCCAGAAAGGAAATATCGTGCGGCAGAAGCATGATGGCGATCACCAGCGACAAGACCAGCGACGCCATGATCACCGCCATCTGCTGCACATCCGCCCAGGTGACCGCCTTGATCCCGCCGGAGGCCGTATAGAGAATCACCAGGCCGCCCATCAGGACGGTGGTGAGCGGAAACGGCCAGCCCAGAATCACCGAAAGAATAATGGACGGCGCGGCCAGCGCGACGCCCGATTGCGTACAGCGTGAAATCAGAAAGACCAGAGTCAGCAGCGCGCGCGTCTTGGCGTCAAAGCGCTTTTCCAGATATTCGTAAGCGGTGTAGACTTTCGCGCGGTGGAAGATCGGCACTGCCGTCTGGGAAAGAATCACCATCGCGATCGGCAGGCCGAAGTAAAACTGCACGAAGCGCATGCCGTCGGTGTAGGCCTGCGCCGTGGTGGAGATGAACGTGATCGCGCTCGCCTGCGTGGCCATGATCGACAAGCCCATGGCGTACCACGGCATGGTTTTCCCGGCCAGCAGATATTGATTGACGGTATCCGATCCGCGCCCGCGCCAAAGCCCGTAGCCGACCAGCAGCGCCAGCCAGCCGAAAAGAACCGCCCAGTCCAGCGCCGTCATGGAGCGAAGTACACCGTGAACCCGTAAAAGAGCGCGATCAGCGCGGCAAGGTACATCAGCACAAACAGATAGACGCGCGGCCAAGTGCCGAGGATGGGAGGCGGCTCGTCGCGGATTTCCTGCTCGTCCATTTATTTGGCGCTGACCATGTTGGCAAAGAGCCGGTACGCGCCGGGAACGCCGGCGGGAAGCTCCCGGAACCAGGAATAGGCGGAAAAAATATAGACTCCTTTGCCGTAGCGGAGATACAGTTCCCCGCCCGGATGCGGCTCCTCGCCGGGATCGTGGCATTCGAGCACGGTTTGATATTTAGGATCCCATTGGCTGGCGAAGTAAAGGCCGCGCTCCTGCACCCATCCGGCGAAATCCTTCTCGGTGATGGTGTTCGGCGTATGGAGCAGCGGATTTTCGGGATTGGGAAACGCCACCGGCGCGGCGGGATCGGTCACCCGGTCGCGGCTGAGGGTGATCGGATAAGGGCCGATGCGATCGGGCCGCGGCGCGCCGCCGCCGAAAGGCCCGCCTTCCAGCACATTGTATTGGACCACCATTGTGCCGCCGTTTTTGACGTACTCAAAGAGGCGCTCGGCGTTGGCGCGCAGATCGGGCCGGGTGTTGAAGGCGCGGATGCCGGTGACAATGGCATCGAACGGCGCCAGGTCGCCATGGGCGAGATCTTCAGAGGAAAGCAGCGTGACGCGGGCGCCGATCTGTTCGAGCGCGCCCGGGATTTCGTCGCCGGCGCCCATCACATAGCCAATATTTTTGGCGCTGGCGCGAATCTCGGCGCGGACGAACTTGCGCTTGGCCGCGGGAAAAAGTGTTTGTACCGGGATGTGCGGGTACCGGATGACTTCGGTGGCGACCGCGATTTTGCGATCGCCGATCGCCGCGACGGCTTCAATGTTTTGCTCGGAATCGCCATCGGGCGGGGTCACATTGAACATGACGGTCGATTCCTGATCCTGCGCGGCGAGTTCAAAATGTTGCGACGCCGGTTCGACCCGCCAGCCGTGCGGCGCCTCCAGATGAACCTCGCCCGCCACGTGCGCCGTGTTGGCCTTTAGCGGAACTTCGACGCGCCGCGGCGCGCCGGACGGGAACACGCGCGCGCCCCCGGTGAAGTTCACCGCCACCGGTGGAACAACCGCCAGCGGCCGGACCATTTCGCCATACATGGGATCGACGTGGCGAAACCGCGCGGGCCGCGAAAGGTCGAGATCGGCGCTATCGATGGTCACGTGAAAATGCGCTTCGAGAACCGGCGGATTCTCCGGATCTCCGATTTGGCGCGGATCGGCGACGCGGTACATCCAGCCGTCGGGCGGCTCCGCCAGCCAGTAGGGCTGGGAATACGCCGCGTCCTGGGGCACCGGAACCGTCGCACTATATCGCGCCGGCTGATTGGCCGCCAGCATCAGCGGAGCGAGGTTCACCGCCGGCGCGCCGTTCAGGCCCGTAACCCGGATGCCGTCGAGTTTCACCCGGCCTTGCAGCCGCGCGATGGCCGTGAAGTTCACTTTGAACGATCCGCCCGGGACCGCGGAATCGCGGTCGGCGGCGGCGTCCAGCCACAGCCCGGCGCAGAGCGCGATGGTTTCATCGAGCTGCTTCAGCTTGTACTGGCTGAGCGGAGCGATCCGGGGCCGCAAGGCCGTGAGCCGGTTGATCAGCGATTCGGGATGGTTCGGCTCGAAACTGTGCTCGGCCTGATCGATTTGCGCCTGAATCGCCGCGCCATTCGGGTAACGCGACCATGAAGTGTCGATTCCGTCGAAGACGTCGCCCGTGGCTTTGTCGCCGGCGATGGTGACCAAGTAATTCTTGATCGAACCTTTCTGCTCCGGCGCGCCCATGCCCTGGCTCCGATGCTGGCTGCGGCTCATTCCGGCGATCTCGGCGTAGGAATAACCCAGCTCGGGATTATACTCGCCGACGTCGATCACCACTTTATCGGCCATCTGCTCGGCTTGGCGCTCCTGATAGGCGGTGAAGGCGATGACGTTGTACATCAGCCGTTTGGCCTGCCACGGCTTCACCCATTGAAGCTGTTCGGGATAGCGGGCCGGATCGGCGGCAGCCGCAAACGCCTCTTTGCCGAGAATCGCCGATGCCTGATGCTGGCCGTGGCCGTCGAGAGGCGTGCCGGAAAACCGCAAAACGATCACGTCCGGACGGAAGCGGCGGATGTTCCAGACCACGTCGCCCAGAACTTTTTCGCGCGGCCAGTGGGCGAACGCGTCGGCGGCGGTTTTCGAAAAACCGAAATCGATGGCGCGCGTGAAATACTGTTCGGCGCCGTCGATCCGGCGCGCCGCCAGCAGCTCCTGCGTGCGGATCACGCCCAGAGCCGCGCCCTGTTCCGGGCCCAGCAGATTTTGCCCGCCCTCGCCGCGGGTCAGCGACAGATAAGCCGTGCGCATGTGCCGCCCGCGGGAGAAGTACGCCAGCAGAGCGGTGTTCTCATCATCCGGATGGGCGGCGATCATCATGATGCTGCCGGTATGGGCGAGTCCGGCCAGCTTGAGGCGAATTTCGGTTTCCCCGGCGAGATCGCGCTGCGCCCAGGCCGCGCCGGCCAGAAACACAATCGGACTGAGATGTTTTATGGAACGCGGGACGCTCACCCGCTTCCATGTTATCAGGATGTCCGCGGCGCCATCGCGAGCCATGGATCGAACTGTTTCCCGCTCCTTTCGAAAGGGATAGCATTTTAGAAGGGGCGCAAAATTATGGCGGCCGAAGAAAAGTCACAGGCGGGGCGGGAACACGAGGTGGGCACTTTGGCCGCGCCGCTCCTGACGCTGGACCTTAACCATGAGATGGAACAGCTACGAGCCGAAGGGCGCTGGCAGTCCGGACATACGGCGAAGACGCTCGTCAAATATCCCGATCTGCGGCTCGTGCTGATCACCATGAAAGCGGGCGGCCGCATGGACAAGCATCGGGCCGACGGGCGCATATCCGTCCACAGCCTGGACGGAAAGATCCGGTTCAATACGGCCGAGCGATCGGTCGAACTCGCCGCTGGTCAGATCCTGACGCTTGAACGCGGGATTCCTCACGACGTGGAAGCCATTGCTGACAGCGCTTTCCTGCTGACCATTGCCTGGTGCGATAGGAGTTCGACTCCCTAACGAGCCACGATGTCCAGAACGTTCAAACGCCGCAGCCACCTAGCTTGGAACTCAGAGGCAGGGCGCGTGAGCGGCTTCGGTTATTGAAATTACCCGCTCGAAGAATCGGAATAAGCAACGGACGAAGGCATGAACCCCGAGCCGCGATTCAATCGGGGTCGACCGGGTCAGGAGCGCTCCACAACGGATAGGGCAGACCGGCGAGCCGGTTGATTACCAGAGCCTGGGCAACAAGCAGGAGTACCGCCACTTCGATAATCACCAGTTCCCGCGATTTCGAAATAATGCCGAGAGAAACGATCAGAGTGGTGGCACCCGCCGGCGGATGACTGACGTCGAGTAGAACCATGAAGGCGCCTGTCGCGGAAAGCGAAAGGGCCGCCGCCAGCACTCTTGGCCAGAAGATTCCCGGATGCGCTCCGAAGGGCACCGCTCCGGCGCCGGTCGCAACGAAAGCCGCGTACCCGCAGATGAGGCCGATCGCATGGCCGAAAACCGTATTCCGCGGGCTTGCAGTCTTTCCCAGCGGCGTAAAGAACAGGAGGTACGCCGTGGGTCCGAGTGAGGGGAACACAAATGGGTTGCGGCTCACCAGCGCCAGTAGCGCAAGCACGCCGATGGTGATAAAGCCATTCACGAAAACGTAAACGGACCGCACGAGCCGCGGCGGAAAATGCAGCAGCAGCCAATCGAGCCGGAGCTTTCGGAAAATCGAAAAAATAGGGTCGGGATCCGCCATTAGATATTCGGCAGCAGGTCGAAATACTCATCGTCTTCGTTTTTGCCGCCTTCTCCTTTGCCCAGCGATTTTTCCGAGGCGATGAATTCTATGCGCTCGATCCACTTGACCATCTTGTAGCCAAGCTGGTTCTCGACGCGCAGCCGCAGCGGCGCTCCGTAGAGTTGCGGAAGCGGCTGCCCGTTCATTCTCGTCGCCAACAGGCATTCGGGCTTTTGCAGGTTCTCCAGGTTCTGTGTGTCGTAATACTGGCCCCCATAGAGAGCTTCGCCGAAGGAGAAAAAAGCGGCAACTTTCGCTTCCGGCTTTGGTTGCACCAGCTCGATGAGCTTCCACATCGGAATGCCGCCCCATTTGGCGATGCCGCTCCAACCCTGAATGCAGTGATGCATGGTGATGTGTTCGACGACGCCGAAGCTCTCCAGATCGGCGAGAGAAAGTTCCACGGGATTGCGGACCAGCCCCCCGACCTTCAGGCGGAAATCTGAGAATCCGTTCTCCGCCATACGCTTCCAATCGTCGCGGACCGGCATTTTTCCGTTGGGCCAGAAGTAGGGAGAGATATCCTTCTCCGAATATCTCTGCCGGGGCAGGAGCCGGTTCAGGGTCAGAAGCTGCATCGGATACGCCACCGACTTCCAGGCATGCTGCGCGGCGCGCGGGCGATACCAGGAAATATAGTGCGCCGCGACCCAGCACAGAATCACCACGCCGATTCCGGCGAAACCCCAGTACATCCCGGCCGGATCCTGATCGTCGGTGCCGCGGACAATGTGATTCATATTCCGCGCAAAGCCCGTCATCACGATCAGCGTCACGTGCACCACCAGGAATGCAAGGAAACCGAACATGGTCAGGAAATGGATGGAACGGGCGGACTGCCGGCCCCCGAAGATCCGCGCATACCAGGGAAACCGGTTGACCACCGCCGGCGACATGGCGATGCCGGTGGCGACCGCGACCACTCCGAAGACGAACACCACCACAAAATAGGCGATCTGTTGCAGCGCATTGTAGCCGTAAAACCCGTTTGGCTCCGGCGGCAAATGAAAAGTGGCATAGTGCACGAAGACATCCCATGCCTGCTTCACCACCAGCGGCGAAGCCGGCACAATCCGCCTCCACTGTTCGGTTGTGAAGAGCAGGACGATAAAAACAATACCCGTGGCGAGGAAGCCGTGCACGTCGATGAAGTGCCACACGCGGGCAAGACCAATGGTGTGGCGATAGCCTGGCGTGCCGACCAGAGGCGAGATGTAGCGCGCATCGTCTTTCGCGGTCCAGACGCGGTCGCGTGGAACTTTTAAAGGCGTAAACCGGATCCATTCGCTCCCCGGCGTGCATCCGTCGTTGAAATAAAGCCGGGGATGGTCCATCAGGATGGAGAGCCCGCTGCGGATCAGCATCGTCACAAAAAGAAAGTTGAAGAAGTGGCAGTAGCGCACCCACACGGGAAAGCCATGCGGTCCCGCGAAGTTGTCGGGGGCGATCTGGGGAACGGCCGGAACAGGCGGCATCCCGGTCACGGCGACCTCTATCCAGGCCGCCGCGATCAACGCCGCGATCACGCCGCCGGCGCCGGCCAGAATCGAGGGCCGAATCCAGATCCGGAACCGTCTGTCGGGCGGCGCGTGAACCGCACGATGCGCCGCGTCAAATGCAATCATCCCTTACGCCCTCAACTGTTTCCCACTGCGCCCCCATTATATGCGCCTCCCCTCCGCGCCGGCAGGAACGGAGGCGGCGCTAGGCGACCTGCTCGTCGGCCAGCCGGAGCGCCGCGTCCATCGCGGCCACCCCCTCGTCGATCTCGTGCCGTTCAATGATCAGCGGCGGGGCGATGACGAAATGGCTGATCCAGGCGGAGACGGCGACGCCGCGGCTCATCATCTCCGCCGCGATTTTATCCACCATTGTCGGCTGGCCCGCCATCTTCTCCTTCATGGTGTTGAACGGCTGCCGCGTTTGGCGGTTCTTCACAATCTCGACGGCCCAGAACATGCCGAGGCCGCGCACGTCGCCGACGCTCGGATGCCGGTCCTTCAGCGCGGCCAGCTTTTCACCGAGATACTTGCCGACCTCGCGCGCGCGATTCACCAGATCCAGGCGGCGCATTTCATGAATCGTCGCGATCGCGGGCAGCATCGCCAGCGGATGCGCCTCGTAGGTGTGGCCGTGCGCGAAGAAGTGATCCTCGAAATAATCGGCGATTTTCTGTGTGGTCGCGCACAGGCCCAGCGGAACGTAAGCCGACGTGATTCCTTTGGCCGTCACCAGGATATCGGGCTTCACCTTCCAGTGATTCACGGCGAACCATTCGCCGGTGCGTCCCCAGCCGGACATGACCTCGTCGGCGATCAGCAGCACGCCGTGATCGTCGCAGATGCGGCGCAGCTTCGGCAGATATTCCGGCGGCGGCACCAGAACGCCGTTGGTGCCGACGACGGGCTCGACGATCACCGCCGCGACATCGTTCTCGTTGGCGATGATGTGCTCCATGTAATCGGCGCAGGCCACGTTGCAGCCGGGATAGGTGTGATGAATGGGGCAATCGTAGCAGTTCACTTCGGGTCCGAAGACGACGTTCTGGCCCTTCGCCGCCGGCTCGGAAGCCCAGCGGCGGGCCTCGCCGGTAACGGAGATAGACGCCATGGTGGCACCGTGATAGGAGCGGTAGCGCGAAAGAATTTTGCTGCGCCCGGTGTACATCCGCGCGATTTTGAGCGCCGCCTCGTTGCCTTCGGTGCCGGAGGGCGTCAGGAAAAATTTGGTCAAGCCTTCCGGCAGGACTTCGAGAAGAAGGCGGCTCAGCTCGGCTCGCGCGGTGGTGGTGTGGGCCGGGGATACGTAGCAAAGCTGGCGCGCCTGTTCGGCGATGGCCTCCACCACCGCCGGATTTTTGTGCCCCAGGTTGACGCACATCAACTGCGCGGAAAAATCCAGATATCGCTTTCCCTCGGCGTCGACGATGTAGCAGCCTTCGGCGTCGACGATGTGCAGCGGCTTCCAGCTCTTCTGGTACCGCCAGGTGCCATAGTTGGTGCGCCGGGTCAGGCCGGAGATGTCGGTGGAGGTGACGTACGGTTGAGCCATTCCTTCATCCTACTGCCGGCTGCGCGCGGAATGGATCCGGCCGGGCTTTCGCTCCGCCCGATCCCGTCTGGGCCAGCTTGTCCCCGCGGCTGGGACAGATTGACGCTTCCCCGCCCTCCCGGCGCCGGAAAGGCCCGCGATTGCAGCGCCGCGAATTTGGCACGCCGGCTGCATCAAACCGCCGGCGTGGAACAGAGAGCGCGAAACGGTTCGATCTTCTCCTTCGTCCCGGCGCACGGCGGATCCAGGGCGGGTGCGGTTGCAGAGCAGTTGAGCCGCACCTTGGCGGAGGGCCCTGGGTCCGCCGTTCTTTTCATTGATTTCCAGCGCCGCGGTTATCCTCTCTGGCACGATGAATCCCCGCGCCGGTTCGACGGGCGCACCTGGGGAGCCTTCCGGATCGACTGCGGCGGACTGGAGGTGCTCGCCGCCGTCGATGTGAATCCGCGCGAGCTCGCGCCGCTGCTCTGCCGCGCGCGGGAGAATTATTCGATCATTTGCGCCGATCTGAGCGAAGCGGCGCCCCCGCAATGCTCGCGGGCGCTCGGCGCATCGGAGGCGATTTTCCTGGTTTCCGGCGACGCGCGCCGCTCGCTTGAAGGCGTTTGCGAAAAAATGGAATGGCTGAAATCGCTTGAATGCGAGGATCACTGCGCGCTGCTGCTTTCTCATGAATCCGGCGCGGTCAGCGCCGCTGACGCCGAGGAGATTACGGGAGTTCCGGTCTGCGGTTACGTGGACGGCGCCGCGCAGATCGCCCAGCTCGGCCGATGGCTGGCCGCGAATGTGGGCTTGCCGGAGCCGCGGGTCGCCGCCGTCGCCTAGGCTCGCTATAGCTAGAGAGCGAGGCCGGCTTAAGAGACTCGGGAGCGCGGCGGGATCCTCCGCCGCCATGCCCGTTTGCTTTACTGAAGCGGCAGCTCGTCCTGCCCGCTGCCGGTTTCCGGAATCAGGCTCGCCGCGGCGACCTGGTCGCCGGCTTCGACGTTCACCAGCCGCACGCCCTGCGTGGAGCGTCCCGCCTGCCGGATCTCGCCCGAATCGATGCGAATGATCTGTCCCTGTTTGGTGATGATCATCAGGTCCGAATCTTCCTTCACCGCCAGGATGGCCACCACCTTGCCGACGCGCGGCGTGGTTTTCATGTTAATGACGCCCTTGCGCCCACGCGCGGTGAGCCGGTAATCCTCCAGCGGCGTGCGCTTGCCGTAGCCGTTTTCCGAGATCGAGAGGATCAATCCCTCCTTGCCCACCACTTCCATGCCGACCAGGTAGTCGCCTTCCTCCAGCTCCATGCCGCGGACGCCGAAGGCGGGCCGCCCCATGGGGCGCACGTCGGATTCGGCGAAGCGGCAGGCCATGCCGTCGTGCGAGGCCAGGAAAATGTAGTCCGTTCCGCTGGTCAGGCGGGCGCCGAGCAGCTCGTCGCCCTCTTCCAGGCCGATGGCGATGATGCCCCGCGAGGTCGGATTATCGAATTCGGTCAATTCGCACTTCTTGATGGTGCCCTTCTTGGTCACCATCACGATATATTTTCCGGCGACAAACTCCTTCACCGGCAAAAACGCCGTGGGCGTCTCGTCGGGCTGAAGGTGGATCAATCCGGAGGCGTGCTTGCCCTTGGAAGCCGTGCCGGCGTCCGGAATTTCGTAGATTTTCAGCCAATAAACCCGCCCTTTATTGGTAAAAATCAGCAAATAAGCGTGGGTGGAGGCGATAATCAGATGCTCGACCACGTCCTCGGCGCGCGTGGACATGCCGATGCGCCCCTTGCCCCCGCGCGACTGCCGGCGGTAGGTGTCGACGGCGGTGCGCTTCAGATAGCCGCCGCGGGTGACCGTCACCGCGACGTCCTCCATCTGCACCAGATCTTCCAGTTGGATCTCGCCGCTGTCCTCGACGATCTGGGTGCGCCGCGCGTCGCCGAAATCCTTCTGTACTTCCTTCAATTCCTTGATGATGACCGACCGGAGGGCCTTTTCCGATCCCAGAATTTCCAGATATTCCTTGATTTTTTCCTGAATTTCGGCCAGCTCGTCGAGGATCTTCTGCCGCTCCATTCCCGTCAGCCGCTGGAGCTGCAATTCGATGATGGCCTGCGCCTGGCGTTCGCTGAAGCGCGGCCCGCGCGCGTCCGCGCCGGCCAGCGCGGCGTATTCGGCGGCCTCGGCGGGAGTGATGAAATTCATCAGGGCCTCCCGCGCGTCCTTGGGCGTCTTCGCCGCGCGGATCAGCGCGATGACCGCGTCCAGATGGTTCAGGGCGCGCTGGAAGCCGAGCAGAATATGCTCCCGCTCCCGCGCTTTGCGCAATAAGTAATCGGTGCGCCGCCGCACCACGTCGACGCGGTGATCGATGAAGCGCTTGAGCGCCTCCACCAGCGGCAGCTCGCGCGGCTGCCCGTTGACGATAGCCAGCATGATGACGCCGAAGTTGACCTGCATCTGCGTCTGCTTGTACAGATTGTTCAGAATCACTTCGGCCTGCTCGCCGCGCTTGAGCTCCACCACCACGCGATAGCCGTCGCGGTCGCTTTCATCGCGCACGTCGGCGATGCCTTCGATCTTTTTCTCGTTCACCAGCTCGGCGATCTGCGCCACCAGCCGCGCCTTGTTGACCTGGTAGGGAATCTCGGTGACCACGATCGCTTCGCGGTCCTTGCCCATCTTTTCGATGGCCGCCTTGGCCCGCATCTTCACCGTGCCGCGGCCCTTGGCGAAGTATTCGAGAATGCCGTCGCGCCCCAAAATCAGGCCGCCGGTGGGAAAATCCGGACCTTGCACGATCTGCGCGATTTTCTCCAGGTGCGTGTTGGGGTCCTGCACCAGCAAAACGGCGGCGTCGATGATCTCGCTGAGGTTGTGCGGCGGGATCTTGCTGGCCATGCCCACCGCGATGCCCTCGCTGCCGTTGATCAGCAGATTGGGCACGCGTGCCGGAAGCACTTCCGGCTCCTGCTCGCTTTCATCGTAATTTGGCCGGAAATCGACGGTTTCCTTGTCGATATCCTCCAGCAGCGTCGAGGCGATGCGCGACAGCCGCGCCTCGGTGTAGCGTTCGGCCGCCGGCGGATCGCCGTCCACCGATCCGAAGTTCCCCTGCCCGTCCACCAGCGGATAGCGCAGCGAAAACGGCTGCGCCATGCGCACCAATGCGTCGTAAATCGGAGCGTTCCCGTGCGGGTGGTATTTGCCCATCACGTCGCCGGTGATTTTGGCGCATTTGCGGGTCGGGCGGTTGTAGTGCAGCCCGAGCTCGTGCATTCCGTACAGGATGCGCCGGTGCACCGGCTTGAGCCCGTCCCGCACATCGGGCAGAGCGCGCCCGATGATGACGCTCATGGCGTAGTCCAGATAGGACCGCCGCATCTCGTCTTCGATATTGATGGGGATCAGATTCTTCGCCCCGCCGTCGCCGCCTCCGCCCAGAGGAAGCTGGCCGCCGGACGGCGGAGGAGCCGGGTCGCGAGGGTCCTGGGAATCAGCCAAAAGATTGCTCCTTCGAGTTCGCGCCGGAGAAGGGGCGCGGTCCTTTCTTTATTTTATCAGCAGCGCGTTCCGGATCAGGGAATTTTCCGGCCTTCGATGCCGGCATCGACGCGGAACAGGGAGTTGTGGGTGGCCAGCACCATGGACTTCGACGGGGTAAACGCCAAGCCCACGATCGCCGGGCCGGACAGGAACAGCTCGGCGCGGGCGTCCGGCGACAGGCGCACCACGCCGCGCCGCCCGCTGAGCGATGCGGCCACGTACAGGTTGCCCTGGACGTCGAAAGCCATGCCTTGCGGGCGGCCCAGGCCGCGGTAGAACAACTCCACGCGGCCGTCGCTCGAAATCCGATGGATGGCGTCGTAGCTCGACGTGGTCGGGCCGGTCACGTAAAGGTAGCCGTCGGGGCCGAACGCCAGATGATAGGCGGCGATGGACGGCTCCAGGGTGGCGAAGACGTAGATCTGGCGCGAGCGGCTGATCTTGAAGATAGTGCCGCTGCGGTCGCCGACGTACAGATTCTCTTCGGGATCGAAAACGATTCCCGTGGCCACGCCCATACCTTCCACATACACCGCCAGGTTTCCGGCCGGCGAGATCTGATACACCACGCCGTCATGCCGGCTGGAGGCGTAGAGTACGCCCGCCGGATCGAAGGCCAAACCGGTGGCGTTCATCAGATCCGTCACCAGCGGCTTGGGCCGGTAGTTGGTATCGATTTTATAGATCGATACGGGAGTCTTCTGGCCCGGCGAACCGCTGAAGGTGGTGTAGATGTTGCCATAGCGGTCGATCACCGGATTGGCCACCGGATGCAGGCTGTCGGCGATCTGGATGCCGATGCCGCAGGTCCACGGCACGCTCGAATGATCCCCGTTGCCGACGATCAGTTCGCTGGCCTGGGCGTTTTCGGGAACGCGGACGATCAGAAAATGATCGGAGCCGATGACCACCGGCGCCACCACATCTCCGAAGCGCACCCGCGAATGGTCCGAAGGAGCTAAGCCCCTCCCCCGGATCTGGAATTCGCCGCCGGGGATCGCCGCGGCCGGAGAAACATCGAGGATCTGCGGACGGGAGTCGTTGTTCTTTCGAAGAGCCATGGCTTGCTGCGGCGCGGGCCGGAACCTCACCCCCGCGCTCCTGTATCCAATATACGCCGGGGTGCGGCGCCCATGATTAATGGTCGTGTTTTTTCACGTATTCGGCGTCGGCGACCTTTTTATCGATGTAATCCTTGCTGCGCACGGCGGCGCGGCGGGCCGCTTTGGCGTTCGCCTGGCGGATTCCTTCCGAGCTTACCGCGAAGGCGGTCAGCATCTGCTCCAGATCCCGGCTCCCGCACTGCGGGCAGGCCGCCTCGCCCCCGCGCAATACCAGCAGCTCAAATTGATGGGCGCAACCGCGGCATTTATATTCGAAGATCGGCATCGGGCAACAGGATAGCAGCTATTTTTTAGAGACGTGGAACAGATCGTCCGGAATCGAGCCGTTCACCAGCACCTCGGTGAAGCTGAGCGTGCGCTGATTCTCGCTGGAGGTGGCCGAGGCCGGTCCGTCGTCGGAGCCGCTGACCTGCTTGAGCACCAGGTGCCGCGTCTTGTCAATCCAGAGTTTTACCGGAACGCTCCGCGCCGGACCCGAGGCGGTGACGCTGTTGCTTGCGGCCTCAATCACGTAGCAGTCATAGCTCTGGCCGCCGACGGTGACCGCCTCCGACCCGGCGATCTTCGGATTCTGCAAATCCTGCGTCAGGTTCTCGAACGCAGCGATGGGCGAGCCGTCCAGCATCCGCAAAGCGTCGTCGGTGGCCGGCGCCTCGGTGAACTCTTTGGTGATGGAGCGCTTGTTCCAGAACGTCTTTCCGTCGGAGGCCCGGATCCACTCGCCCGCGCTCGGATAATCGTATTCAATGCGAAATTCGTTGGGCTGTTTGAAGGCCACGGCAAACTGCGTCTCGGTCTTCGACACGGTGCTCCCCACCTTGGTCTCCGACGCGGTGACGCCTTTAAACTCGTAGGCGGTGAGGCTTCGGTAGGCCTGTTCGGTGGCCTTCAGGATCTGCGCGGCGTCCTCGGCCGCCAGGACTCTTCCGGCGAGGAACACGCACGCCAGGACAATCCGTTTCGGCGCTTGCATGTTATGGTCCCCTTTCCGGAATCCAGTTTCAGGGATCGTCGGCGCGGGCGCTATCCCGTGGAGGCTGTAGGGCGGCGGCTTGCTCTGCGGCCCGGACGTAAAGCTGGAAGGGCGCCCAGTAGAACGGCTTCCGGTAAGCGCCCGCAGAGCCGGCCAGGCGCAGTTTGGCCGCGCGGAGCGCCTCGGCCGGCGCGCTGCCCCGCATCATCTCCGCGTAAAAACCGGCCATCAGCGACGCCGTGGAGGTGTCGGTGACATCCCACAGTCCGGCGACGACGTTCTGAGCGCCGGCGCGGAGAAACGCCCACGACAGTCCAACCAGTCCCTCGCCGGAATACGTCTTGGCGCCCGCCCCGCGGCAGGCCGAGAGCGTCACCAGTTCGGCGTGGAGGGGGATCTCCATCACCTCCCGCGCCGAAAGCGTGTAGACGCCGTTATGGCGCGAAAGGATCAGCGCGGATTCCAGCGGATTTTCGCGGTTGGCCGAGGCGTGCGCGGCGAAATGAATCCAGGAGTATCGATCCGGCGCGGCGGCGCGGTAGGCGGCGGGGTTGGCCTGAACTCCGCCCAGCTCCGTCAAGGCGCGGGGACCGAAGACTCCGGCGATCATTTTCATTTCCCGCCAGGCGTTGGGCAGCCGCGGGTATTCCTCGACGGCGGATTCCGGGTCGCCGATCAACAGCAGCCCGCGGGTCCGCGCCGGCTTCGGACGCGCCGCGGCCAGCGCATCCAGCGATGGGGCCACAGCGACCGTCGCCCGGCCGATGAGATAGCGCGAAGGATCGCCGGGATCGGGCAACGTTTCGAAATTGAGCGAATTCAGAACGCCGTCGGGGGCGATCAGCAGACGGACGCCGTCCCGGAGCAGCCCGCGCACCGGCCCCAGCAAAATTCCGGAGAGCTGGCGGCCATCGGCAAAGCCGGAGGCGAGCGGATCGCCCAGATTCTCAATAAACGCGCGGTAGCTTTGGACCCGCCGGGCGATCTCCTTTTCCGGCGGCAGAACGTGAAGCTCGACCGCCTCCGGCGTGATGACCCAAAGAAACGACCGGTTCGGCGCGAGCCAGTAAGAAAGTACGACGGCGCGCGAGGAGCGGGCGATGCGGCGGAAGGCGGCGGCGGTCCCGGCGCGGGCGGCGGTGCGTGCCGCGTCCAGCCGCTCGTCCAGCAGCCGCGCGCGGCTCGCTTCGGCCACTTCGGCGGCGCGCTCCACCTGGCCGCGGTCCACCAGAAAATCGACGTAGCGCTGATAGAAGTCGATCAGGCTCGAAAGATAGGAGAGCTTATAATCGTCGCGGGCCAGGGTGGCGCTGCTCCGCTCCACGCGCTCGATGCCGGAGCGGAACTGCGCGTCGGCGCCCGCCAGTTGGCCGGTTTTGACCAGAACGCCGGCCAGTCCCGATTCGGCTTCCAGCAGCGGCACCGGATCGTCGGCAGCACCGTCGAGCACCTGGCGATAGAGTCTTTCCGCTTCCCCGTAATACCCCCGCCCCTCGGCGATTCCGGCGCGATTGACCAGCGGAAAGGCGACCGGCGCATGAATGCTCTGCTTCAACCGCAGCGCTTCATCATTATGGCGCTCAGCCTCGTCGTAGCGGCCCAGCTTCAAATAGGCGTTGGCGAGATTGTCTTCCCAGGCCGCCGCCGAAAAAGGATCCTCCAGGGCGTGCGCGATCGAGGCGGCGCGCGTGTAGATGGGAATCGCGGCGGCGTACTCTCCGCTATCGAGCAGCACATTGCCGATGTTGCCGAGCCAGACCTCCTGCTGGCGGCGATCGCCAAGCTGTTCGAAGCTATGTTCGGCTTCTCGAAACAGCGGCAGTGCTCGTTCGTAATCGCCCATCCGGTAGTAGGCCGAGCCGAGATTTCCCTGCGCGTTGGCCACCTGCCGCGCCGCTCCCATCCGCGCCGCCAGATCGCGCTGGCTTTCCAGCCAGTAAATCGCCTGGTCGGGATGGTGCGTGAAGAGAAGAAACCAGCCCAGGCTGCCCAGCGCGCGCACCCGCAGATACGGCTCCCCGGACTTTTCGATGCCCGCCAGGGCGCTGCGGAGGTTGGCCTCGGCGGCGGCATACCGGCCCTGTTGGGCCAGCACGATGCCGCGGTCCAGTTCGATCTCCGCCGCGATTGGATTGGACGCCGCGCCGGAGGCCAGCTCCTGCGCGCGGTCCAGCGCCGCCTCCGCCGCCGGATAGTTCGAAATGAGATAGTTGGCCCAGCCGCGGTCCAGCTCCAGGCGGGCGCGGACCTCCCCTGGAGCGGGATCGCCGGCGGCGGCGATTTCGGCCAGCGCCGCCCGCGCGTCGATCTGGAGAAGAACGTCGATCTTAAGCAGGCGGAAGCGCCAGCTCGGCTCCCTGCGGTAGCCGGCTTCCGCCGCCCGCCGCGCCTCTTCGAGCTTGCCCTGATGCAGCAGCGTGGTGGACCTTTGATACAGCCCGTCTGGCGAGGGGCGCCGCAAGCAGGCCAAACCGCCCCCCAACAGCAGCAGCGAAACCGCCAGCCGCGCGCCCATATCTGTTATTGCGAAGGGGGTGGGCTGCCGTCGCCGTCCGCGCCGCCAATGCCGTAGCCTCCCTCCACCGCGCATCCAAGATCGACGTGCATCATCAACAGCCGATGCAGGGCTTGAGAGGCGAAATATTCGGCCAGATACACGGTTCCGAAATGAGGGACATAGATCCCGTGCCCGTTACGCGATAACCCGCCTGGAAGCGGTTCGGGAAGGCGGGCAAGCGTCACATGCATCCTATTATCTTTACCGCGGGCCACAGCAAGCTTGTCCAGCTCCGCCTTGACCGCGGGTTTGTTCTGATGGGCGTGATTCAACTTGGACCAGGTGTCGTGCTCGGCGAAGAGATCGGTGGCGAGATCGATCTCGATGCGATGCCCGGCGATGCGCAGATTTTCAAAGCGCGAGCCGAGCGGGATAAACGCGGGATCGCCGTCGCCGGGATGTTTGGTGGTGATGCGCGCCACGATGCGGTCACAGGTGACCACGTCCATGATGTTCAATCCTTCGATGGTCGTGGAGGCGAGGGTGCCGTGCGCCCGGTCCTTTTCACTGTAGCTGCCGACCACGTGGGATTCGGCGCGATCGAATTTCAGGTAATTGCGATGACGAAAATTCTCCGCCGACGCCGAGGCGTGGCCGCCGAGGATCGGCAGGGCCACCGACGCCTGAGCGGGCATGATTTCCTGAACCGGCAGGGTGAGGTATCCCGCGGCAGCGACCGCTTCGGCATGGTAGAGAAATCGAATCTTCACTTAAGGTGTAGGTTATTCGATGCGCAGAGTGAACGGGTAGCGGGCCACTTCTTCGCCCCCGGCGGAAACGATCAGCGTGTAGCGTCCGGAAGGAAGCGCCGCCGCCGGAATCAGGATGTGAATCGATTGACCGGGCGCCGGCGCGGCCAGCAGCACCGAGAATTTTTCCGCGCCTCCCGTGATAAACGAAGCGCGGTAGGCGGGATAGTCGCGGTCCCAGGTTTTATCCATGTAAAGGGTGTAAAACTTCGCGCCGGACGGTGGAGCGATGACCGTCTCCTCGCCGCGCGCTGCGGCGTACAGCGGAAATTCGGCCACGGCCTGCGGCGCTGGTGCGGCGCGGCGCTGGCCCGCTTCGTATCCGCCAAAGGCGGCGATGGCAAGCAGGGCCAACGCCGGGACGAATATCTTGAAATTCCACCAGCTCGCCCGCGGCGCTTCCATCGCCGGCGCGGGCTGGCTGGCGGCGATCGGCCGCGGATCACGCCCGGCAAACACCGCCCGGGCGTTGTCCTGAAACATAGCCATCGTCCTCAGCTCCTCCGAGCACTGAGGACAATCGAAGAAGTGGCGCTCAAACTCCTCGATCTCGGAAACCGAAAGATCGCCGAGCACGTAACGCTCCACGGCGCTCATTGCTGACGCTTCCGAATGATCCATGTCTTGCCGGCCTCACAATCTTGAAGTGAATCCATTGCCTCATCCGTTTCAGGGATGTAACTTCCCGCTCTTTTCAAGCACTTCGCGGAAACGGTTCTTGGCGCGGTGCACCAAAACCCTAAGATAGTCGCGGTCTACGCCGAAGCGCTCGCAGATTTCGCCTTTGTCGGCTTCCTCCAGGAAAACCGACCGCAGGATGTCGCGGTCTCTCTCGGCCAGTTCGTTCAACACGTCCCGAACCAGTTCCTGGTGTTCGCGCGTGACCAGTTTGGCTTCTGCGCTGGCGCGCTCGTCGGCCAGATGGAAGGCGTCTTCGGGAATCGGCGGATGACGCGTCGAGGCGCGAAGCAGCTCCATCATCACATTCATCGACACGGAATGCACGTAGGCGCCGAGCCGCTCGGGATGGTCCAGGCTCCGATCCGTGCGCAGGAAATTCAGGACCCGCAGAAACGTCTCCTGTCGGATGTCCTCGATCAGCTCCCAGCTCCGCAGGCGGTAGCGCAGCGAGAGCCGAATGACGTTCGAAAAATGAGCGACGAAATGCCGCTCGGTTTCCGCGTCACCGTCGCGCAGGCGGGCCAGATAGGCGCTGTCAAATGGCGGATGGCTCAAAACCTTAGGATACTGAATCTTCCCCGTTATCATGGAGCTAATGCCGTTCGATCCGCTGGTCCAAAAATGGTTCGACGCGCGCTTTGCCGGCGTTACCGAGCCGCAAAAGCTGGGCTGGCCGCTGATCGCCGAAGGCCGCGATGTGCTGATCTCCTCGCCAACCGGATCGGGCAAAACTCTGGCCGCGTTTCTGACCGCCGTGGACGGGCTCGTCCGCCAGGCCCGCCAGGGGAGGCTCGGCGGCGGCACGCAAGTCCTCTACGTCTCCCCGCTCAAGGCGTTGAGCAACGATATTCACAATAACCTCCAGGCGCCGCTGGCGGGAATCGCCAGGCTGGCGCGCCAGGAGGGCGTCGGGCTGGCGCCGATCCGCGTGGCGGTCCGCACTGGCGATACATCCGCCTCCGAGCGCCAGCAGATGGGCAAGGAGCCGCCGCACATTCTGGTGACCACGCCGGAATCGCTGTACATTTTGCTTACGGCGGAGGGCCCGAGGAAGACGCTCAGAAGCGTCAAAACGCTGATCGTCGATGAAATTCACGCGGTCGCCGACGACAAGCGCGGCTCGCATCTGGCCCTGTCGATCGCCCGGCTGGAGCATCTGACCGGAACAACGCTGCAAAAAATCGGATTATCGGCGACGGTGAGCCCGATTGAAGAGGTGGCGCGCTTTTTAAGTCCTTCGGCGGCCGTCGTCCAGGTGGGCCACCGGCGCGAAATGGACCTGGCGGTGGAAGTTCCGCGCGACGAGCTAAGCTCGGTGGCGAGCACCGAGATGTGGGGCGAAATTTACGACCGCATCGCCGAGCTGGCGCGGGAAAACCGGACCACGCTGGTGTTCGTGAACACGCGGCGGCTGGCCGAGCGCGTGGCGCATCACTTGAGCGAACGATTGGGCGAGAACGCCGTGCTTCCTCACCACGGGAGTTTATCGCGCGAGCTGCGGCTGACGGCGGAGCGGCGGCTGAAATCCGGCGAGCTGCGCGCCGTGGTGGCCACCGCGTCGCTCGAATTAGGCATCGATATCGGCACCGTGGATCTGGTGTGCCAGATCGGTTCGCCGCGATCGATCGCCGTGGCCTTGCAGCGCATCGGCCGGGCCGGCCACTGGGTGGGAGCGCTGCCCAAGGGGCGGTTGTTCGCAACCACGCGCGATGAACTGATCGAATGCGCGGCGCTGGTGCGCGCTATTCGCGCCGGCGAGCTGGACCGGCTGGAGATTCCTTCAAAACCCCTGGATATTCTGGCGCAGCAGATCGTCGCCGCCTGCGCCGCCGGCGATTGGGATGAAGACGAGCTGTTCACCATGGTTCGCCGCGCCTATCCTTATCGCGATTTGACGCGCGCCGAGTTCGTCTCCGTCGTCGAGATGCTCTCGGAAGGAATCGCCACATCGCGCGGCCGCCGCGGAGCGTTTCTGCACCGCGATCAGGTGAATCATCGCCTGCGCGGGCGCCGCGGAGCACGGCTGGCGGCGATCACTTCCGGCGGCGCGATTCCCGATTCCGCGCAATATCAGGTGGTGGCCGAGCCGGAAGGAACCGTGATCGGCTCGCTCGATGAAGATTTCGCCGTCGAGAGCCTGGTGGGCGATATTTTTCTGCTGGGCACGACGTCCTGGCGCATCCGCCGCGTCGAGCCGGGGCGCGTTCGGGTGGAGGACGCGCAGGGCGCCGCTCCTTCGGTTCCGTTCTGGAGAGGCGAGGCGCCCGGCCGCACGCGCGAGCTGTCGCGCGAGGTGTCGCGGCTGCGCGACGACATCGCCGGCTCCGCCGATCCGGTGGAGCTTCTGGAACGCGAGTGCTCGCTCGACCGCCGCGGCGCGGAGCAGGCGAGCGCTTACGTCCGCGCGGGCCTGCGCGCGCTGGGCGCGATGCCGGGAGAAAACGTCGTCGTCGCCGAGCGATTTTTCGACGAAGGCGGCGGAATGCAGCTCGTGATTCACGCCCCGTTCGGATCGCGCATCAACCGCGCCTGGGGGCTGGCGCTGCGCAAGCGATTCTGCCGCACCTTCAACTTCGAGCTGCAAGCCGCGGCCACCGACAACGGCCTGCTGCTTTCCTTGAGCGATCAGCATTCCTTCCCGCTCGAATCCGTCTTCAGCTTTCTGCGGCCTCATTCGGTCAAGCACGTGCTGACGCAGGCTCTGCTCGCCTCGCCGATGTTCGGCGCGCGGTGGAAGTGGAACGCATCGCGGGCGCTGGCGGTGCTGCGATTCGCCGGCGGAAAAAAAGTTCCGCCGCCGATTCAAAGAATGCGCTCCGATGATCTGCTGGCCGCCGTGTTTCCGGATCAGGTAGCCTGCGCGGAAAATCTGGTCGGCGAGCCGCGCATTCCCGATCACCCGCTGGTGAATGAAACCATTCTCAATTGCCTGCACGAGGCGATGGATATCGACGGCCTGATTCATCTGCTGGAGCGGATGGATGAAGGCTCGGTGCGCACCGTCGCCGTAGACACGCCGGAGCCTTCGCCGTTCAGCCACGAAGTTCTGAACGCGAATCCCTATGCGTATCTGGACGACGCTCCGCTGGAGGAGCGCCGGGCGCGAGCGGTGCAGCTCCGCCGCACCCTGCCCAGCGAGGACGCGGGCTCGATCGGCGCGCTGGATGCGGCGGCGATCGCGCAAGTCGCCGAGGAATCCTGGCCGGTGGTGCGCGACGCCGATGAGCTGCACGACGCTCTGCTCACGCTGATCCTGCTGCCGCCGGTCGCGGAATGGTCGGGATTTTTCGAGGAGCTGGCGCGCGCCGGCCGGGCGCGCCTGATCGAAGGGCGATGGGTCGCAACCGAGCGCGTCGAACGCGTGAACGACGCCACCGCCATCCTGCGCGGATGGATGGACTCCATCGGACCGGCGTCGCCGGCCGCGCTCGCCGAACGAATCGGCCTGCGCTTGAGCGACGTGGAAATCGCGCTCGGCCAGCTCGAATCGGAGGGCCAGATCCTGCGCGGGCAGTTCTCGCCCGATGGCGCGGGCCAGACGGAGTTTTGCCATCGCCGGATTCTCGCGCGTATCCATCGCCTTACGCTCGGCCGGCTGCGCCGCGAAATCGAGCCGGTTTCCTCGGCGCTGTTCATGCGCTTTCTGTGCCGCTGGCATCATCTGACGCCCGGCGCTCAACTGCACGGAGTCGACGGGCTGTTTCAGGTGCTCAAGCAGCTTCAGGGCTACGAAATTTCCGCGGCGGCGTGGGAATCCTCGGTACTGCCGAAGCGAGTCGCCGGATACGATCCGGAATGGCTCGACCGGCTGTGCCTCGCCGGAGAGGTGATGTGGGGAAGATTATCGCCGCATCCGGCTTTGGAAAC
>JAJPIT010000017.1 GCA_021324615.1 Terriglobia bacterium | reverse complement strand
GGCAGCAGCAGGATGATCACCACCGCGCCCGGCGAAAGCACCCATCCGGCCTGCTCCGCCGTGTAGCCCATCAGCGTCTGCACCATCTGCGGCAGCAGCACCGTCGCTCCGAACAGCGCCGCGCCCAGCATGAACATCAACACGCAGGAGACCGCGAAATTCCGATTCCGGAACAATCGAACGTCGATCACCGGATTGTCGTGAAAGTATTCCCAAACCACCGCCGAGAGGATGCCGGCCAAGGCCAGAATCGAAAACACCAGAATGAAGTTCGAAGCCAGCCAGTCCTCGCGCTGGCCCTTATCGAGCACCACCTGCGCCGAGCCGAGCCCGATCGCGATCAATCCCAGGCCGACGTAATCAACCTTTCCCGCGCGTTCGCGCATCGTCTTTAGGAACGGCGGATCCTCCACCAGCCGCGAAGTCAAAATGAGCGAGGCCACGGCCACCGGAACGTTGATGAAGAAGATCCAGCGCCAGTCGAAGTTGTCGGTAATGTATCCGCCCAGAGTCGGGCCGATCGCCGGGGCCAGAACCACCGCCATGCCGTAAATGGCGAAGGCCATGCCGCGTTTGTGCGGGGGAAACGTGTCGGCCAGAATCGCCTGCTCGCTCGGCGCCAGCCCGCCGCCGCCCAGGCCCTGCAAGACACGGAAGAACACCAGCCAGGAAAGGCTCGGCGCCAGCCCGCATAAAAACGAGCTGACGCCGAACAGCACCACGCAGGTCATGTAGAAGCGCTTCCGTCCGAATCTTGTTGCCAGCCACGCGCTGATCGGCAGAATCACCGCGTTGGCCACCAGATACGAACTCAGCACCCAGGTGCTCTCATCGGTCCCCGCCGAAAGGCTGCCGGCCATGTGCGGCAGCGCGACGTTGGCGATGCTGGTGTCCAGCACCTCCATGAACGTCGCCATGGTCACCACCAGCGCGATCACCCATGGATTGTGCCTGGGCCGCCAGCGCACCTCGGCGGGCGGAGCGGGCAGATTCTCGGTCGCCGCGCTCATCGCACCTCAACCGCCGGCACCACCGACATGCCCGGCCGCAGCAGATGATCCTCGTTCTGTCCCGGATCGAGGCCGATCCGCACCGGAATCCGCTGCACCACTTTGACGAAGTTTCCGGTGGCGTTCTCCGGCGGCAGCAGGCTCATCCGGGCGCCGCTGGCTCCGGCGAACCGCAAAACATGTCCTTTGTATTCCCGGTCGTAGGCGTCCACCTTGATCGTCACCGGCTGGCCCGGCTTCATGCGGCGCAACTGGGTTTCCTTAAAATTCGCCGTGATCCAGACGTCGTCCAGCGGCACCACGGCCATCAACTGCTGTCCGGCCGAAACATTATTTCCGGGCTCGACGTTCTTTTTGCCCACCACGCCGCTCACCGGAGCGTAGATTGTGGTGTATTGCAGGTTCAATTCGGCCTGCTCAACGGCCGTCTTGCATTGTTCGACCTTGGCCGCCGCCGCCTGCGCGCGCGCCTCCTGCGCCTTGACCTGCTGCGGGCCGGTCATCGCGGCCTGGATCTGCGCCTCGGCCTGCGCCACGCGCGCCTTGGCCTGCTCCACCGCCTTTTCCGCCGCCGAGACGTTGTCGCGGGCTTCCTGGACCTGCGCCTTCTGCGCATCCACCGTCGCGCGCGCCGCCGCTTCGGCGCTCACCGCCTGATCGTAGACCTGTTTCGAAATCTCGTCCTTGTCGACCAGCGCCTGGTAGCGCGCCACATCCTGCGCCGCCCGGGTATCGTTGGCGACCGCCACCCGGAGGTTGGCCTCGGCGGTCTCCAGCCGCGCCCGCGCCGCGCTCAACTGCCGTTCCGCGCCCGCCATCGCCGCCTCCGCGTCCGCCTTCGCCGATCGCGCCGAGAGCAGCGTGCTGGAGGTGGTCGCCGACAGGATCGGCACGTCCGTGCGCGTGCTGTTCAGCGACGCCACCGCGTCGGCCAGATCCGCTTTCGCCTTTTCGAGCGCGATCTGGAAGTCCTTGGGGTCGAGCTTCACCAGCACGTCGCCGGCCTTCACCGTCTGCTCGTCCTCGACGGCCACTTCAAGCACGTGACCGGTCACGCGCGAGCTGATCGTGTAGATCTGCCCGTCCACCTGCGCGTCGTCGGTCGTCTCAAACCGCTGCGAGTCTTTCCAGTACAGGTATCCCGCCGCCGCCGCGGTCACCAGAATAATGACAACAACAATCCGGAATAAAATTGTCTTGGCGCTCGTCCTGGTCCGGACCACCGAATGGACTTCCTGTTCGCCGGCCATCTATCTGCCTCCCATGAACTCTTTCAAACTCGTCTCCGTCTCGCCGACGGCGCGGGCCAGCGACACCTTGGCGATGTTGTGCAGATAAATCGCCGAGATCAGCGCCTCATTGGCCGCCGCCACCGCATCCTGCGCCTGCACCACCTCCAGATTGTCGGCGACCCCGGCCGAGAAGCGGTCGCGCGCCTGCGCCAGCGTCTGATTGGCCAGACTCAAATTATCCTGCGCCACCGCCACCTGATCCGCCGCCGTCTTCAGATCGAGCAGCGCCGTGCGAACCTGGTAGGCGATCTGCGCCTCCAGATTGGCCAGCTCGTCCTTGCGCTGCCGGATCACCGCGTCGGCCTGCTCGATATCGGCGCGGATCCGGCCCGCGTCGAAAAGATTGAAACGGACGCCTCCGGTGACCGTGAACACGCCGTGCGAACTGTTGGGAGCGACGCCGATGGCGCCGTAATCGGCGTCCACCTGCGCCGCCGGATAGCGTTGGGCGGCGGCCGCCTCCCGCGCCGTTTCCGCCGCCCGCACTTGCAGCACCGCGCTCTGATAATCGGCGCGGTTCTTGCGCGCCCGCTCGATGGCCTGCTGCGCCGTGATCGCCTCCAGCGGAACGTACGGCGCCGCGTCGGCCAGCTCGAAGGACTGCCCGTCCGGCAGGCCGATCACCCGCCCCAGCGCCAGTTTGTCTTTGTCCCGTTGATTGGCCGCCGCCAGCAACTGCTGCTGCCTCGTCTTGAGCTCCACCTGCGCGCGCAGCTCGTCGATGGCCGGCGAAACTCCCGCCCGGTGCTGATCGCGCGCCCGGTCATAGAGCGCCTGCGCTGTATCGACCTCGGCTTGCGCCGCGCTCACTCTCGCGCCGTCGGCGATAATCGCCAGGTACGCCGACGCGACTGCCTGCACCACCAGATCGCGCGCGTCCTTGACGGAAAGTTCCGCTGCCCGCTCATTTTGCAGCGCCGCCCGCCGGTTTTTGATCGAGGTCCAGTCGAAAATCTTCTGCGAAAGCGAAGCCTGAGCGCTGAAATAATGGAACGGCCCGATCACCGGCGGCACACCCGGGAAGTGAAAGCCGAACGACGCCAGATCGAGCTGCTGCTCCGTTTCAAGCACCTGCCCGCCGACGGTGGGCAGAAGCGCCGCCAGCGCCCGCCGTCTTTCTATCGAAGCGATCCGCGATCCGGTCTGCGTCACCAGCAGACCCAGATTGGTCCGGAGCCCGCGTTCGAGCGCATCCTCCAGCGATAAGCGCAGCGGCGGGGCGGGCGCCGCCGCCACGCTGCCCTGAAAATTTCCGCCCGGCTGCGGCAGCATCAGCCCTCCCTGCGGCAGGTTGGCCGGAGCCGTCGCCGGCGCGGGCGGCATCGCCGGACCTTGCGCGTACCCCAGCCGCGCAGACACCACCAGCGCGGCAAACACAAACGCCAAAATGTTCATTTTCACCCGCCTGTGATCCGTTCCACCACTTCGCGCACGAGCAGCCCTCCGGTCAAAAATGCCGCTCCCCCGCGATGCATCCTGCGCAATAGCTTCTCACCAGATTCATCGATGAACGTAACGCCTCGAAGATCCACCAAAATGTTCTTATCCCGCTGGGCCCGCCAACAGCGCTCCAGTTCGCGCACCCACTCCGCCGCCAGGCGCCCGCTGACCTGCAACACCGTTCGTCCATCGATCTGGGCCAGACGAGCGAGCATCATAAGAAGCGCGGTAGTGGGAATGCACGTCCCTAACCGAACTAAGTGGTTTTATTTGCAGCGCGAAAGCGCTCATGGCCGCCGAAATGCCGGCACTCGCCGAAATACCGGCGCTAATCCGGGCCGCGGGCGCTTCTGGTGATGCCAAGCTTGGCCATGCGCGATTGCAGCGTGCTGCGTTTCAGCCCGAGCAGAGCCGCCGCGCCCTTCGGGCCCCCGATCACTCCAGCGGTGGCGCGAAGGGCCTCCAGAATGTGCCGCCGCTCGGCGTCGGCCAGCGGCGCGACGGCGGCGGCCGAGGCTCCCTCGAATCCGAACTCAAATGCGTCGCGCGGGATGTACAGCCGCCGGCCGGCGGTGAGAATCACGCTGCGCTCCAGCACGTTGCGCAGTTCGCGGATATTGCCCGGCCAGGAGTAATTTTGCAAGGCCTCCATCGCCTCCGAAGGGATGGCGTCGATGTGCTTGCCCATGCGCGCGGCGAACTCCTGGACAAAGTAACGGGCCAGCATCGGAATATCCTCGCGGCGCTCGCGCAGCGGCGGGATGGTGATCGGGAAGACGTTCAGGCGATAGAACAAATCCGCGCGAAAAAGTTTCTGCTGGACCAGCGCCCGCAGATCGCGGTTGGTCGCCACCAGCAGGCGGAAATCGGAGTGCAGCGTTCGCGTCCCGCCCAGCCGCTCGAACTGCCCGTCCTGCAAAATGCGCAGCAATTTTGGCTGTAATTCGAGCGGTAATTCGCCAATTTCATCCAAAAACAGCGTTCCGCCGTGGGCCAGCTCGAAGCGGCCGATGCGCCGGCTGATGGCGCCGGTGAAGGCGCCCTTTTCGTGGCCGAGCAGCTCGCTTTCCAGCAGCGCTGGCGGGATCGCCGCGCAGTTCAGCTTCACGAAGGTCCCCTGGCTGCGGCGGCTCGCCTGGTGGATGGCGCGCGCGGCCAGCTCCTTGCCGGTGCCCGTTTCGCCCTGGATCAGAACCGTGGAACCGGTCGGCGCGGCGGTGGCGATCTGCTTTAAAACCTTGCGGATCGCCGGGCTGGTTCCGATCATCTCATCCAAGCGGTACTCCTGGCGGATCTCCTGTTCCAGGTAGATCTTTTCGTCCTCGATCTTCCGCCGGAGCTCCCGGATTTCCTCAAAGGCGAGCGCGTTCTCGACGGCGATGGTCACGTGCCGGGCGATGTGCTCCATCAGCTCCCGGTCTTCGGCGCCGTAGGCCCCGGCCGAGCGCGATCCGAACGACAGGCAGCCGTGGTTGCGGCCGTCGCGCGTCAAAGGAACCCAGAATCCGCTGCGGATTTCAAATTTCCGGAAAGTCTCCATCAAATCCGGCCGGAAGCGCGCTTCGCGGGCCACGTCGGCGCAATAAAACGGCGCGTTTCTTTCCAGCACGATCTCCAGCGGGCTGCCCTGCACCGGATGATCGATGCCGACCGGAACGTGTTGGGCCAGATCTCCAGCCAGGGCCTCGACGCGCACCGTTGCTCTGTCGGCGTCATAACGCACCAGGGCCAGATAATCGAAGCGGATCAGGGCGCGCAGCGATCCCCACAGCGTCTCCAGCAGCGCCCCGTACTCGCGGCAGGCGACGAACGCTTCGGAGATTTCCAAAAGAGCGCGATAACGCAGATCGCTGGCGGAAAGCGTCACTATTTTTTATCTTAGACTGCCCGATCCAGCCGCCGGACTTATAATGAAACCCAGGTGTGTTTCCGAGTGTCCCGATGGCTCAGCCTCGTGACCGGGGTCTTGATGTTGAGTTGGCGGGCCGGGGCGGACGTCACCGTCTCCGGACGCGTCGTGGACGAGGATCACGCCGGGGTGGCCGCGGCCCGGATTACGTTTGAATCCGCCGGCGGCGAAACGCGCAGCACCACTTCGGACCCCACCGGCGCCTTCACGCTCGAGTTGCCCCCAGGCTCGTACCGGGCGCGCGTCGAGCACGATGGCTACTTCCCGTTGAAGGATTTTCCGGTGGAAATCTCCGAGGATACGCGGGAAGTCCGCCTCACGCTGAATCATCTGCGGGAAGTGTTTCAGTCGGTGGATGTTCCGGCGTCCTCGGGCGGGATCGACCTGGACAAGACCGCGGCCGAAAAGCAGCTCACGGCGGCGCAGATCATCGACATTCCGTACACGCCCACGCGCGATCTGCGCGCGGCTCTGCCGCTGATCCCCGGCGTGCTCCAGGATTCGGCCGGCCAGCTCCATTTCGACGGCGGCGCGGAAAATCAGACGCTTTATCTTCTGGACGGATTCAACTTCGGCGATCCGCTCACGGGCAAGCTGGACGCCATCGTGAGCGTGGAGGCGGTGAGAACGCTGGATTGGATCAGCGGGCGTTACTCTCCCGAATTCGGCAAAGGCTCCGGCGGCGCGCTGGATGTCCGCACCGATATGGGCGACGATCCGTGGCGCTATTCGGCCACCAACTTCGTGCCCGGCTTCAATACGCAGGGCGGTTTCCGCCTGGGGACGTACGCGCCGCGCTTCAATCTCACCGGCCCGATCCGGAAGAATCACGCCTGGTTTTCCGAGCACGCCGATTTCGACTACAGCCAGCCGTTTGTTCCCGGCCTGCCGAACGGTCAAAATCACACCCAGTTTTTTCAGGCGAGCAATCTGGCCCGCGCGCAGGTGGACCTGACGCCGTCCCAGATCTTGTTCGCGGATTTTTTAGTGAACTACCGTTTTGCGCCGGAAACCGGCCTGGATGTGCTCGATCCGGTTTCCACCACCACCGATCAGCGCGCGCGCACCTGGTTCTTCAGCGCCAAGGACCAGATTTACCTAAAGCGCGGGATGCTGCTGGAATTCGGCCTCGCCGAGGACCGCAATTTTCTCCGGGTGATCCCGCAGGGCGACGCGTTTTATGACATCTCCCCCTTCGGAAAGAGCGGCAACTACTACGCGGATTCGACGCAGAAGGCCAGCCGCACTCAGTTTCTGGCGAATTTATTTCTGCCCTCGCTTGAGCGCGCCGGGCATCACCAATGGAAAACCGGAGTGGACCTGGACCGGCTGAACTACTGGCAGCAGTTCATGCGCACCGGAATCAATATTTATGATCAGACCGGAGCGCTGGTGCGGCAGACCATTTTCGAAGGAAACGGAACGGCGTCTCGGCCGAGCGCGGAAGCCTCCTGGTACGTGATGGACGACTGGAAAGCGCGTGAAAACGTGATGGTGGAGTACGGCGTGCGGCAGGATTGGGACGAGCTGCTGCACCGGGCGGCCTTTTCGCCGCGCGTATCCGCGGCCTGGGCGCCGTTCGCCTCAAGGAATACCAAGTTCACCGCCGGCTACGCCATCCTGCGCGACGCCACGTCGCTGGCCCTGTTCGTCCGTCCGGAGGATCAATATTCGATCAATTACTTCTTCAATCCGGCGATGCCGGCGGTGATCGACCGTTTCGAACTTCCCAATCACCGGCTGAACTTCCCCGAATTTCAGAGCTGGACGGCCGGCGTCGAGCAGCATCTGCCGGGAAAAATCGAAGTGAATCTGAACGGGACCCACAAGCGCGGCAGGGACGGATTGGTCTATGTGCCGGGCGCGACAGCGGGTCTGTTCGATCTGGCCAACGCGCAGCGCACCGCCTACGACGCCGGCGAAGTCGCGGTCCGGCAGCACTTCGGGGCAGGCTATCAGTGGATGGTGAGCTACACCCGTTCGCGCGGGTGGTCCAACGAGGTGCTCGACTTGAATGTCGATCAGCCATTGATGGTCGCCGATAACGCCGGCCGGCTGAGTTGGGATACGCCGAACCGCTTGGTCGCCTGGGCCTACCTTCCGACGAAGTGGCGGAACTGGGCGGTGGCGTTTTCGATGGAGGCGCGCAGCGGCTTCCCGTATTCGGTGGTGAACGGCGACGGCGCCATCGTGGGGCCGGTAAACTCCGCACGCTATCCCAGGTATCTCACCTTGAATCTTCATCCGGAGTGGAAATTCACCGCCTTCGGCCGCCGCTGGGCGCTGCGCGGCGGCTTGAATAATCTGACCAATCACGTCAATCCGACGGTGGTGCAGACCATCCCGGGCATGCCTCCCGTATTTCTGGGGAGCGAAGGGCGGCACTTCGTAGTGCGGATTCGCTGGCTGGGCAAGGCGAATTAGCGGGGCCGGGCCCGCCGCGGGTTGGCGAGCCCGCCGGTGCAGGATTAACGCTGCACCCGGCCCGAGCGTTCTCCGCGCATCAACGCGGGGACCGCGGCCACCGGTTCCGAAGCCGCGATCCGCCGCAACACCTCCCAGGCCCGCATGCCTCCTTGCAGGATACGCGGTGGCGGGGTTCTCAGGTCCGTGACAGCGAGGCCAGCGCCGCCAGAACCTCCGCGCTGTGGCCGCCGGGGTGGACGCCGATCCATTCCTTTGCGATTTTGCCTTGCGGATCGATTAAGAATGTGTTGCGCGCCGCGATTTTGGTGACGACCAGGTTCATTAGCGATCCGTATTGCCGCGAAATGGTCTTTTCCGTATCGGCGATCAGCTTGAAGGTCAAGCTCTGCTCGGCGCAGAACTGCTGATGGCTGCGGGTGGAATCGACGCTCACGCCGAGGATCACGGCGTTGGCCGCCTCGTATCTGGCGAGATCGCGCTGGAAGTTGTGCGCCTCAATGGTGCAGCCGGCGGTGCCGTCCTTGGGGTAAAAATACAGGACCACCCAGCGCCCGCGGAAGTCGTGGAGCGACACCGGAGAGCCGTCTTGCGAGGGCGCGGTGAAATCCGGCGCCATTTCGCCGACCCGCGGAGGCGTTCCCCTGCCGGCGCGGCTCCAGGCGGCCAGCGCGGCCGCTCCGGCCAGCAGAAGCACGGCGATCAGGATCGCGATTTTCATACTATTTAGTGTAGTGCGGACGTTTTTTCACGTCGATATGGACGCCTTCTTCGTGTCGGTGGAAGAACTGTTCGATCCTTCGCTCAAGGGCCGGCCGGTGGTGGTGGGCGGCCGCGCGAACGACCGCGGCGTCGTCTCGGCGGCGTCTTACGCGGCGCGCAAATTCGGCGTTCATTCGGCGATGCCGCTGCGAACCGCTTATAAACTTTGCCCGCAGGCGATCTTCATCGAAGGCCATCGCGACCGTTATCTCGAATATTCGCGGCGCGTGTTCGAGGTGCTCGGAAAATTCTCGCCGCGCGTCGAAATGGCCTCGATCGATGAGGCGTATCTGGATTTGACGGGAACCGGGCGGCTGCACGGCCCGCCGCTGGAGGCGGCCTCCAAGCTGCACGAGGCGGTGAAGCGCGAGACCGGTTTGAATTGTTCGGTCGGTGTGGCGGCGTCCCGGCTGGTGGCCAAAATCGCTTCGGATCAGGCCAAGCCGAATGGAATCTTATGGATCGTTCCGGGAAAAGAGGCGGATTTTCTCGCGCCGCTCGACGTGCGAAAAATTCCGGGCGTCGGCAAGGTGACCGAAAAGAACCTGCACGCCTGGGGGATTCGCAAGATCGGGGATCTGGCGGGCCTCGAGGACGAATTTTTGGAAGAACGATTCGGCAAGTGGGGCCTGGCGCTCGCCGGAAAATCGCGCGGCGAGGACGCCGGCGGCTGGTTCGATCACGAAATCGGCGAAAGCGGTGTGAAGTCGATCAGCCATGAGAACACGTTTGCAGTAGATACGGCGGACCGGGCGGCTCTGGATGCCATGCTGGTGCGGCTGTCGGAGATGGTGGCGCGGCGGCTGCGGGATCACCGGCTGTATGCGCGAACAGTGCAGATCAAGCTTCGCTATTCGGATTTTGCGACGTTCACGCGGTCGCGCACGCTGCCGCACGCCACGCAGATCGATACGGAACTCGCCGAAGCGGCGCGGGAACTGTTTCACAAGGCGTGGTCGGGCAAGGCGATCCGGCTGCTGGGAGTTTATGCGCAGCAGCTCGAACCGGACGAAGGCCAGACCAGCCTTCTTGAGGAAGAAAAAACGGAGCGCTGGCGGAAAACCCTGAAAGCAGTGGATCGGCTACGCGATAGATACGGGGATTCCACGGTTTCGCTGGCGGCGGGGCTGAAGGCGGGCTTCCGCGCCAGGGTGCACGAGAATCCGGAGAATTTGCCGGGAAAGGCCCGCCGAAGAGATAGGCCGCCGCGATTTATGCTATTCCTGAAACCGTATGCCTTCTGAAGCGGAATTGCAAGCGGAAATCGAGCGCCTGCGGGCGGAAAACGAGAAATTAAAGAGACCGTCGCGCGGGCAGATGGCGTTGAAGGTCAGTGAAAAGGGTGCGCTGTCGGTATACGGCCTGGGCCGGTTTCCCGTGACGCTGTATCGCGAGCAATGGGAGAAACTGCTGGGAATGGCGGACGAAATTCGCGCTTTTATTCAGGAAAACGACGCGGCGCTCAAGAAAAAAGCTCCGCAATGAAGACCAACGCGGCCCGCGCGCTGGATGCGCTGGGCATCGCTTACCAGTTGCGCGCGTACGCCGTGGATCCGGACGATCTGGCGGCGGAATCGGTGGCGGCGAAGATCGGGTTGCCGGCGGCGCAAGTATTCAAGACGCTGGTGCTGCGCGGGGATCGCAACGGGGTGTGCTTCGCCGTGGTTCCGGGCAACGCCGAGGTCGATGAGAAGGCGCTGGCGAAGCTGACAGGCGACCGGCGGGTGGAGATGGTCCCGCTCAAGGACGTGCAGCCGCTGACCGGATACATCCGCGGAGGGGTGACGGCGCTCGCGGCCCGCCGCGAATTTCCGGTTTACATCGACGAGACGGCCGAACGGTTCGACGTCATCTCCGTTTCCGCCGGCGTGCGGGGCACGCAGATTCTCCTCTCTCCGGCGGATTATATTCGCGCGGTCCGCGCCAGGCCCGGCGCGATCGCGCGCGAGAAGTTACGCTGAAAGCAAGCGTGCGACGCAAGCCTGAAATCATGAGCCCGGCCGGATACTGGCCGCAGTTGAACGCCGCGATCGAGGCCGGCGCGGATGCGGTTTATTTCGGGCTGAAGCACTTTTCGGCGCGCGCCAAGGTCGGTTTTCCTTTAAGCGAGCTGCCGGACGTGATGCGCGCTTTGCACCGGCGCGGGGTTCGCGGCTACGTCACCTTCAACACCCTGATCTTCGAGCACGAGCTGGAACAGGCGGCCCGGACCATCGCCGCGATCGCCGAGGCCGGAGCCGACGCGATGATCGTGCAGGATTACGCGGCGGTGCGGATGGCCCGCCACATCGCTCCCCAGATGGAGCTGCACGCCAGCACTCAGATGAGCATTACCAACGCGGACGGCGTGCGTTTGGCGCAAAGCTTCGGATTGCGGCGGGTGACGCTGGCGCGCGAGCTGTCGCTTGAGGAAGTGCGCTCGATCGCGGAGGAAACCGGCTGCGATCTGGAGATTTTCGTTCACGGCGCGCTGTGCGTCGCCTATTCCGGGCAATGTTTTTCCTCGGAAGCCTGGGGCGGGCGCAGCGCCAATCGCGGGCAGTGCGCGCAGGCGTGCAGGCTTCCTTACGAAATGATCGTCGACGGCCGCAAGGAGCCGCTGGGAGATGCGCGCTATTTGCTTTCGCCCGGCGATCTCTACGCGCTGGAGCAGATCCCGCGGATTATCGAAGCCGGCGTGGCGGCGCTCAAAATCGAAGGCCGGTACAAGGACGCCGAATACGTCGCGCTGGCCACGCAGGCTTATCGCAGCGCGGTGGATCAAGCATGGAACGGAGAGTTCGCCGGCGCCGCGCCGGAGCAGAAGCTGCAACTCGAACAGATTTATTCGCGCGGCTTGGGGCCGTTCTTTATGACCGGGACCAATCATCAGGCCGTGGTGGAGGGCCGGGCTCCGCGGCATCGCGGCGTGCTGATGGGCCGGGTTGCGAAAATCGAGGCGGGCGCGGTTTGGGTGGAAACGGGCGAGGCGCAGCGCATGGCGCCGCTCAAGGCCGGCGACGGGATCGTGTTCGACGCGGCGGACTGGCGGAGTCCGGAGGAGCCGGAAGAGGGGGGCCGCGTTTATGAAGCGGCGGAGAGCGGCAAGCGCGTCGCGCTGCGCTTTGCCAAGGACGCGATCCGCTTCGATCGCATTCGCGCGGGCGATCGCGTGTGGCGGACGCATGATCCGGATACGGAACGCGCGGCGAAGCGGTTCCTCGATCCCCCGGCGCCGGTGGCGCGGCAGCCGGTTCGCGTGGTGGTTACCGGGCAGGAAGGCGGCCCGCTGGAGGCGGAATGGTCGCTCGAAAAACGGCCGGAGATCCGCGTCGCCGTGAAATCCCCGGCGCCGCTGGGGAGGGCGCGGAATCGCGCGTTAACGGCCGAGATGCTGCGCGAGCAGTTCGGGCGGTTGGGCAATACGCCGTATCAGTTGTCGGCGATCGAATATAAAACAAACGAAAACCTTTTTGTTTCCGTATCGGCTTTGAATCAGATGCGGCGCGAAGCGGTGGAGGCTTTGGAAAAATTACAAACCGAGGTCGCGCCGGCCGGCGTCCGAGCTTTTGAAATTCCGCGAATTGGCGAACGTCCCGCGCCGCCGCCCGGGGAGCCGCGGATTCATCTGCTGGTCCGCACGCCGGAACAGCTCGACGCGGCGATCGAGCTTCGCCCGGCGAGCGTGACGCTGGATTATCTGGATCTTTACGGGCTGCGGCCATCGGTGGAGCGCGTGAAATCCGCCGGACTGGCCGCGCGCGTCGCCAGCCCGCGCCTGCTGAAACCGGCAGAGCGGCGCATCCTGAATTTCCTGCGGAGCCTGGAATGCGCCATTTTGGTTCGTTCGCCCGCGATGATCCAGGCGCTTGCCGGCAGGGAATTGATCGGCGATTTCAGCCTGAACGCGGCAAATTCGCTGGCGGCGGAGACGTATCTGAATCTCGGCCTGACGCGGCTTACGCCGGGGCACGATTTGAACGCCGCGCAGATTACCGAGCTCGCGCGCTGCGCCGGTCCGGATCGGATTGAGGCGATCGTGTATCAGCATCTGCCGGTGTTCCACACCGAACATTGCGTGTTTTGCCGGTTCCTTTCGACCGGCACGAGCTACCGCGACTGCGGGCGGCCCTGCGAAAAACATCGCGTGGAGCTGAAAGATCAAACCGGCCGCGCTCATCCGGTGATGGCCGACGTGGGCTGCCGCAATACCGTGTTCGGAGCCGAGGCCCAGGAGGCTACGGCGTATCTTCGCGTCTGGCTGAGCGCGGGAATCCGCGATTTTCGCATCGAATTCGCGCATGAATCGGGCGAACAAGCGCGGCGCGTCGCGCGGAGTTTCGAGCAGGCGCTCGGCGGCGAAGCCGATTTGCGGAAAATCGCGGCGGAGCTGGCCCAGGCCGCGCCGCAGGGCGCCACGCAGGGAAGCCTGTTCGTTCCCAATGGCTATCGCTCGCTGCCGGTGCTTTCCTAGGGCGGTCTCAAGTTGCGCCTGGATCTGCCGATCATCCCAGAAGCGCGATGTTCGTCGATCATTACGAGATTCTGCAAGTCAGCCCCAACGCCGACGCGGAAACGATCCGCCGCGTATACCGCCTTCAGGCGCGCCGGTTTCACCCCGATAATCTCGAAACGGGCGATGCCGAGATTTTCAAAAAGGTGTCGCTCGCCTATGAAGTCTTGAGCGATGCAAAGCGGCGCGAAGCCTACGACCGCCAGTACCGGCAGCAGCGGAAACGCGAAGCGGTCGGCGTGGCGGAGCCTCCGCCTTCGCCGCCGCTCGCCAATGAGATGCAGCGCCGCGAAGAGATTTTGCGCCTGCTCTACCGCCGCCGCTTCGCCAGCCCCGATCAGCCGAGCCTGGGCCTTCGCGATCTGGAACTGCTGCTGAACGTCCCGCGGAGGGAGCTGGAGTTCAGCCTGTGGTACTTGAAGGAGTGCGGTTATTTGACGCGCAGCGACAGCGCCCGCCACACCATCACGATCAAGGGAGTGCAGTTCACCGAAGCGCTCAACTCCGGCACGGCGAAGTGGATCGAAACGCCCTAGCGCCACGGCGGCGCCGCGCCCGGGCGGGTGCTGGAGACGGGCGCTAGGCGACCGCCTCGGTTTCCGGCGCGGGGACCGGGGACGGTTCGGCGGGAAGCAGAACGGTGAAGCGCGTGCCTTCGCCCTCGGTGCTGGCGACCTCGATGCGGCCGCCATGAACCTCGACGATCCAGGCGACGAAGCTCAAGCCCAGGCCGAGGCCGGCCACGGATTCGGTCTGCGCGTTGCGGACCCGGTAAAAGCGGTCGAAAATGTGCGGCAGATTCTCGGCGGGAATTCCCACGCCGGTGTCCTCGACCACGATCTGCGCCCAACCCGGCCCCTCACCGGGACCGACGCGCACGCGCACCGATCCGCCGCGCGGGGTGTACTTGACCGCGTTGGAAAGCAGATTCGAGAGCAGCCGCTCGATCTGGGTGTGGTCGGCGGAGACCACCGCGGGCGCCTCCAGCTCGGCGGTGAGCCGGACGTCTTTTTCTTCGGCCGGGATCTGAAACTGATCGACGACGTCGCGCGCCAGAACGGCGAGATCGAGGGGGGATTTTTGCAGCGCGAGCTGCCCGGATTCGGCCTGCGAAAGAAGCAGCAGCGCGCGCACGATGCTCGATAGCTTTTCGACGTCTTCCAGAGCGTTGAGCATCGCCTCGCGGTACTGATCCGGCGTTTGGGCGGTGAACAGCGCCACTTCGAGCTGGCCGCGGATGGCGGTGAGCGGGGTGCGCAGCTCGTGCGAAACATCGGTGGAGAAACGGCGGATCTGCTCGAAGGATTGATTGAGCCGCGCCGTCATCTTGTTGAAGCTTTCGATGAGGCGGTCCAGCTCGTCGCCGGCGCCGCGCAGCGGAATTTGCAGCGAAAGGTTCGATCCGGTGATGGTTTGCGCGGCTTGCGCGACGGAGTTGACCGGCTGAATGGCGCGCCCGGCCAGCACCCATCCGAGCAGGCCGCTGAAGGCGATCATCGCCGGCAGCATGTAAAAATAATTGCGGGTGAAGTCGCTCACCGTCTTGCGCGCCGGCGCCAGCGAGCGGCCGATGGCCAGGAAGTACGGCTGGCGGCTGTCCTCATCGAGAATCTTTCCCGCCTTGACCAGGTAAGGCGTCCCGTCCCGGGACCAGCGGACGCGCGTTTCCGGGCCTGGCAGCGCCAGAACGCGCCGGATCTCGTCGAGCGAATCGAGGCCGATCGATTCGTAAGTGTCGTCGTACTGAAGCGCGTTGCCGTTGGCGTCGGTGATCAGATAAACGTGCTTGAGCCGGCTCACGATGAAGTTGTCCTCGGGATCGCTTTCATCGGCCACCCACACCGGCCGCTGTTTTTCGATCTTCAAATATCCCTTGGCTTCAAACCACTCTTCATCGAGCGCGTCGCGCACGTCGCGCTCGGTTTCCAGTTGCAAGGTCTTGTGGAACACCAGGCCGACCACCACCAGCAGGATGGTGAAGAAGATCACGAAGCTCACCATCAGCCGGAATCGCATCCCGCGCAGGAAATCGACGCGCGGCTTGGGAACGGCGAAGACTCGGGTGAAGCGGGCCATCAGGAGGATTTTTCGGCGCGCTCCGGCTCATCGAGCATGTAGCCGATGCCGCGCACGGTCTGGATCATCTTCACCGGCCACTTGTCGTCGATTTTCGAGCGCAGATGGCGGATATAGACGTCCACGATGTTGGTAAGCCCGTCGTAATCCATGTCCCAGACGTGCTCGACGATCATGGTGCGGCTGAGCGGGCGGCCGCGGTTGCGCATTAAATATTCGAGGATGCTGAACTCCTTCGGCGCCAGCTCGATATTTTCGCCGGCGCGGGTGACTTTGCGCCGGATGCAGTCCAGCGAAAGCTCGCCCACTTGCAGTTTTTCCGGCGTGGGCTGGCCGCGCCGCAGCAGCACGCGGACGCGGGCCAGAAGCTCGACGAAGGCGAACGGCTTTACCAGATAGTCGTCGGCGCCGCCCTCCAGGCCCTTGACGCGGTCGTCCACCTGATCGCGGGCGCTGAGGATCAGCACCGGCGGGCTGGATTTGCGGTTGCGGATTTTTTGCAGAACCGCCAGGCCGTCGATGTCGGGCAGGCCCAGGTCCAGAATGATGAGATCATATTCGGTGGCGTGAACCATGTCGACGGCGCGGCGGCCGTCGCCGGCCACATCGACAGCGTAACCGGCGCTTTCCAGCCCACGCGACAGGAAGTCGGCGATCCGTTTTTCGTCTTCCACGACGAGGATGCGCATACGCTTACAGTTTAACGGTTATGCCCGCCGGCGAGCCCGGGCGGGGCAGGGAAGCAAGCCCGGCGCGCGTTCCGGTCTACTATGAAAAGTTGCAGCGGACCATCCTGTTCATCTTCGGCACCCGGCCGGAAGCGATCAAGCTCGCGGCTCTGATCCGGTATCTCGGCCGCTTTCCCGAGCGCTATCGCGTACGAGTCTGCGTCACCGCGCAGCATCGCGCGATGCTGGACCAGGTTCTGAGCGCCTTCGGCATCCGGCCGGACTACGATCTCGATCTGATGACCCCCGGCCAGACGCTGTTTGAGTCCACCTCGCGCATCGTCGCCGGCCTGGAGCGCGTGCTTGGCGATTGCAAGCCCGATCTGGCCATGGTGCAGGGCGATACGACGACGACGTTCTGCGGCGCGCTGGCGGCGTTCTACGCGCGCGTTCCGGTGGCGCACGTCGAAGCCGGCCTGCGCACCGGCGATCTCGCGCAGCCCTTCCCGGAGGAAGCCAATCGCGCGCTGGCCGCCCGCATCGCGGCGCTGCACTTCGCGCCGACGGCGGCTGCCGCGGCGAATCTGGCCCGGGAGGGCATCACCACCGGAGTCCACGTCACCGGCAACACCGGCATCGATGCCGTGCTGTATATCCGCGACCGCCTGGACCGCGGCGAACTGCCCTCCGCCGAATGGCCCAGCCCGGAAAAGAAACTCATCCTGGTCACCGCGCATCGCCGGGAAAGCTTTGGCGAGGGATTCGACCGCATCTGCCAGGCGGTGTCGCAAATCGCCGGCCGGCCGGACGTGCGCGTGATCTATCCGGTTCATCCCAATCCCAACGTCCGCCGCGCCGCGGACCGCTGGCTGCGCGGGCACCCCAATATCACGCTGGCCGAGCCGCTCGACTATGTTCGTTTTGTCGATCTGATGCGCCGCGCCTATCTGATCCTGACCGACTCGGGCGGGATTCAGGAGGAAGGTCCGTCGCTGGGCAAGCCGATTCTGGTTCTGCGCGAAAAAACCGAGCGGCCGGAGGCGGTGGAGGCCGGCACGGTGAAACTGGTCGGCACGGAGGTGTCGAAAATTGTTTCGGAAACCACGCGGCTTCTGGAGGACCCCCGCGAATTCGAACGGATGTCGCGGCTTCATAATCCGTATGGCGACGGCCGCGCAAGCGAGTATATTGAGCGCATCCTTCGTGAAAATGGGGCGGGATAACCGGCCGCGCGCCGATCCTCCCGCCCCCTAACAGACTACTTGGACTGCGCGGTCTTGGCGGCCGCGGGTGGCGTAGCCTTCTTGCCGCTCTTTTTATGCTTCTTCACCGATTTCGCGGCCGATTTCTGGGCCGGCGCCTTGGCGGGCGTGCTCTGCGTGGCGGGCGCTGCCCCCGATTGCGCAAAAACCGCGGCCGCGGCGAATAACGATGTCAAAACCAGGCGTCTCATTCTCTTTTCTCCTTTGATCGGGGTGCTTGTTTCCACCCACGCCTCCATGTTGCGCCCGGCGCGGCCGGTGCGCGATCACCTCGAAAAGCTACGCCGCCCGGCCTTGTTGAGCGATTGGGGCCGAGCAAATTTTAATGAACGACATTAATCTGAAAGTAGATTCAGAATGCGCGCTCTGCTTCGCGTCCTGCTGATCGGATTCGCGCTTGTCATCACCATGCTGATCGCCGCCGCGATCATCGGGGTGGACGACGCCGATGCCATCCGCGCCAGCGCCCGCAGCCTGATGAGCAGCGAGCTGGTCATTACCCGGCTTCAGGACGAAGTGGACCGCGAACAGCAGGTCCTCAACGCGGCCTTCTATCAGCTTTCCCGCGCTCCCGATCAGGTGGACCGGGACCGCGTCCTGGCCGACCTCGATCAAACCGACCGCGAAATTCACCGCATGGTGGCGGCCGCCCGCGGAGGGCCGGACGAGGACGCCTGGAACGCGCTGGAGCGCGCGGTTCAGGACTTTTCCGCCGAGGCGCGCCAGCTTTTGTCCCACGCCAAAATTCCGGTGCACTCCTCGCGCGATTTGTTCACCCTGCACCAGCGTGTTTCCGCCGACGTGGCGCGCCTGGTCGATTCCAGCTACGCCCGCGCGGTGGAGATCAACGAGGCCATGGACCGCCAGGCGCGGCGCTTTGTTCAGGACGCGCTGCTGCTGTTCGGAGGATGCCTGCTGGTGGCGCTCATCTCCGCCGGCACTACGGTGCGCATCGCCGCCGGCGTTTTCCGGCAGATGGAGGCGCAGACCAGCGAGCTAAGCCGCGTTTCCTTCCGCATGCTCGAAACGCAGGAGTCCGTCGCGCGGCGGTTCTCGCATGAACTGCACGACGAACTGGGCGGCGCGCTGACTGCGATCAAGACCAATCTGGCCGCGCTGGCCGCCTCCGGCGCCGACCGGCAGCGCGTGGAGGACTCCCTCAAGCTGGTAGAGGGGGCGATTTCCAACGTGCGCGAGCTTTCGCAGCTTCTGCGCCCCACCATCCTCGATGATTTCGGGCTCGATGCCGGCATCCGCTGGCTGGCCGACCGCTTCCGTGAGCGCACCGGGATCGAAACCGACTACCGCAGCGAATTCACCGGCCGGCTGGCCGATGAGACCGAGACGCATCTGTTCCGCATCGTGCAGGAAGCGCTCACCAATATCGCCCGCCACTCCGGCGCCACGCAAGCCACCATTCATCTCCGGGCCGGGCCGGACACCGTTCATCTGACCATTCACGACAACGGCCGGGGTTTGCAGCCGTCCAGAAACGGGGGCGGCATGGGCCTGATCGGCATGCGCGCCCGAGCCCGCAGCGCCGGCGGGGAGCTTACCATCAAATCCCATCCCGGCGCCGGTGTCACTATAGAAGTCTCGGCGCCGCGAGGCAAGCCGGCGGGGAAAGAGCCGTGACGAAAATTCTGTTAGCCGACGATCACGTCCTGGTGCGCCAGGGCTTCAAGATGATTCTGTCCGCCCAACCCGACTTGCAGATCGTGGGCGAAGCGGGCAACGGCCGCGAGGTTCTTGAGCTGGCCGAAAAGCTTCAGCCGGACGTGGTCATTATGGACGTCACCATGCCGGAGCTGAACGGCATCGAAGCCACGCGCCGCCTCGCCGACGTGGCGCCGCGGGCCCGCGTGCTGGCCTTGAGCATGCACAAGGACGCGGTCTACGTCCGCGAAATTCTGCGCGCCGGCGCGCGCGGCTATCTGCTAAAAGATTCGGCCGACTCCGATCTGATCGCCGCCGTGCGCAGCATCGCCAAAGGCGAAGCCTGGCTCAGTCCCGCCGTATCCGACGCCGTGCTCACCGATTATCGCCGCCACGTCACCGATCCTCTGGATCTGCTGACCAGCCGCGAGCGCGAAGTTCTGCAAATGATCGCGGAAGGGAAGACCAACAAGGAGATCGCCACCGCGCTCAACCTCAGCGTCTATACCGTGGAGGCGCACCGCGGCCGGATCATGGAAAAGTTGAATCTCCACTCCACCGGCGAGCTGGTGCGCTTTGCGCTGCGCGCCGGCCTGATCGACTAACGCCCGGCTGGCTCCCTCTGCCCGCGCGGTGTTGCGGTACTCCTGCGGCGCCGATTTTATCGCAACATGGAAGCATGCCCCTGAAATTCACCACATCCTACCTGGAAGATTCGCTCGCCGTTCTGCGGCAGTACAAAAAAATGGCCGAGCAAGCGATGGCCCAGGTCACCGACGAACAGCTCTATCAAACGCTCGACCGCGAGATGAACTCCATTGCCATCATCGTCAAGCACATGACCGGCAACATGCGGTCCCGCTGGACCGATTTTCTCACCACCGACGGCGAAAAGCCGGACCGCAACCGGGACAGCGAGTTCGTTGAGCCGCCGCCCACCCGCGAGGATCTGATGAAACGCTGGGAGGAGGGTTGGCGGTTGGTCTTCGCCGCTCTGGAGCCGCTGGCCGAAGCGGACCTGGCGCGCACCGTGACCATCCGCGGGGAGGCGCATTCGGTCCTGCAGGCGATCAATCGCGCGCTCGCCCATTACGCCAGTCACATCGGCCAGATCGTGCTGCTGGCCAAACACTTCGCGCACGACAAGTGGCAGACGTTGAGCGTGCCGCGGAATCGCTCCGCGGAGTTCAATCAGCGAGTTCAGGCCGGCCCGGCGAGCCAGCGCTAACGGATCGGATCGGCCGGATCTTTTTGCATCCGCGCCGCTTGACGCCGAAGGATCTGATCGGCGATCAAGCCGCCGGCGCCCCCCGCCGCGGCTCCGATCAAGGCACCCTTCTGGCTGTGCGCCATTTCGCCCAGCGCCATGCCGACGCCCGCGCCCACGCCGATGAATTCCGCTGTCCGCTGAAGGGATCGCGGATCGCCCGGAGGATAAACATTCTGGGCGGCCAGCGCCTTGTCCAGATTCATCGACTTCACCAGCGCCTGAACCGCGGTTGCGGTCCGTAAGACCTGATCGATGAACTGCGTGTTGGGATCGGAGGGCGGTGTCGGCGCGGCCGTCTGCGCGCTGGCGGTCGCACACAGCCATGAAGCGGCAAGAAACGCGGCGAAACTTCGGATCAGACGCATATCCGGAAGACGCCGCCCGGAGGCCGGCCGTTCCAACCATCTGGGCATTGCCGTAAAATCCGTCCCGCGCCGGAAGGGCGCGGGGACTCGGACGCCGCTCCGGCGGGAGTTAGGCGGGCAGCTCGATTTCGACCAGCAATCCGGGCAAGGCGTTTGACGCACGCAGCTTGCCGCCATGCAGCTCGACCGCGCGCCGGGCGATGGAAAGACCCAGGCCGTAGCCGCCGTGGGTCCGATTGCGGTCCGCCTCGACGCGGTAAAACGGATCGAAGATGCGCGCCAGCGCGGCGTCGGGAACGCCGGGGCCGTAATCGCGGACCCGCACGCAGGCCCGGCCCTCGGCGTGTTCGAGCGCCACTTCAACCCGCGTATCCGCCGGCGCGTAGCGGATCGCATTGCGCATGACGTTTTCAATGGCCCGCCGCAGCAGCTCGCGGTCGCCTTCCACCCACACGCCGCCGCCGGGATCCAGCTCGAGCGAGCATCCCCGCGCCTGGGCTTCGATGCGGCAATCGTGAATCAATACGCCGACCAGCTCGTCGAGCCGCACCGCTTCGGCCTTGCGGCTTGCCGGATCGTTCTCCATGCGTGCGACCTCGAGCATCTCCGCGATCAATTCATTCAGACGGTCGGCTTCCTTCTGTATCCGATCCAGAGAAGCGCCGCCGGTTCGCGCCAGTTCGATGGCCACGCTCAGCCGCGCCAGGGGGCTGCGCAGCTCGTGCGAGATATCCAGAAGCAGCCGCTGCTGGGCGCTCAGCAGGCTCTGCATGCGCTCCGCCATTTGATTGAAGGTGCGGGCCACCTCCCCGAACGCGTCGTTGCGGCCGGCGGGGGCGCGCGCCGACAGGTCGCCGCGCCCGAACTTTTCCACCGCCCGCTGCAGCGGCCGCAGCGGCGAGGTGAGGTAGTAGGCGAGCGCGTAGCACAGCGCCAGAACGGGCGCCAGCACCAGCAGGTGCAGCGGCTGAAGATTGGAGTAAATCAGGCGCAGCGGCCGGGTGATCAGCAGCAGACAGTATTTGCCGTCCGGTGAAAACGCCGCGAATACCAGCCCGCCGCTGCGCCAGAACGGAAACACCGGATGGCGGCGCGCCATCTCCAGCAGATCGGGCCGCGGCTGGCCCGTGGCCAGATCGGTTCCCTGCGCGTCGGCGAAGACCACCGCGTGATAATGCGTGACCTGGAGAAAACGATCGAGCGCGCGGCGCAGGGCATCGCGCCCGCCGCCCTCCCAGGCCTGGCGCGCCTCGGCCGCCTCCATCTTCATCAACACGGTGAACGGCGCGCTCAGCGGCGAGGCCGGGTTATAGCTCAGCACGGAAGTTGCCGCCGCCGCCGCCACGGTCGCCAGCACCGCGATGACGAACCAGGCCAAAATTTTGGCGAAGAGCGTCACGTCGCGGCGCGCTCGGCCGAATCGTCCGAGGATTTGCAGAACTGATAGCCGCTGCCGCGAATGGTCTTGATCAGCACGCGCGGAGCTTCCAGCTTGCGGCGCAGATGGCTGACGTGCATGTCAATGGAGCGGTCAAAGGGCGAGGCCTTGCGGTTGTACATGCTGCTCATCAGCGCGTCGCGCGAAACCACCTGGCCGGCCGAGCGCATCAGTTGCTACAGAATGTCGAATTCGAGCGTGGTCAGTTCGACGCGGCGGCCGTCGCAGTAGACCTCGCGCGTTCCCGGATCGAGCCTGACGCCGTTCACATCGACGGGCCCGCGCCGCTGCGCCGCCCGCCGCAGAACGGCCCGGATGCGCGCCACCAGCTCGCGCGGATTGAACGGTTTGCCAAGATAGTCGTCGGCGCCCGAATCCAGCCCGGCGATGCGATCCTCGCCTTCGCCGCGCGCGGTCAGGATGATCACCGGCACGCGGCTCACCTCGCGAAGCTGGCGCAGCAGCGCCAATCCGTCCATCTGCGGCAGCATCAGATCCAGCACGACCAGGTCGAAGGCTTCCGTCCGGGCCCGTTCCAGCCCGCGCGCGCCATCGTGGGCCACATTGGTCTCAAACCCCTCGCGGCTCAGAAACTCATCGAGCAGCGCACACAACTCGGTATCGTCGTCAATAATCAAAATTCTCACAAAGCAGTCTGTAATATATAACAAAACACTGTTATGTGGACCGCGATCACGCGCCGGGTGAGCGATTCCATCACCCGCTGCGAGCTGGAGTTTCTGGCGAGAACTCCGATCGACGCGGCCCGGGCCGCCGCGCAGCACCTGGCCTACGAGGAATGCCTGCGGCGGTTGGGATTCAGCGTCATCTCGCTTGCCCCCGATCCCGCCTTCCCCGACGGTTTGTTCGTCGAGGACCCGGCGGTGGTGCTCGACGAGATCGCCGTGATATGCCGGATGGGCGCCGTATCGCGCCGCGGCGAGGCGGAGTCGATCGCGGCGGCGCTGGCGGCGTATCGCCCCCTGGAGTGGATCCGCGAACCGGCCACCATCGAAGGCGGCGACGTGATGCGCATCGGCAAGACCCTGTATTGCGGAATTTCCCGGCGCACCAATCCGGAAGGGGCGCGGCAACTGGCGCAAGCCACGGAACGGTTCGGCTACCGCGTGGTTCCAGCCGCCGTTGGCGGATGCTTGCACCTGAAATCCGCCATCTGCCCGCTGGGCGGGGACGCCGTCCTCGTCAATCGCAAGCTCATCGACATGCAGCCCTTCGCCAGGCTGGAGTTGTTCGATGTGGCCGAAGACGAGCCAAGCGCGGCAAACGTGCTCGAAGCCGGCGGAAAAATTATCCTGCCGGCGTCGTTTCCGAAAACGCGCCGGATGCTCGAAAAGGCGGGATTCGAGGTCATTGCTCTCGATCTCTCCGAGTTGCAGAAAGCCGAAGCCGGGGTCACCTGCTCCAGCCTGATCTTCACCGCGGATTCGGCGTTGTCCTGACGCTCAGGCCGCCTCCAATTTGGGGACGCCTTCCGGCGCGAATTTGAGCTTGGGCTCCTTCATCACCGCGTGGTGAAGCGTCCGCAGCAGCTCGGTGTCCATCTCCACCGCGCGGGAAAGCTCGGCGGGATAGCGAACTGTGTATTGCAGGCCGGCGTCGGTGAAACGCAGACGGCTCTCCGGCTTGGGCGGGGCGATGTGCATATCCACGGACTGCTCCAGGCTGCGATACTGCCGCTCGATGGCGTCGCGGTATTGCGCGAAGAAGCCATCGACGGCCGCGTTCAGGGTTTTTTCGGCGAGCTGGAAATCGCTGTCCGGGCTGAGAATCAGCGCCGCGGTGTGCCAGACGTAATCGATGCCGGGCATCTGTTTGTATAACGCCGAGGTCGGCTGGAAAATCACCGAGTTGGAAAACACCACCACGCGCCCGGTCGGATGAAGATCGGGTCCGGCGCCCGCCAGCTCCGCCAGGTAGATCCGGACCAGGCCGATCTCGATCACCTCGCCGGTTACGCCGGAAATGGTCACCCGGTCGCCGACGCGGATTCCATAGCGGCCGATCAGGAAAAAATAGGCGACCACCGACAGGATGGGGCTTTGCAGCGCTACGGCGACGCCGGCGGTGACAAAGCCCGCGTAGGTGGCAAGGGAGCCGAGTTCGCTGACGAACCAGAACACCACCGCCAGCATCACCGCCACTGAGACCGCCACCCGCCGCAGCAGCAGAAATTGCCGCCGCCGCCGCGCGTCGCGCACGTAGCGGAAGGTGGCGCGGCGCCACATCTCGCTGATGAACAGCACCACGGCGATCACCACCGCCAGCGTCACAGCCTTCATCAGCAGATACCGGCCGGTGCGCGAGGATTCCTGATCGATCCGCGCGATCGATTCGTCCAGATAGCTTTCCGCCGTGCCCACGGCGATGCCTTCCTCTCCCAGCGGGACGATGGCGGTGGAAAGCTGCTTGAATTGCCCGGCCAGACTGCTCAGCTCCTTCTGCGCCGCCGCCAGCTCGGCGGCGTCTCCGGTGCTGCTCCGGCTCGCGATCTGATCGCTGCGCTGGGTGGCTTCGCGCGCCTGGCTGATCAGCGGCTCTTTCAGCCGGTCGATGCCCGCCGCCAGCTCCCGCGTGTCGTTGCGCAGCGACACCAGATGAGCCCGGTTGCTGTGGTTGCTCAGGAGTTCGCTGGCCAGCCCAACCACGCCGGCCGACTCCGGAGAAAAGGCGTTGACTTGCGAAGCGGGTCTGTTGCCGGCCGGGGCCGGCGGCGCCTTGCCGCTCTGAACCTCGGGAACGGACCGCTCCAGCTCGCTGATCTGACCGGCCAGCGCACCGCTATCGGAGCCGAGCGAGCCGGTGAAGTTCACCAGATTCTGAACCGTCGTCTGAATCTCTCTGGCCAGCGCCAGTTCGGCGCCGGCCTCGTTCTTCTGGGCCTCCAGCGTCTGGCGCCGCTTGCCCACGGCCCTGGGCAGATCGGCGTCGATCTGCGCGATCCGCGCCTGCACGGCGGCCACCCGCTCGGCGGCTCTCTGCGCGGCCTGCTGCAACGTGCCGGCGCCCTTCGGCGAGTTGGTATCGCCACCCAAAAGCGCCGCCTCCGCGCGCCCGAAGCGGAAGGCAAGCTGCACGGCCTTGTACGACACCTCCCGCAGGCCGTCGCTGATCAGCACGTCGACAGCAGGCGGCGAAACCGCGCTGATTTCGCGATACCAAGCAATGACGCGCTCCAGATGCGCCAGGATCGCTTGCGGCGTAACCGGCGAGGGAGCGGCGGGAGCCATCGCCAAAAACGTGAAAACAAGCGCCGCGTCCCGTCCCAATCTCACGTTACTAGAATAGGCCCTGCCGAGTTTGATCCGCCATGGCCGGCAATGTTTCCGCTTTGCATTCGGGAACCAAAGCCGTCCGCCAGACGTAAGCAACCATGAGAGGTCGTTCATGTTTTGCACCCGCTGCGGCGTCTCCCACGACGATGCCGCGAAATTCTGCTCACAATGCGGCGCGCCGGTCGGCGCCAACGCCTATCCCCCGCCAGTGGCCTATCCCAAACTGAGCCGGCCGCGCGAGGACCGCAAGATCGGCGGCGTGTGCGCGGGCTTTGCGCGTTACCTCGGCGTCGACGTGACGCTAATCCGGTTGATCTGGGTGGTTCTCGCGATCTGCTCGGGCGGGCTCGGCGCGATCGCCTACATCGTTGCCTGGATCATCATGCCCAACGATCCGCTGCGCTTGCCTGAACCCGCTCCGCATCCGGCCGGCGGCAGGTAATTCCTGCGGCGGGCGCGCCTTGAGCGGAGGATGGGTCATCCCTTGAAATTCCCCTTTTCTTCGCCTAAAATATCTTCATGGCACTCACGAAACGGCAAAAGGAGTTTCTGGAGTTTCTGGCCGGCTTTCTTGAAAAGCACGGCTACAGCCCGAGCTATGAGGAAATCGCCGAAGGGCTCAATCTGGCTTCGCTCGCAACCGTGCACAAGCACATTCTGGCGCTGGAGGGAAAACATTATCTCAAGCGAGGGTTCAATCAGAGCCGGTCGCTTGAATTGGCGCCGAAGTATTACGAGGAGATGCGCCAGCACCGGCCGCCCGCGGCGGAGGTTCCGCTGCTGGGGCGAATCGCGGCCGGTTCGCCGGTGGAGGCCATCGCCGGGCAGGACACGCTCAGTTTCGCCGATTTTGCGGGCGACCCAGGCACCTACGCGTTGCAGGTCCGCGGTGAATCGATGATCGAGGATCACATCTGCGACGGGGATTACGTGCTGGTGCAAAAATCCGGCGAGGCCCGCGATGGGGATATCGTGGTGGCGCTGGTGGACGGTGTTGAGACCACCCTCAAGCGCTTCTACAACGAAGAAGGCGATCGCGTGCGCTTGCAGCCGGCCAACTCCGCCATGCAGCCGATTTTTGTTCCCAAACAATCCGTCCGCATTCAGGGGAAGGTGCTGGCGGTTTTGCGGAAGTACTGACGCGAGCCCTCTAGGGGCGGTTGTTCTTGCCGCCGATGTGCAGAAACCGGCCGACGCGCTTGATCCCGCGTTTTATGCCGCTGTCGTAGGGATCGTCCGGCGAGGCAGGCTCGCTGGAGGAGGGCGCCGGCGGAACCGGGGACGGATCGGCGGACGGATCGGCGGGTTCCGCAGCCGGCTGCGGGGGCGGAATCGAATCGCCGACCGTGGTCGTTTTCCAGGACTGCTGGCGTGGGGTTGTTGGAGCCGCCGCCCGGCCTCGTTTCGGGCCGGCGGCGGGCGGGATTGCCGGCCCCGGGCTGGAAATTTGCGGAGCCGGCCTGCTGTCGGCGTCTCGCCACAGGTTTGGCAGCTCGGGAACGGTCCGGTACAAAGCGTAGGCGAGTAAACAGCAGCCGATGCCTATCGGCGCCGCCTTTCCGGCGTGCAACGCCCGGGGAAGAAAGCCGCTGAGTGACCCATAAAGCAGCATGGCAGCCAGCAGAAAGACCGCTCCCACCTCGAAGCTGATGGACGTCATCACGCCATTTATTTATCGGCGGTTTTGGCGCAAATCGTGAGCAGCGTACTGCGGCTTGCGTGAATCCACCGTCTTTTGTCTCCGTTCAACGATGTATTTCAGTCCCTGCCGGACTACGCAGGCCTAAGGTTTTTCCCTGTCCTGGCCGATCCCTTCCTGTGGAGAGATTTCGGTGCGGAACGCCACTAATTTCCCGGGGCGGTGGAGTCGATTGGCGGATTTCCCCAGCTTCGGCGAAGCGGTGCGGATCGAGTGGCGGGCCGGGCGCATCGCCGATCCGGTAAAGCGGCTCCGCTATCTGCGGCGGCGCATGCTTCAAACCAAGCGCCGCGGTTTCCACGGCTGGGGACTTATCGCCGTGCCGTTAATGATCGCGGTTGCCGCCGCGCGGTTGCCGAGCGGATCGGCCGAGACGATGGAGCGGGAGCGCGGGCTCGCCGTTCCGCGCGCGGCCGGCGCAGCTCCCTCGATGCCGCCGCAGGTCTGGCTCATCGAGAAGACCGAAGCCGAGGAAGTTTACAGCAACGGCTTGCGCGTGGACCGGACGTTTCTGACCGCGAACCGCCCGCGCGCCCGCTTCCCGGTCTACTCGCTTGCCGGCTCTCCGGTTCCCTGGAGATATGGCGGTGCGCCGGTGGGAATCGTCTATCACACCACCGAGAGCCTGGTGCCGCCGTTTGAAGAAGATCAGAATCGCAGGCTGCAGCGGCTGGGGCGGAATCTGCTGGAAGTCGTCCGCTCCGAGCGCGCCTATCATTTTGTGATCGACCGGTTCGGGCGCGTCTACGCGGTGGTGGCCGAAACGGACGCGGCCAATCACGCCGGAAATTCGATCTGGGCCGACGGCGAGGAGATTTACGTCAATTTGAACGACAGTTTTTTGGGAGTGGCTCTGGAGGCGCAGACCGGGGCGGCGGAGGCGGTGACGCCGGCGCAGATTCAGGCGGCGAAAGTGCTGACCGAAGCGCTGCGCTTCCGCTACCGCATCCCGGCAGAGAACTGTGTGACGCACGCGCAGGTCTCGGTGAATCCGCTCAACATGAAGGTCGGCGCGCACACCGATTGGGCCGGGGACTTTCCGTTCGCCAAACTGGGGCTGCCGGACAACTACTCCATCCCGCTGCCCAGCATCTACGCCTTCGGCTTCGAAGCCGATCCGGCCTACGAGCGCGCCTTGGGCATGAATTTCGGCGGCGTGGCTCTGGCGCGGGCCCAGATCGAAAGACAGGCCGCGGCGCAAAATACTCCGGCGGCTCAGTATCGGGCGATGCTGCGGCATCGCTATAGAGACATCGAAGCAGAGCTGAAACAGAACGAAGGAGGGAATTGAATCATGTCGAAGCACTCGGATGCGATTGGCCTGGACGTCGGCACCAGCCGCATCGTGGTGGCGCGAAAACCGGGCGAGGACTACGAGTTCGCGTCGCAGTTGAACGCCTTCGTTTGCATTCCGCGTTCGAGAATCACTGAAAACGTGCTGGAGCGGGAAAAGATCCCGCACACGGCGGTGGCCGGCGGGATCGTGGTGCATGGAAATGAGAGCGAGAAGTTCGCCGGCATTTTGAACGCCGAGATCCGCCGTCCGATGTCCGGAGGCGTGCTCGACCCGCGGGAGCCGGACGGGCTGCGCATGATCCGGGAGATGATCTCGCTGATGATCGGCGCCCGCAGCGGGGAGCGGCAGAAGCTGTGCTTTACGGTTCCGGCTGCTCCGCTCGGCGCGCAGGAGAGCCTGACCTATCACGAAGCGACCCTGAAACAGATTTTGGGCGAACTTGGCTACCAGGCGGCCAGCATCAATGAAGGCCTCGCGGTGATCTATTCCGAGCTGGAATCCTCCAACTACACCGGCATCGGCATCAGCCTGGGCGGCGGGCTCTGCAACGTCTGCCTGGCGTATCTCTCGGTGCCGGTGATGAGCTTCAGCGTCGCCAAGGCCGGGGATTTTATCGATCAAAGCGCGGCGCAGATGACCGGCGAGCGCGCCAACCGCATCCGGCTCACCAAGGAAGACTCGTTTCATTTCAACGGGTTTTTCGCCGACAAGATTCATCAGGTGATCGGCGTCTACTACGACGATATGATCCGCTCGCTGGTGGCCGCGCTCAAGGAAGCCTTCGCCCGCGCCCGGGATCTGCCCAAGTTTCACCGCCCGCTGCCGGTGGTGCTGAGCGGCGGAACGGCGCTGCCGCCCGGTTTCCGCGACCGGTTCGAAAAAATTCTGCTGGAGGAGGGCTTCCCTGCCGACATTTCCGAGATCCGGATGGCGCAGAATCCCTTGCACGCTACGGCCAAAGGCGCCCTGGTCTATGCTCTAAGCGATCTGTGACGGCGTCTTGCCCCGGTAAATCCGCCGGGCGCGGCATATGTCATACTTGAGTAGGGTTCACTATGGAAGGCTTGTTCCAACCGATGCATCTGCTGGTCATTCTGCTGGTCGGCGTGTTGCTGTTCGGGCCAAAGAAAATTCCCGAGCTCGGCAAGGGGCTGGGCGAAGGGATCCGCGGATTCAAGGACGCCCTGAAGAGCGCGGCGGATGCTCCCGAGGCCCCCGCGCCCGCGCAGACCTCCGCGCATCCGGAAGAGAAGCAGTAAATCCTGGCGGCGCTCAGGCCAGGAACGGATTGCGTTCCTTTTCTCGCCCGATCGTGGTCAGCGGGCCATGTCCGGGGATCACCACCGCCTCTTCCGGAAGCGTGAGCAGTTTCTGGTGAATCGACTTCAAAATCTGCCGGCTGTCGCCGCCGGGCAGATCGGTGCGGCCGATCGAGTCGCGGAACAGCGTGTCGCCCGCGATCAGCTTCCTTTCCGCGGGAATCCACAGCGAAATGCTCCCCTGCGTGTGGCCCGGAGTCTCGATCACGTAAAACTCCGCCGCGGCGAGCTTCACCGCGTCGCCTTCGCGCGCCGCCGCGTCGATCGAGGTCCGCTCCGGCGGCGCCATGCCGAGCCAAGCCGCCTGCGCGTCCAGTTGATCGTACAGATCCTGATCGTTTTCATTCATCCAAACCGGCGCGCCCGTCGCCGCCTTCAGCTTCGCCGCTCCCCCGATGTGGTCGATGTGAGCATGAGTGATGATAACCGCCTTCACGCGCAGCCGATGCCGCTCCAGAATTTTGAGGATTTCTCCGGTCTCATCGCCCGGATCGATCACAATCGCCTCGCCCGAGGCTTCGTCTCCGAAAATCGAGCAGTTGCATTGCAGCATCCCCACTGGCAGGATCTCGTGAATCACACCTCGATTGTATACTCGGGGTATGGATTCGGCTTTGCCGATCTTCGCGCGCTGGCTGCACATTTTTTCGGTGATCGTGCTGCTGGGCGGCGTTTTTTACGCGCGCTTCTTCGCGGGCGAGCTTGCGGCCCGCTTTAGACCGATGGCCTATATCGCCATCGGTGGAATCCTTGCCTCCGGTTTGTACAATTTCTTGAGCAAACCGGCTTATCCGCCGCACTATCAGTTGTGGTTTGGAATCAAGGTTCTTCTTGCGCTGCACGTTTTCGCCGCGGTGATTCTCTATCGAAAGGAAAAACCGCGAGCGTTGACCGGAGTGGTCATTTCCGGCGCGGCCATTGTGGCGATTTCGGCATATTTGCGGGCGATTTCCCTCAATTTCCGATGACCAACGGCTACCGCGCGCTTCGCGAAACGGCGGCGCGGATCGATCTCGCCGCGCGCGGCAAATTCCGCGCCACCGGCGAGGATCGTGCGCGCCTGCTGCACGCCATGTGCACCAACGATATTGAGCATCTTCGCCCCGGCCAGGGCTGCTATGCGTTCTTCCTGAACGCGCAGGGCCGCATCCTGGCCGACGCGAATATTTTGTGTTTCGACGATCACCTGGTGATCGACACCGAACCGGAAACGCGCCGGAAACTGTTCGAGCATCTGGAGCGATACATCATCGCCGACGACGTTCTGCTCGAAGACATCACCGAACATCTGTTCACCACCGCGGTGGAAGGTCCGGGGGCGGCGCAGGCGCTGGCGCGGGCGGGCGCGCCGCTGCCTGAGGCGCCCTACTCCTGGCTCAAGTGGGGCGACCGTATCGTCGCCCGCATCGATTCGACCGGCGCCGGCGGATTTTTTATCTTTCATTCCGGCGGCCTGCCGCTGGAGCTGGACGCCGCAACGCCGGAGGAAGCGCGCATCGTGCGCATCGAAAACGGCCGCCCGCGCTACGGCGAGGAGATCAGCGAGCGTTTTCTGGTGCAGGAAACCGGCCAACTGCGCGGCGTGCATTTCCAGAAGGGCTGCTATCTGGGCCAGGAGATTGTCGAACGCGTGCGCAGCCAGGCCAAGATTCATCGCCTGCTGCGGCGCCTGGAAATCGATACCCAGGAACCTCCGCCGCCGGGCGCCAAGACCGAGCAGGCCGAAATCATGAGCGCGGCGTTTTCTCCGGCGCTCGGAAAAGTCGCCGCCATGGCCTACGTGCGCGTGCCGTTTTCCGATCCGGGCACGCAGTTCCCCTTTGGCGGCGCGCTCGCCGTTGTGCGCTGACCGCCGCTGGCGGCCGGGCGGCTTAGGCTCGTCACAGCAAGCGGGACGGGGCGGAGTAAACGTTGAACCGGTCCGGGCGGAGGAAGCCGCACAGCGTCACGCCGAAGCGCAACGCCACCTCCACCGCCAGGCTGGATGGCGCCCCGACGGCGGCCACCACGGCGATCCCGGCCATCACCGCCTTATGCAGCAGCTCGAAACTGGCGCGCCCGCTCAGCAATAAAATCCGGTCGGCCAGCGGCAGCGCGCCGCGCAAATACGCCGCGCCGATCAACTTATCGAGCGCATTATGCCGCCCCACGTCCTCGCGGACCTCCAGCAGTTCGCCCGCGGCGTCAAACAGCGCCGCCCCGTGCAAGCCGCCGGTACGCGCGAAAACCGGCTGGCGGGCGCGAAGTTTTTCGGGAAGGCGGCCGAGCGTTTCGCGGGCGACAAGCGGGCCGCCGCGGACGGGCTCCGCACCGTCGGCCAGTTCGATGGCGTCGATGGAAGCCTTGCCGCACACCCCGCAGCTCGAACTCCGGTAAAAGCGGCGCTCCAGCCGCGACAGATCGGCGCTTGCGGTGAGAGAAACGGCGGCGATATTCTTCTCCGCCGTGATGGACCGGATCTGCGACGCGCCGCTCAAAACCCCTTCGGTGAACAGAAAGCCGGCAGCCAGTTCCTCGTCGTTGCCGGGGGTCCGCATGGTGATGGCGACGTTGCGGCCATTCACGCGGATTTCCAGCGGCTCTTCCACCGCCAGCAGGTCCTGCTCGATGGAATCCTCGGGGCCGCCCATTCTTCGAACCGGAACCGCAATGATGGCGCTCCGCATCGCTACAATAGTGTAGCCTGAGCAATCATAAGGAGGGACGAGTGAAGCGTTTTGTCATCGAACGGGAGATTCCCGGAGTGGGAACTTTAGAGCGTGAGCAGCTTCGCGAGGCGGCCAAAAAATCAAACAGCGCCCTCAGGGCTTTGGGACCGGATATTCAATGGGTGGAATCGTTCGTCGCCGGCGACAAAACGTTTTGCGTGTACCTGGCCAAGGACGAAGAGATCATCCGCGAGCATGCCCGCCTCAGCGGCTTTCCGGCAACAAAGATTACGGAAATTCGCAAGATGATCGATCCCACCACCGAGCATCCCTAACGCCGCCCCGATTCGGAATTAAATCCGCGCCAGACGCCGCGCCAGCAAGAACGGCAGCGTCACCACGGCCCAGACCAGGCCAAGCGCGCCTCCAACGGCGATGCCGGCAATGCGGAAGGGCAGCAGGAAAAGCCACACGATCGGATAAAGGAACAGCGCAAGCAGCGCCAGCGGCCAGCAGAGCACCAGCAGGATGCACCACAGCAGGAACGTGAGCATATTTGGTCCTGGCAGGGATACGGAATCGGGAGCGGAAAAGTTCGGACAGGTTATTCCTGCGCCGACATCTGCGAATCGGCGTCGCGCCAGGCGCTGAGCTTGAGGCGTCGGCAGACCCAGCACAAGCCTTCGGTGGAGTTGGGAGCGCACTCGCCGCCGCAGACCGTGCAAGAGGCGGGTTTCCGGACGCGATCCGCTTCAATGGCGCGGCGCGCCTGTTCGATGATCGCCTCCGTCACAATCGCTTCCGGAACCGGTTCGGATTCGGGCGTGCGCTTTCGTCTCACAACTCCACTATAACAGGCAAGGCTCGAATGGGTTGAGCCGGTTCTCGCGGATCAGGCCGCACGGCCGGACCGGAAAATATAGCCCGCATCCAGGGGCGCGGCGCAGTGCGGGCAGCGCTGCCCCGGTTTTACGGCGAGCCGACGGGCGTAGCGGCCGCGAATGCGGTGAACCTGCGCGTCCACAGTATGGGTGCAGATGGGGCAATAAACCTTGCCCGTTTCAGTCTTGGCCTGCGGTTTGTTCACGTGACTCCTCCTGAGAACAGAACTCGCGTTCACCGATTAAAGACGCGCGCGGGCGGCGAAAAGAATCACCTTTTCTATCGCCTATTTTTTATAGACGGGCGCCTTGCGGCCGATAAGAAAATTGATGTCCGGGCAACCCGATCCGGCAACGGAAGCTTACTACCGGCGGATCGCCGCCCTGTCACTGGCCATTGAACAGAGCGCGCGCGGCGGCGCAACGCAGGAGGTTCTGGAGATCGCCGAGGCGGTGAATCATCACTTCGCCTGGGAGCCCTTCTCCGGGGGAGCGGAAACGCCGCCCGATCCGATCGCCGCCGCCGGGCTGGAGTGTCTCCGCGCCGCGACTTTGCAAGATTTGGATCTGGCCATCGCGCGCCTGCCGGTTTTTCCGGCGGTGGCGCAGCGCGCCTTGCAGATGCTGATGAGCAGCGATTGGTCGGGGGTGGAGCTGGAGGCCGTCGCCTCCAGCGACCAGAAGATCGCCGCCGAGCTCATCGGCGCGGCGAACTCCGGCCCCAGCGGCGCGCGCCGGAGCATCTCCACCATCGCTCACGCAATCAGCTATATCGGGGCCGCGCGGGCGGCGCGCATTCTTTACGCGGCCTCGCTCCGGCCGTTGTACTCCAGCGCTCCGCTGCGCCCCTTGTGGATGCATTCGCTGGCGGCCGCGCAGGCGGCCCGCACCCTGGCGGAATCCAGCCGGGCGGCGGATCCCGACGAGGCCTTTCTCGCCGGGCTGATTCACGACATCGGCAGGCTGGCGATGATGATGCTGCCCGCCGCCTTCCAGTCCCGCTTTGAGTATCTGACGCGGGCCGGCTGCGAGCCCTTTCTGGCCGAGCGCATGCTATCCGGCTTCAGCCACGCGCAGGCCGGAGCGCGCGCCCTCAAAGGGTGGCGCTTCCCCGAGCCGCTGGTGACCGCCGTCGAGTTTCATCATCAGCCGGAAAAAACCGGCGACCGTCTGGCCGCGATCCTGTTCCTGGTCGAACATTGGAGCGACGCCGGAGAGGACGTTCCCTCGGCCGCGCGCCTGCGACTTGCGCTCGAGCGCGCGCAACTCAAAGAGTCCGATCTGGCGCGGCTGGTCCCCCAGCAGGACCGCAGCATCCAGGCGCTGACGTATACATAGCTGAGGTATACATAGAAGAAAGCCGGGAACGCCGAGGCGGTCCCGGACCTGTTTCTTCCATGTCCACCGTTTTCCTTTTTCCCGGCCAGGGCGCTCAATTCGCGGGAATGGGCCGATCCCTCGCCGATGCTTACCCGGAAGCCGCCCGCGTCTTTGAGGAGGCCGACCGCGCGCTCGGATTCCCTATCTCGAAGCTGTGCTTTGAGGGACCGGAGGATCAACTCCGGCTGACCGAAAATACGCAGCCGGCGCTGCTGGCGGTTTCCGTGGCCGCCTGGACGGTCTTGCGGGCCAAAGGACTGGCGGCCGATTACGTTGCCGGGCACAGCCTGGGCGAATATTCGGCTCTGGTGGCGGCCGGCGCGATCGACTTCGCCGACGCGATCCGCCTGGTGCGCAAGCGCGGCCGGTACATGCAGGAAGCCGTGCCGGAGGGCATGGGAGCCATGGCCGCCCTGCTCAAATTACCCGAGGAAAAGCTGGCCGGCGTGCTGGAGCAGGCCTCCCAAGGCGAAGTGGTCGCGGCCGCGAATTTCAATACGCCGGAGCAGGTGGTGATCGCCGGACACGCGGGCGCGGTAAACCGGGCCGTGGAGCTCGCCAAGGCCGCCGGGGCGCGCCGCGCCGTCTTGCTGCAAGTCAGCGCTCCGTTCCATTGCCCGCTGATGAAACCCGCGCAGGAACGATTGAAGCCGGATCTGGAGGCCACCCCGTTTCGCGATTTGTCGATTCCGCTGATCAACAACTGGCAGGCCCGGGAAGTCCGGTGCGGCGCGGAGGCGCGTGAAGGGCTTTACCACCAGGTTCCGAATCCGGTGCGCTGGACGGAAACCATCCGGCTGCTGATCGAAAGAGGCGCGTCTCGTTTTATCGAAGTCGGCGCCGGAAGCGTTCTGACGGGACTGGTTCGAAATATCGACGGCTCAGTGACCGCGCAAAAATTCGGTGAAGCATCGGACTGGGAAAAACTTGGCGTCGCCGCAAAGGCGTAGCCCGGCTCTTGGCGGCGCGGAATCTCATCGGGCGGGCTCGAGCCTTGCCGTCTGTGCAGCGGCCCGGTCCTAGAACGACGTCGTGTTCCGCCCGTAGAGCACCAGGTTCAGCCCGTTCAAACTCGCCGATAGAGCCGATTGCTGATTTTCCAGCTCCTGCTGAAGCGCGTCGGCGTTCTCGAACTGCTGCGTGAGGCTGATCTGCATCTGGTGGACCTGGTCCTGGAGATTGGCGATCTGGTTCTGAAGATCGGAATCCGTTTTCTTGTCTCCGGTGATCTCGGCTTGAATCAGGCCGGTCACCGGATCGCTGAAGCCGCTCATTTGCGTGGCAAAGGCGCCGAATCCGGCGGTGCTTGATCCCAGGAACTGGAAGGCCTGCTGGATCTGGCTCTGGCTGAGGGCGTCGAAGGCCGTTTGATCGAAGGAGAGCTGTCCGGTATCGCTGTTGAAATCCACGCCGAGATCTGAGAGGCTTTGAATGCCGCCGCCGATGTTGGTATAGGCGGCGATCTGGTTCAGCATTGTCTGAAGCTGCCCCACGACGCTGTCGCCGGCCAGCGGCCCGGCGTTTGGCCCCTCCTGCGCCTGAACCGCGGTCTGAAGCGAGTTGTAGCTGGTGACGAAATTCTGAAGCGCGGAGGAAAGCTGTGACGGATCGCTCGCCAGCGAAATTGTGGCCGGCGAGGAGCTGGTGCCGGTGAGCGTGAAGGTTAGTCCCGGAATCACGTCGTTGATGGTATTGCCGGGCTCCGATATGCTGATTCCATCGAGCTGGAACTGCGCGTCGCTGCCCTGATGATTCTGCGTGAGCAGATCCGTTCCGCCGGCCGTGGCGCCATCGTAAAGCGCCAGCGTCGTCGCGCCGTTTTGATTGGCCGAAACCGAAAGATAATCGCCGGAGGAGGTGGTCAGGATCGAGGCCGTGACGCCGGCATTCTGCGAATTGATCGCCTGCGCGAGCGCCACCAGATTATTTCCGCTGAGCGCAAACGTGTACTGGCGCGAGCCGGCCACCAGCGTCATCACGCCCTTGGAAACCTGCGTCGAGGCCGGATCGGCGTAGGTCGCCGTGCTGGTCTCCACGCCCGATCCGGTGTTGGTGATCAAGTCCGTTCCGCTGGCCGAGACGCCGTCGTACAACTGAATCGACTCGGGCCCGCCGTTGGAGCGGATGGAAAGCTGGCTGCCCGATCCATTCGGAATCACCGACGCGGTCACGCCCGCTCCGGCGCCGTTGATCGCCGACACCAGCGCGTTTAAATTGTTCGCCGCCAGATTCAAAGTGTAGGACTGGCCCCCGGCCACCAGCGTCATCGTCCCGTTGGAGACCGGCGTCGCCGTGCCGCTGGCGTAGCTGTTGACGCTCACCTCCGATGCCGCCGAGGCGAGCGATGTCACCGAGTTGATCGTATACGAAGCCGGCAACGTCGCCCCGGTGGCAGTCGCCGTGACCACGCTCGGGTCCGAGCTGGACGCGCTGAGAGCCTGCCCTCCCGCCAACGCGGCCAGCGCGTTCAAGCTGCTGGTCAGGTTCGCGGCCGACGACTGAAGGCTGCCGAGCGAGGCTTCCCGCGAGAGAACCGTCGAATCCTCGTTCTGAAGCTGCGTGATCGGAATCTCCGCCGTTTGCACCGACGCGTTCAGAAGCGACTGGAACGTGCTGGCGTACTGGCTTACGCCGGTAAAGGGGATGCCGTTGGATGACGTTAACAGGGACGGGCTAGTGCTCACGCTGGTCTTATCGTCCGGCGGATGGCATTTGTTGACCCGGAATTTTCCGCCTCCCGCTTCCGCCTCATCCGGCGACGCGCATCTTGCGGCCAATCAGCGGCTTGAATATAGTGAAAGATCGCCGGCCGGCGCTCTGATCATGACCCTCTTCGGAAAACATCGGCATTTTCTGTGGCTTCTGTTGCTCTGCTCGCCCGCCGCGCTCCGCGCCCAGACTGATGAGATTCAGGTTTACGACGCCGAAATCGCTGAAAAAGGCGTCTTCAACCTGATGATTCACACCAATTTCACGCCGATCGGGCGGAAAACGCCGGATTACCCCGGCGCGATCATCCCCAACGACTCGGTCAACGGCGCATCCGAATGGGACTACGGCGTGACCGACTGGTTCGAGCAGGGCCTGTACCTGCCGGTCTACAGCTTCTACTCGCAGGGCCGCGGCGCGACCATCAACGGGTTCAAAATTCGCGAGCTGTTCGTGCGCCCGCACGCCGCCGAGCACAAGATTTTTTGGGGCGTCAATTACGAGTTCAGCGTGAACGCGAACTATTGGGAGTCGCGCCGGATCACCTCCGAGGTGCGGCCGATCGTGGGCGTGCATCTTCATCCGGTCGATATTATTTTCAATCCGATCGTCGACACCAACTTCACCGGCGGCTTCGGCAATCTGGAATTCGTGCCGGCCACGCGCGTCGCCTATAATTTCAACGACAAGTGGGCGGTCGCCGCTGAGGAGTACGCCGATTTCGGCCCGCTCCGGCAGTTCCTTCCCGCGCACGATCAGTTTCAGGAGGTCTGGGCGGTGATGGATCACAACACCCGGTGGGTGAACATCGAAGCGGGCGTCGGCGTGGGCGTGACCGCCGGGGCGGACCGGCTGACGCTCAAGCTGATGCTTTCCCGCGACCTGAACGCGCGGCACAAAGACTAACGGCTTGGACCGAGATGCGGCTCCTCGAGCAGCACCGGCGGAGGGCCGGCGCGGCTGCCGGTTTTCTTCCTGGACGCGCCCTGCGCGCCGGTCAACTTTTCATAGGCGGCGGCGTAGCCTTCGGCCATTGTCGACGCCGAAAAGCGCTGCTCGAAGATTCTCCGGCACGCCGCGCGGTCGATGGCGCCGATGTTTTTCGCCGCTTCCACGGCCTCCTCCATCGAATGGACCACGAATCCGCTGCGGCCGTGTTCGATCACCTCCGGCACCGATCCGCAGGCGAAGGCGATGGTGGGCGTGCCGCAGGCCATCGCTTCGATCATGGCCAGCCCGAACGGTTCCGGCCAGTCGATGAGAAAGGCCAGCGCGCAGGCGTTGCCCAGAAACTCCGATTTTTCTTCTTCCCCGATCTCGCCCACGTACTCGACCAGCGGGCAGTCGAGCAGCGGTTTAATCTTGGCTTCAAAATAGGTCTGATCGGCCTTGTCAACTTTGGCGGCGATCCGCAGCGGGATGCCGAGCCGCTTGGCCAGCTCGATGGCGCGGTCCGGGCGCTTCTCAGGTGAGATGCGGCCGAGAAACGCCAGATATTTTCCGGGAGCCAATTGCGGGCGCAGCAGATCGGGAGGAAGCCCGTGATAAACCGTGGCCACCCAATTCAGCCACGGAAGCGGCCGCCGCTGCGCGTGGGAGATCGAAATCACCGGGGCCCTCGGAAATAACCGGCACATCCGATCCAGTTCCGGAACGTCCAGCCGGCCGTGCAGTGTCGTTACGTGGACCGCGCCGGTGCGGGCTGTGACCGGCAGATGGATGTGATCGATATGAAAATGGATAAGATCGAAGTCGTCCGCCCGGCGGAGAACGGTCTCGATCAGCATCAGATGGCTCAATAGCGGATCGCGCGGGCGGGGGTCCAGGCGCAGGGCGCAATCGCCCACGCCGACCAGCCGGGCCTTGGTGAGAGAGTCCCCGCTGGCGAATAGCGTAACGTCATGTCCCGCTTCGACCAGCGCGTCGGTCAGATAGGCGACCACCCGCTCCGTCCCGCCGTAAAGCCGGGGAGGCACCCGTTCCCACAGCGGCGCGACCTGCGCGATTTTCACATAAGCTGGACGCGCCCAACCGCGGACTGTTTCACCACCGCGGAGCGCGTAATGCAGAATCGCTACCGACAGCCCGACGGCGGCCGCGCCGGCTCGGTATTTCCACCGGCGCCTTTCAAAATTCCACCGCGCGTGATCCTCAACCCTGAATCAATACAAGCAGACTGGGCAGTACGGCGTCTCAACGCGGGAAACACTGTGACATTCCGGACAGCGCATCGCGAGCCGAAACACGCATTTACGCTCCGCTTCGGCCGTTCGTCCGTCTCCTTCCGCAACTTGCCGGTTTGGCGCAGATTGCGCCAGGGCCCGCGGCTAAAATGAAAGCCATGGAATGCGCGATTCGCGTGGCGGGGTTGCAAAAATCGTACGGCGATTTTCAGGCCGTTCGCGGCATCGACTTCGAGGTCAATACAGGCGAAGTCTTCGGGCTGCTGGGACCCAACGGAGCGGGAAAAACGACCACAGTGGAAATTCTCGAAGGTCTGCGCCCGCGCAGCGGCGGAGAAGTGCGCGTGCTCGGTTACGATCCGGCAACCGATTCGCGCGCGGTCAAGGACCGCATCGGGGTCTGCCTGCAATCCACCAACCTGCCCGATAAAATCACGGTCCGCGAAGCGCTGGCATTATTTTCCTCGTTTTATTCGCGCGCGGCGGACCCCGGCAAGCTCCTGGCGCGCCTGCAATTGACCGAAAAGCGCAACGAGTACTACTCGAAATTATCCGGAGGCCAGAAGCAGCGCGTGGCTCTGGCGCTGGCCCTGGTGAACGACCCTTCGCTGCTGTTTCTGGATGAGCCGACCACAGGTCTCGATCCGCAGGTGCGCCTGGAAATTCACAGCCTGATCGCGGAGCTGCGCGACGCCCGGCGGACCATCCTGCTCACCACCCACTACATCGAGGAAGCCGAGCGGTTATGCGACCGCGTGGCCATCATCGATCAGGGAAAGATCATCGCGCTGGGGTCGCCGCGCGAAATTCAATCGCGCACGCTCGGAACATCGCGGATCGAAATCGCCACCGCGCAGCCGATGCCGGCCGAGGTGCCAAGGTTTGAGGCCGCCGACCGGAGCGTGCTCGGCGGCGGAGCTCGGACCCTTACCGTGTACTCCACGCGCCCGGCTCGAACCCTGCCGGAGCTGGTCAAGTGGATCGATCAGAACGGCCTTGATCTCGAAGATATTCACCTGAAGCGTCCGACGCTGGAGGATGTCTTCATCGAACTGACCGGAAAACGGTTGAGGGAGTAGCCCATGAAACCCTATCTGGCGATGATTCAAGCCAACCTGCGCCTGACCATGCGCGACCGCACCGTGCTGTTCTTCAACTACATCTTCCCGCTGATCTTCTTTTTCATCTTCGGAACGCTGCTGCACGCCGAGCGCGGCGGCGTGATCGTTACCGTGGTGAACATGGTGCTTTCGCTCGGAATTTTGGCGTCAGGGCTGTTTGGCGCGGGGATGCGGAGCGTGCAGGACCGCGAGCAGAGTATATTGCGGCGATTCAAGGTCGCCCCGATCTCGCCGGCCCCGATTCTGGTGGGCCAACTGGTGACCGGACTGGTGCACTACGTGCCGGTGACGTTTCTGGTTTTGCTGCTTGCGCGGGTGATGTATCACATGCCGCCGCTCGATCATCCCTGGTCGCTGCTGGCGTTCGTGCTGCTGGGCCTGCTGGCGTTCCGGGCGATTGGAGGAATCGTGGGCGCGATCGCGAACTCCATGCAGGAGAGCCAGATTCTCGTGCAGATCCTCTATTTCCCGATGCTGTTTCTGGGCGGCGCCACCTTTCCGTTGGGCACCATGCCGGACTGGCTTCAGCAAGTCGCGCAGTTCATCCCCACCACATACCTCACCACCGGGTTGACGGGAATGCTGGAAAATCACGAGGATTTTACAGCCAATCTCGAAGCGGCCGCAATTCTGGCAGTCACCGCCCTTCTCGGAACGTTTCTGGCGGTGAAGTTATTCCGCTGGGAGAAGGAAGAAAAGATGCGCGCCTCCTCGAAGCTGTGGCTGGCGGCGGTGCTTGCGCCGTTCTTCGTGATGGGCGCCTGGCAGCTTCACGCCAAGAACAACGTGGTCAAGGGCCAGATTCTCGAACGCCAGATCGAGCGCGACCGCAGCTATCTGATCCACGACGCGCGGCTGTTCACCGGCGACGGCACGGTGATCGAACAAGGCTCGGTGCTGATCCGGCACGGGAAAATCGCGGAAATTTTCACGGGCGCCGCGCCCGATGCGAAAAGCCTGAACGCCGAATCGATCGACGGGGCGGGGAAAACGCTGCTTCCGGGCCTGATCGACGTGCACGTGCACCTGGGCTCGCCCGGCGGATTCTACGCGGATGCCAAGGACTGGACCTCGCAGGGCGACTACATTTTTCGCGAGCTGGCGGCGTATCTTTACAGCGGCGTGACGGCGGTGAAAAGCGTGGGAGACGAGACCGACCTGATGTTGAAGGACCGGGCGGCGCTGGCCTCGGGCGAAAAGGAAGGCGCGGAGCTGTTCGCCGTCGGTCCCATGTTCACCGCACCGGGCGGGCACGGCACCGAATACGCGCAGTATCTGCCGAAGGAGCTTCAGGCGCAGTTCCAGGCGCAGACAGTGCGGCTGCCGAAGACGCCGGAAGAGGCCCGGGCGCAGGTGGATGAGTTGAAGAAACTCGGCGTGGACGGGATCAAGGCGATTCTGGAGGGCGGGCCGGACGGCCGCATCCCGCGGCTCGATCCCGCGCTGCTGCGCGCGATTGCGGCGGAGGCGCGCGCCGACAAGCTGCCGGTCGTCTGCCACACCGGGGACTCAAAAGACGTCGCCGATGCGGTCGATGCCGGCGTGGACGGCATAGAGCACGGGTCCATGCGCGACGCGATTCCGCCAGCGCTGTTCGAGCGGATGAAGCAGAACGGCACGGCCTACGATCCGACCCTGACGGTGGTGGAGGCTTACAGCGATTACGTGCGGCACAAGACCGATCCCCTGGAGCGTTCACTCGTGCAGCAGGTGGCTCCGCCGAAGCTGCTGGCGGATACCAAAAAGATCGTCGCGGAGGGAAATTCGCAGGACCGGTTCCGCGGCTGGGTGTTTTCGCTCGATCTGGCCAAGCAGAATCTGGCGGCGGCGATGAGAGCCGGCGTGATGCTGGCGGCGGGCACGGACGCGGGCAATCCGCAGGTGATCCACGGGCCGGGAATTCATCGCGAGCTGCAGCTCTGGGTGGAGGCGGGAGTGCCGCCGGCGATGGCACTCCAGGCGGCGACGTACAACAACGCGAAGTTGCTCGGCGCCGCCCATCGAATCGGGCTGATCCGCCAAGGATACGAGGCGAGCCTGCTGCTGGTGGACGGCAATCCGCTGAAAGATATTTCCTCCACCGAACGGATCTCCGCGGTGTTCTTCAAAGGCGAACACGTCGACCGCAGGGAGCTGTTGGCAACCCGCCCCTAGCGCGGCAGACCCGGCGGCCGGCGCGGGACAATACAGCTATGCACATCGACTTGAATTGCGATATGGGCGAAATACCGGAGCAGATCGCCGACGGCACGCAGGAGTCGCTGATGCCTTCGATCACCAGCGTGAATATCGCCTGCGGCGGCCATGCCGGGGACGAGAATACGATGAAGGCCACCATCGAGCAGGCGCGGCGCTGGAACCTGGCAATCGGCGCGCATCCCGGATATCCGGACCGCGAGAACTTCGGACGCCGGAGCCTGAATCTGCCGCTGGAGGAGATCGAGCGCACGGTGTTCGAGCAGGTGCGCGCGCTGGCTCAGGCGGCGTCGTCATCGGCAGCGGAGTTGGTTCACGTCAAGCCGCATGGGATGCTGTACAACGACGCGGTGAACCGGCCGGAACTGGCGCGCGCCATCGCCCGCGGGGTGGCGCGGTTTAGCCGGGATCTGGTGCTGGTGGGGCTGGCCGGCTCGCCGATGCTGGAGGCCTTCCGGGACGCCGGTTTTCGCGCCGCGGCGGAGTCCTTCGCCGACCGGCGCTATGAGGCCGACGGCACGCTGCGGTCCCGCAACTTCGACGACGCGCTCATCCGCGATCCGGAGCAGGCCGCCGAACAGGCGCTGCGGATCGCCCGCGGGGAAGGCGCCACCGCCGTCTCCGGATCGAAGCTGGAGCTTCGCGCGGACACGATTTGCATTCACGGCGACACACCGGGGGCTCCCGGAATCGCCGCGGCGGTGGCCCGCAAGCTTCGGCAAAACGGCGTCCTGCTGCGCCCGCTGGCGGGCGGCGGCCGGACCCCGGCGGGCTCCAGGATCCCATGAAGGCGGCGCAGCCCCCAATGGAGTTCCGGGAGCGGCTTCGCCGCGCCAAAGCCGGATCCGGCGCCGGCTTTGAATGGTATCGCTACGATTCCCTCAGCAATCTGGCGCATATCGACGCATTCTGGAGCGAACAAGTCCAGGCCGCGGCGCGCCAGCACGGCGTGCTCGATCTGGGCTGCGGCGACGGCGATCTGTCGTTCTACTTCGAGTCGCTCGGCTACGCGGTGACCGCGGTCGATCATCCCGGGCCCAATCACAACGGGATGCGCGGCGTCCGGCTGCTGCGGCGCCTGCTCGGTTCTCAGATCGATTTGCGGGAGGCCGACCTCGACGCGCATTTTCCCAAATTCGAGCGGCGCTTCGGAGTGTGCCTGCTGCTCGGCGTGCTTTACCATCTGAAAAATCCCTTCTACGTGCTGGAAAACGCCGCCGCGGCAGCCCATTATTGCATCCTCAGCACCAGAATCGCGCGTAAATTCCCGAAAATCGGGCGCGTTCCGGCAGATGCCGCCTGCGCCTATCTGCTGGACGCCGATGAGCTGAATCACGACAATTCGAATTTCTGGATCTTTTCCGAAGCCGGATTGAGTCGCGTGGTCGAGCGGAGCGGATGGCGCGTGGTGAGCGAGTTCAGTCTGGGCGATACGGCCGATTCCGACGCCACCAGCCTGGACCGCGATGAGCGCCGCTTCTGCCTGCTGCGCAGCCGGTACGGCCTGGCCGAGGTGGAACTGGTTTCGGGATGGCACCAGCCGGAGCCCGGCGGATGGCGGTGGACCGAACGGGTGTTCGCCCTGCGGCCCGCCGGCCAAAGCATCGCCATGGAGATTTATATTCCGCCGGAGCTGCTGGAGCGCGCCGGTCCGGTGACCATGGCGATGGCGACCGAATCCGGCGCGCTGGAGCCGGCCTTCTTCGATCGCGAAGGAATGCACACCCTGACCCGGTCCTTGCCGCGGGGGGCCGCGATTTTAAAGTTTTCGCTCGATAAGAGTTTGCCTCCCGACGCCTCCGACGGGCGCGAGCGCGGGTTGATCGTGGCCTCCATCGCGATGCGCTGAGCGGGGCGCCCCCCTCCAAAAACTCATTTGGCGGCGACTCGCAACAGTGTGTCGTAAACGAAATTGGTTCCCTGATCCAGCGAGTCGACCGCCACGCGCTCGTCGTTGCCGTGCATGCGGCTCAGATCGTCGTCGCTGATCGGATACGGATAAATGCCGTATACCGGCACGCCGCGATTTCGCCATGCTGACGCGTCCGTGCCGGCTTGAAATAAATAAGGCGTCACCGGCACGCCCGGCCAGACCTTGCCGGCGCTGTCAACCAGGGATCGATAAAGCGCCGTATCCGTGCCCGATTCGCGGGCGGAGCGCTCCATCAACACGCCGCGGGCGCCGGCGCGCGGCAGCGCGATATCCACGTTCGGATCCGCGATCACTTTCTTCAACTCGGCGGCCAAATCCGCGGCGGTGGTGCCGGGGATCGCGCGAATATTGATGGTCGCCTCGGCCGAGCCGGGAATCACGTTGCTGCGGAAACCCGCATTCAGCAGCACCGGCGCGATGGTGTTGCGCATGATCGCGTGCAGCAGCGGGTCCTTGCTGATTTCGCGGTCCGCGCGCGCCACCGCCGCCGGATCCTTGCTGTGGACCAGATCGTCGAAATAGCGGGACATCGGCGGCTCGCTGGTTTCGGCCAGGGTCGCAAAGAACTGCCGCGTGCTGGGGATCAGTTCGGGCTTGGTTTCATAGTCGGCCAGCCGCGCCAGCGCCTTGGATAACCGGAAAATCGCCTGATCCGGGCGCGGCATCGAGGAATGAGTCGAAGTCCCGTGCGCCGTCATCACCAGCGATATCGAGGATTTGTCCGCGGTCGAAATGCTGACGTAGCGCACCCTGCCGTCGGGACGCTTCATGATCCAGCCGCCTTCGTTGAGGGCGAACTCGCAGTCCATCTTGTCCCAGTGCGATTGCGCCAGCCACGAAGTGTTGAGCGGCATGCCTTCCTCGTCGGCCTCGACCATAAAAATCACATCCCGCTTGAGCGGAATTTTGTTGCGCGCCAGACGCATCACGGCTTCGGCGAAGACCGCGACGCCGCCCTTGAAATCAATCGCGCCGCGGCCGTAGACATAGCCGTCCTTGATCACGCCGGCGAAAGGATCGACGGTCCACTTGTCGCGCTCCACGCCGACCACATCGGCATGCGCGGCGATCAGCACCGGCTTCGCGCTGCCGTCGCCTTTGAGGCGCGCGATCATGTGCGTTTTGCCGGGCTGGGGCGTGGGAAAAATTTCGACGTCGAAGCCCAGCGGCCGCAGCTTCGCCGCCAGCAGCTCATCCAGTTTGTTCTCGTTGCCCGGCGGATTGCTGGTGTCGACGCGAATCAGCTCCACCAGCAGGTCCGCCGTGGGATTGGCCGCATGCGCCAGGACCGCCGCGGCAAAAAGGCCAAAAATGGATCGACGCATCGGCTTCATTCTAACCGAGTCCCGCGCGGCGCCTACATGTACATCCCGCCATTGACATTCAACACGTGGCCCGTGATATAACCCGCCTCTTCGCTCGCCAGAAAGCGCACCGCCGCGGCCACCTCGCCGGCCGCGCCGAATCTCTTCAAGGGAACCCGGGCGAGCATCGCCGATTTCAACTCATCGGACAGCGCGGCGGTCATATCGGTCTCGATAAATCCCGGCGCGACAGCGTTCACGGTAATGTTGCGGCTCCCCATCTCCTGAGCGAGCGATTTGGTGATCCCGATCAAGCCCGCTTTGGAGGCGGCGTAGTTGGCCTGCCCCGCGTTTCCCGCCTGGCCGACGACCGAAGAAATGTTGATGATGCGTCCCCAGCGCTCCTTCATCATGCCCGGCAGCACTTGCTGGATGGCGAGAAAAGCTCCGGTGAGATTGGTGGCGATGACGCCGTCCCAGTCCTCTTTTTTCATTCGCAGCGCCAGGCCGTCTTTGGTGATGGCGGCGTTGTTGACCAGAATATCGACGCGTCCGGCTTTGGCGAACGCGGCCCTGATCGATTCGGGCGAGGCGAGATCCAACTCCACCCAGCTCGCGCCGGGAATCCCCGCCGCCGCGGCTTCAAGTTTGGCGCAATCCCGCGCCGCCAGCACGACTTTGGCGCCGGATGCGGCCAGCGCCTGCGCACACGCCAACCCGATGCCGCGGCTTGCGCCCGTAACCAATGCGGTCCTGTTTGTCATAGTAGAAATTATGGCTTACGAGGACCTGCGCGAGTTCGTTCACGCGCTCGAAAAAGCAAAAGAGCTGAAGCGAATCTCGTTTGAGGTCGATCCGGAACTGGAAATCGCCGAGTTCGCTGACCGCAGCGTCAAATCGGGCGGCCCGGCGCTGCTGTTCGAAAAGCCAAAAGGATCGAGCGTCCCGGTTCTGATCAACGCCTTCGCCAGCATGAGGCGAATGGAGCTCGCGCTGGAAGTCGAATCCGTGGACGAGATCGCGCGCCGCATATCGGAGTTTCTTGAGATGCGGATGCCCGAGGGCCTGATCGGCAAATTGAAGATGCTGCCGAAGCTCGCCGAAATGGGCGCGTTCTTTCCGAAAATGGTTTCCGGCGGCCCCTGCAAGGAGGTGATCCGGCGCGAGGATTTTTCGCTGGACGAATTTCCGGTTCTCAAGTGCTGGCCCGAGGACGGCGGGCGGTTCATCACCCTGCCGATGGTTTTTTCCAAAAATCCGGATACCGGAAAGAGAAATTGCGGCTGCTATCGCATGCAGGTTTACGACGCCCGCACCACCGGCATGCACTGGCAGACCCACAAACAGGGCGCCGAGCACTACCGCCGCTCGCCGCAGAAACGCATGGACGTCGCCGTGGCGATCGGCGCTGATCCGGCCACCATGTACTCGGCGATCCTGCCCCTGCCGCCCGATCTGGACGAGATGATGATCGCCGGCTTCCTCCGCCGCCAGCCGGTGGAGATGGTCAAATGCGAAACCGTCGATCTGGAGGTCCCGGCGCAGGCCGAGATCGTGCTCGAAGGATATGTCGAAGCGGGCGAGCTGCGCCGCGAGGGTCCCTTCGGCGATCACACCGGATTTTATTCGCTCGAAGACGACTATCCGGTGTTTCATCTGACCTGCGTGACGCATCGCAAAAAGCCGATCTACGCGACAACCATCGTGGGTCCCCCGCCCATGGAGGATTTCTACATGGGCAAGGCGATCGAGCGCATCTTTCTGCCGCTGATGCGCCTGCAACTGCCGGAAATCCGCGATATCTGCATGCCGGCCGAAGGAATTTTTCACAACTTGATTCTGGTTTCGATCCGCAAATCCTATCCGGGCCAGGCGCGCAAGGTCATGCACGCCATCTGGGGTCTGGGACAAGCGATGTTTTCAAAGTGCATCGTGGTGGTGGATGAAGACGTGGACGTGCAGAATGTGAGCGAAGTGGCCTGGAAAGCGCTGAACAACATCGACCCGGAGCGGGATATCCAGTTTGTGCTGGGGCCGGTCGATTCTCTCGATCATTCGAGCCGCCTGCCGAATTTCGGCTCGAAAATGGGCGTCGACGCCACCAGGAAGTGGCCCGGGGAAGGATTTAGCCGGCCGTGGCCCGGCGTGATCCGGATGAGCGAAGACGTGCGGCGGCGCGTCGATGAGCTTTGGAAGCGGGCCGGACTGAAATGATAAACTGAAAGCACGCGGCGGCTGTAGCTCAGTTGGTAGTAGCGCCAGATTGTGGTTCTGGATGTCGTGGGTTCGAATCCCACCAGCCGCCCCAGCCTGCCCGCGGCGGCTTGGCACGGCCTTCCCTCAACCCGGATATCTGCCCGAGCGCTCCACAGCCGACCGGAAACGGCGGGCCAGCGGAGCCAGATCCTCCACGGCCACCTTCATTTTCCTGCGCCAGTTGGGATGCTGCCAGGTGCTGCCGGGCAGGTTTTGCTGCTCGGTTTCGCCGGTCAAATCCTCCTGATTGACGATGGCCAGCGCGCAGGGAGTCGAGAGAAGAAACCCGATCGGATCGTTGTCGAATCCGGCCTCGCGCAGCGCCTGCTCCAGTTGCGCGATGTCCTGGCGGCGGGAATCGAATTGCCGCTGCGCTTCATGATCGTCGATCAGTCCCGCGGCGCGGCGCGCCTCGATATCGCGCGCGGCGAAAAATCCGGCGAGGGTCGGCAGATCATGCGTGGTGCTGGAGGCGGCGGCCTGCGCGGGATAGTCCTCGGGCTTGCGAAACGATCCGTCGGGGTTGCGCTCGAACCACAACACGCGATAGCCGAGCAGGCCGGCGGCGGCCAGCGCCTGGCGCACTTCGCCGGTGACCGTTCCCAGATCCTCGCCGACGACGATAAAATTTCCGCGCGCGCTTTCCAGCGCCACCACGCCGAGCAGGTCCTCGGCATAGTCGCGGACGTAGGCGCCGTCGGCCGCCTCCATCCCGTCGGGAATCCACCACAGGCGGAAGAAGCGCATCACGTGATCGATGCGCAGCGCGCCCCCGTGCCGCGCGTTATTGCGGATGGACCGCGCAAACAGCCGGTACCCGTCGCGGCGGTGCGCCTGGCGGTTCGGCGGCGGAAACGCCCAGTCCTGGCCCAGGGGGGAAAAATCGTCGGGAGGAGCGCCGACCCGGCAGCCATTGGCGTAAAAGCCCCGGTGAGCCCACAGATCCGCTCCGAAGCGGTCGGTGGCCAGCGCCAGATCGTGATACAGGCCGATCTTCATTCCTTTTTCGCGCGCGTAGGCCTGGGCCTCGGCGAGCTGGCGGTCGATCTGCCACTGGATGAATTTATAAAACAGGACTTCGCGGGAATGTTCCCGCGAAAAGCGGGCCACTTCCGGCGAGGCCGGGTCGCGGTAGGGCTCCGGCCAGTCCGTCCACAGCCACAGATGGGGATCGCGGCGGCGCATCTCCGCCTCGAGCGCGCAATAGACGGCGAAACTTTCCAGAGGCGCGCCTTCCTGCTCCACATAGCGGTCGAATTCGGCGTCGCCGCGGAACTTTGAAAAAACTTCGGCCAGAGCGCTCAGCTTCAGCCGCGCCGCGCCTTCGTACTCCACCAGCTCGCTGGCGCGCAGGGCCTGGATCCTGGCGGCGTCGGCCGGCGCGCCGCCGGCTCTTTCCACATCCAGATAGATCAGATTGCGATACAGCGAGCACTGCGGCAGATAGGGGCTGGTGTTGTAAGGCTGGCGGTTGGCGATCGCGTGCAGCGGATTCAGCGCGAGGAAGGCGGCGCCGGCCGGCGCGAAGGCGTCGATGATCGCGAACAGATCGGTGAAATCGCCGCAACCCCAGTTGCGCGCGCTGCGCACGCCGTACAGGCTCAGCGCGAGTCCGGCGATCCGCTCCGGGGGCGGCGCCTGCGCGCGGGCCGGGCAGACGATCAGGCGGGCCTGAGCCAGAACCTCCAGCCCGGGCGGCTTGACCGAATAGATCCGCAGATCGTGATAGCCTAGCCGCAGCCGGGGCAGCGGCACCCGTTTGGCGAGGAAGCGGCGGCCGGCGCCGTGTTCATCGGTCACATCCGCCGTGCCGGCCGTGGCCAGTTCGGGCAGAAAGTAAGGATGGTGCTGTTTTTCGCCGGACTCCCAGACGATCTCCAGCTTGATCGATTCCCCGGAGCGTTCCGCCGGAATCCGCAGCGCCAGCGACGCGGCATCCTGGCGCACCACCACCGCCGGGTCGAGCGGGCTCGACCATTCCTTGAAACGGGCGCGCTCCGCGTCCGCATCGGCCACGCCAAGCGACTGAAGGATCGCCCGCGCGGCGGCTTCGCTGGTGTGATGCGAACGTCCCCAGATATCGGTGTATTCCGGTTCAATCCCAAAGGCGAGCAGAGTACGGCGGTCCAAGGAACCAGTGTAAAATGAAGCCGTGGACCCCAAATTTCAGCTCAGCCAGCCGCCGGAGTTGTTTGCCCGCGTGGACGCCGAACCGCTGCCGGAGGAGTATGATGAATCCATCCTCACCACCACGGTCGATAAGGCGATCAACTGGGCGCGCAAAAACTCCATCTGGCCGATGAGCTTCGGCCTGGCCTGCTGCGCCATCGAAATGATGTCCATGATCGCCTCCCGCTATGACATTTCGCGCTTCGGCGCGGAGGTGATGCGAGGCTCGCCGCGGCAATCCGACCTGATGATCATCGCCGGCCGCGTTTCCAACAAAATGGCGCCCGTCATTCGCAGGCTTTATGAACAGATGCCGGAGCCGAAATGGGTGATCTCAATGGGCGCCTGCGCCACCTCGACCGGCGTCTTCTCCAATTACGCGCTGGTGCCGGTGAATCAGGTAATCCCGGTGGACGTCTACGTTCCCGGCTGCCCGCCGCGTCCGGAGCAGTTGATCTACGGCATCATGCTGCTGCAAAAAAAGATCGAGAAGGATAAAAAAGTCCTGGCCAAGGTGTTGAATCTGGCTTAGAAAGCCCGCCGGTTCCGCCAAAGATCTCCCGCCTCCGGCCGAAAAGATCAACGGAGGATGGGCTGGTTGGCAATGACGTATAGCGCTCGGTACCTGGAAAGCGAAGTCTTATCGGCGGATCCGATGAAGCTGGTGAATCTTTTGTATCGCGCGGCGATTGAAGCGGTGGAGGCCGCCCGCCGGCACCTGGCCGCGGGCGAGATTCGCCAGCGCTCGCGCAAGGTGATCAAGGCCTGGGAGATCGTCAATGAACTGCGGCGGAGCCTCGATGAGGAGCGCGGCGGCGAGATCGGACGCTCGCTGCGGGATCTCTACGTTTACATGCAGAATCGTCTGCTGGAGGCCAATTCCAGGCAGATCGACGCCCCGCTGGCGGAAGTCGAGGGGCTGCTGAGGACACTCGAACAGGGGTGGGCGGCCGCGTGCGCGGCCAACGCGCCGGCGGATCTATCTTATGAGCCGGTAAGCTGCACCGGTTGACCCCGGCCGGGCGTGCTAAGTTGTGGTTTGGAAAATTTTTTCGGCAATCGCCCGGCTGCCGCGGCGCTGGAAGAGATGGCCTCCGGCGGCCGGATCCCCCAGACTCTTCTTTTTGCCGGACCCGAAGGCGTGGGAAAAGCCACGCTCGCCCGCCGGTTCGCGGCGCTGTTATTGGGAGACGCGCAGCGCATCGAGCAGGACGATTTAAGCCTGGAATCGAACATCGAGCTCATCGCCGGGCGCGAGAAGTGGCCGGCCGAAAAACGCAACGACGATCCGCTGATGTTCGCCTCCCATCCCGATTTCGTGACCTTCGCTCCGGATGGGCCGCTGCGCCAGATCACCATTGCGCAGATGCGGTTGTTAAAGGATCGCGCGCCGCTCAAGCCGCTGAAGGGCAACTGGCGGGTATTTCTGATCGATCAGATCGACCGGGCCAATGAGCAGGCGGCGAATTCGCTGCTCAAGACGCTCGAAGAGCCTCCGCCGCACCTGATTTTGATCCTGACGGCGCGCAATCCCTACGATTTGCTGCCGACCATCCGCTCGCGCGCGGTGATGTTTCGTCTTGCGCCGCTTTCCGATGCGGAAATGCGCGAATTTGTCGCATTTCGGGGCCTAAATGAGCCGGAAAAGCGGCGGAAACTGGCCGCAGGATCACCGGGTTTCGCCGTTTCGCTGGACCTGGAGTCTTATGAGTGGCGCCGCGCGGCGATGCTGGCGCTGCTTAAGGTGGCGGGCGGGCTGGAGCCGTTCGGAAGCTGGCTGAAGCACTCCGAATCGATCGCGATGCGCCGCGCCGAGAAGCTGGATTCGTATCTGGACGTTTTGTATCTGCTGGTGGAGGACGTCTTGCGCCTGGCCCATGGCGTGGCGGCGATTCGCAACGACGATTTACGGGGCGAGCTGGAGGCGATTGCGCGGCATGTGTCCTTTGAGTGGCTGCGCGCGGCGGTGGTCCGGATCGATGAGCTGATGGAGCTGGTGCGTCGGAACATTCAGAAGTCGGTCGCGCTGGATGCGCTGGCGGCGGCGCCGGGCCGCTGATTGCGCTGCCGTTGGCCGTCGTGTTATCAAGGAGCGTAGATAGGTATTTCCAGCCACCTTTGAAACCTGCGAAGGAGCGTGTAGTGGAGCCGGCAAATCGTAAGTTAATCCGCCCTTCTCTCAACGAGATCAAGGATCAGAGGAGCCGCAAGGACGGCCCGAAAAAATCCACCCCCCCGGAGCAGACCAACGCCGAAAATTTTTATTATCTCAAGCAGATGCAGTCGAAAACGCCGATGACCATCGTGCTCAAGGACGGAGAGACGCTCAAAGGGGTAATCGAGTGGTACGACAAGGGTTGCCTGAAGGTGAACCGGGAAGGGGAACCCAATTTGCTGGTATTCAAATCGAACATTAAATACATGTACAAGGCCTGAGCCGGGGCAGGCCTCACCGCCGGAAGGCCGATTTTCCGCCCTGCCGAAAGGCATAGAAATTTGATCGATAAATCCCGGAGAATCAGTAACCTCGACTGTGCCGCGGACGCCCAATGAATTGAGACGGCGGGGATAAGCGAACTTCTCCCGGCCGAAGTATACTTAAGACGATCTTGTGAAAGCACTCTTCCATCCTTCGACGCGTACGAAAACCGGGGCCATTTTCGTATGTTTGCTCGCGGTCCTGCTGCTGCACGGCTGCGTGGGCTCGACGACGGCGGACACGGCGGATCCTTCCGGCGGCGGTGACAAGAAAAGCAGCAAGGGAAAGGGCGGGCGCCGCAGCTTTGACGGCGGCGGCCCGGCGCCGGTGGTGGTGGCCAAGGTAACGGAAAAGGACGTCCCGATCAGCGTCTCGGTGGTGGGGAACGTGGAAGCGTACTCGACGATCAACGTGGTGCCGCAGGTGAGCGGGCAGCTCACCCAGGTGTTTTTCACCGAAGGCGACATCGTCAAAAAAGGCCAGAAGCTGTTCATGATCGATCCGCGGCCGCTGGAGGCGCAGCTTCAACAGAACATCGCCAATCTGGCGCGGGACCGGGCTTTGCTGGCGCAGGCGCAGGCGAATCTGGCGCGGGACATGGCGTCGGAGAAGTATGCGCGGGCCGAGGCGCAGCGTTACGCCAAGCTGTTTGATGAAGGCATCGTTTCCAAGGAGCAGGGCGACCAGTATCTGACCAACGCCGACACCATCGCGCAGTCGGTGGCGGCCGACCGGGCGGCGATCGAAAGCTCCAAGGCGCAGGCCCAGGCTGACGAAGCGACGATTGAGAACGCCAAGATCCAGCTCAGCTACAGCACCATTCTTTCGCCCATCGACGGCAAGACCGGGAACATGACGGTGAAGCTGGGCAACGTGGTGACGGCGAATTCGACAGTGCTGGATACGATTACGCAACTGGAGCCGATTTACGTGACGTTCGCCGTGCCGGAGGCGAATCTGCCCGACATCAAGCGCTACATGGCGGTCCGCAAGCTGCCGGTGACGGCGCGGACCCAGGACGGCGACGCGGTGGAGCACGGCGAGCTGACCTTTGTCGATAACAGCGTGGATCCCACCACGGGAACGATCAAGCTGAAGGGCACGTTTCCCAACGCTGATCACAAGCTGTGGCCGGGCCAGTATGTGAACGTGACCTTGCAGTTGACGGTGCGGCCGCATGCGCTGGTGGTCCCCAACCAGGCAGTGCAGAGCGGTCAGGACGGGACGTTCGTTTATGTGGTGAAGGACGACAAGACGGTGGAGGCGCGCCCGGTGGTGACCGGACCGCGCGTCGATCAGGATCTGGTGATTGAAAAGGGCCTGGAAGAGGGGGACACGGTGGTGACGGAGGGCCAGTTGCGGCTGGCTCCGGGCTCGCGGGTGCAGATCCGGAACGGGAGCGGCGACGACAGCCCGCCGGGCGGGCCGGGCGGAGGGCGCGGCGGCCGGGGCCGGGGCAAGTCCACTTAAGGCCTGAAGAGGCGTTTCCGTGAATTTCTCCGAAGTATTTATCCGGCGTCCCATTGCCACCAGCCTGCTGATGGCGGGGATCGCGTTGTTCGGAGTGATCGGCTACCGGGCGATGCCGGTGAGCGATCTGCCGACGGTGGACTACCCGACGATCAACGTCAACGCCAGCCTGCCGGGGGCGGATCCGAGCACCATGTCTTCGGCCGTGGCGTCGGTGCTGGAGCGGCAGTTTACCGGAATTGCGGGGCTGGATTCGATGACCTCGCGCAGCTCCACCGGCAGCACCAACGTGAGCCTGCAATTCAGCCTGGACCGGGACATCGAGGGTGCGGCGACGGATGTGCAGAGCGCGATCGCGGCGGTAACCCCGCTGCTGCCGGCGGGCCTGCCGGCTCCGCCGTCGTTCCACAAGCAGAATCCGTCGGACCAGCCCATCATTTTCCTGAGCCTGTATTCGGACACGCTGCCGATGTCGACCATCGACGAGTTCGCCGAGACGCAGGTGGCGCCGCGCATCGCCATGATCAACGGGGTTTCCCAGGTGCAGGTGATGGGGCAGCAGAAATACGCGGTGCGGGTGCAACTGGATCCGGACGCGCTGGCGGCGCTGCACATCGGGCTGAACGACATCGACAACCAGCTCAATCAGTGGAACGTCAACAGCCCGCTGGGGACGCTGTACGGGCCCAAGATGGAGTACAACATCTACGCCAACGGCCAGCTTTACAACGCGGCGCAGTTCCGCAAGCTGACCATTGCGTATCAGAACGGGCGCCCGGTTCATCTGGAGGACGTGGCCCGCGTGATCGACAGCGTGCAGGATGACAAGCAGGCTGCCTGGGTTTACACGCGCGACGAGAAGACGAACAAGCTGCACGCCAACCGCGCGGTGACGCTGATGGTGATGCGGCAGCCGGGGACCAACACGGTGGAGGTGACCGACCGGGTGCGGGCGCTGATTCCGCTGTTCCGGCAGCAGCTTCCGCCGGCGCTGACGCTGATGGTCCGGGGCGACCGTTCGGTGAGCATCCGGCGGGCGTTCGACGACATCGAGATCACCATGCTGATCACGCTGGTGCTGGTGGTGGGCGTGATCTTCTTTTTCCTGAGGAACGTCTCGGCCACCACGATTCCCTCGCTGGCGCTGCCGTTCACGGTGCTGGGCACGCTGGCGCTGATGGCGACGCTGGATTTCAGCCTGGACAACATGTCGATGATGGCGCTGATTCTGGCGATCGGCTTCATCGTGGACGACGCGATCGTGATGCTGGAAAACATCGTGCGGCACATCGAGCTGGGCGAGCCGCCGTTTGAGGCGGCGCTGAAGGGTTCCAAAGAGATCGGCTTCACCATCGTATCCATGACCGTCTCGCTGGCGGCGGTGTTCATCCCGATTCTGTTCATGGGCGGAATTCTGGGGCGCCTGTTCCGGGAGTTTGCGGTGACGATCACGGTGGCGATTCTGATTTCGGGCCTGGTTTCGATCACCTTGACGCCGATGCTGTGCAGCCGTTTTCTGAAGGCGCACGATCCCCACCAGCGCCACAACGTGATTTACCGGGCCACCGAGTGGTTCTTCAACCGCCAGTTCCAGCTTTATGAATGGAGCCTGAAGCGGGTTTTGAGATACCGGCCGGTGATGGCGGTGATGTTCTTCGTGGTGATCGGCGCGACGCTGTATCTGTTCGCCAAGGTTCCCAAGGGATTCATTCCGGATCAGGACATCGACCAGATCAATTTGCAGATGGTGGCGGCGCAAGGCACTTCGTTTTACGAAATGCTGAAGTACCAGCAGGCTGTGGCGGACATTGTGGCCAACGATCCCAACGTCGATACGTTCATGTCCAGCGTGGGCGGGGGGTTCGGCGGGCACGGCGGCAACGAAGCCAGCATGAACATTATCCTCAAGCCGGCCAACCAGCGCCGCCTGACCATGGCGCAGGTGATGGACGAGCTGCGGCCCAAGATCGGCCGCTTTCCGGGATTCCAGACGTTCATGCGCGTTCCGCCGACGATCAATATCGGCACGCGCGGCTCGCGGGCGGCCTATGAGCTGACGGTGTTGAGCCCGGACACGGAGGCGCTGGCGCGGGAGTCAAACCGGCTGCTGGAGGCGGTGCAGAAGGAGACCGATTACGTGGTCGACGTGAACACCGATTTGCAGATCAAGAGCCCGCGGGTGAACGTGATTGTGGACCGGGACCGGGCGGCCTCGCTGGGCCTGGACGTGACGCAGATCGAGAACGCGCTGTACGCCGGCTACGGCCCCAAGTGGAGCTCGACCATCTATTCGCCCACCAACCAGTACGAGGTCCTGATGGAGATCCAGCAGAAATATCAGGCCTATTCGGATTACCTGTCCAAGATTTATTTCCATGCCTCCAATGGCGCGCTGATTCCGCTGAAGGAAGTGGTGAAGATCAAGGACGATGCGATGCCGCAGACGATCAACCACACCTCGGTGCTGCCCTCGGTAACCATCTCCTTCAACTTGAAGGACGGGGTTTCGCTGGGCGAAGCGGTGGACCGGCTGAGCGCGGTGGCGGCGCGCACGCTTCCCGACACCATGCAGGTGATGTTCACCGGCACGGCGCAGGTGTTTCAGGCCTCGCTCAAGAACCTGACGGTGCTGCTGATTGTGGCCATCGGGGTGGTGTACATCGTGCTTGGCGTGCTGTATGAAAGCTACATTCATCCGTTCACGATTCTTTCGGGGCTTCCGTCGGCGTGCCTGGGCGCGCTGGCGACGCTGATCGTTTTCCACGTGGATCTGAACATTTATTCCTTCGTCGGGCTGGTGCTGCTGGTCGGCCTGGTGAAGAAGAACGCGATCATGCAGATTGACTTTGCGCTGGAAGCCGAGCGCAAGGGGAACAAAACGCCGGCCGAGGCGATTTATGAAGGCTGCCTGATCCGCTTCCGCCCGATCATGATGACGACCTGGGCGGCGCTGCTGGGCGCGGTGCCGATGGCGCTGGGCTACGGCTCGGGAGGGGAAGCGCGGCGTCCGCTGGGGCTGGCGGTCTGCGGGGGCCTGCTGATCTCGCAGATGGTGACGTTGTATTTGACTCCGGTGGTTTACACGTATATGTCGGCGCTGCTCGAGTGGTGGAGAAAGCGGCATCCGGAGACGATCGAGGCGGAGCCGGCCTATGGAGATTGACGCGGAGCCGGCCAGGCCTGTGTTTTTAAGCGAAGCGATACGATGAATTTTTCCGAAACCTTTATCCGCCGCCCGATCGCGACCAGCCTTTTGATGGCGGCCATCGCGCTGTTCGGCGTGGTGGCCTACCGGGCGCTGCCGGTGAGCGATCTGCCGAACGTCGATTTTCCGACGCTGCTCATTACGGCGAGCCTGCCGGGGGCGAGCCCGGAGACGATGTCCTCGGCGGTGGCGACTCCGCTGGAAAACCAGTTTTCGACGATCGCCGGCCTGGAGCAGATGACCTCGGTGAACTCGCTGGGATCGACGCAGATCACGCTGGAGTTCGCGCTGACGCGCAGCATGGATGGGGCGGCGGTGGACGTGCAGGCCGCCATCACTCAGGCGGCGAGGCTTCTGCCGCAGGGCATGCCCACGCCGCCGACGTTCACCAAAGTCAATCCGGCCGATCAGCCCATCATTTATCTGGTGCTGACCTCGAAGCAGGTCCCGCTGTGGACGCTGGACGAATACGCCGAGACGCGGGTGGCGCAGCGGATCTCGATGTCGAGCGGGGTGGCGCAGGTGCAGGTGCTGGGCCAGCAGAAGTACGCGGTGCACGTGCAGATGGATCCGCATGCGCTGGCCTCCCATCAGATCGGGATCAACGACGTGGAAAACGCGCTGAAGACCTGGAACGTGAACCTGCCGACCGGGCAGATCACCGGGCCGCAGCGGGCTTTCACGCTTCAGGCGAGCGGGCAGTTGATGAACGCGGCGCAGTACAAGCGCATGGTGGTGGCCTACCGCAACGGCGCTCCGGTGCGTCTGGAGGATCTGGGCGACGTGGTGGACGGGGTGCAGGACCGCTATACGGCGTCGTGGTTCTACACCCACGACGACGAGCAGCGCGCGATCGTGCTGGGGATCCAGCGGCAGCCCGGCACCAACACCATCGAGGTGGCCGACAACATCAAGAAGCTGCTGCCGATCTTCAAGCAGGAACTGCCGCCGACCGTGCACATGGACATTCTGTACGACCGCTCCGACACCATCCGCGAATCGTACAAGGACGTTCAGTTCACGATGCTGCTGACGCTGGGGCTGGTGATCGCGGTGATCTTCCTTTTCCTGCGCAACGTATCGGCGACGATCATCCCCAGTCTGGCGCTGCCGTTCTCCATCATCGGGACGTTCAGCGTGATGTACCTGCTCAAGTACAGTCTGGACAACCTGTCGATGATGGCGCTGATCCTTTCGGTGGGCTTCGTGGTGGACGACGCCATTGTGATGCTGGAAAACATCTTCCGCCACATGGAGATGGGCAAGAAGCCGCTGGCCGCCTCGCTGGTGGGATCCAAGGAAATCGGATTCACCATCGTTTCGATGACGCTGTCGCTGGCGGCGGTGTTCATTCCGGTGCTGTTTCTGGGCGGCATTCTGGGACGGCTGTTCCGCGAGTTTTCGGTGACCATCTGCGTGGCCATTTTGATTTCGGGCGTGGTCTCGGTGACGCTGACGCCGATGCTGTGCAGCCGGTTTCTGCGCGCGCCCGAGCACCAGCGCCATGGCTGGCTCTATCACGCCACGGAAAAATTCTTCGACGGGATGCTGCGGGCCTACGACGCCACACTCAAGGTTTGCCTGCGGCATCGCGTCTTCACCATGGCCACCTTCGTGATCGTGCTGGTGGCCACCGGGTGGATGTTCGTGGACATCCCCAAGGGCTTCATTCCCGACCAGGACACCGATCAGATCGCGGTGACCACGGAGGCGCTGCAAGGTACTTCCTACTACCAGATGGTGCAGTACCAGCAGCAGGTGGCGGACCTGATCCGGCAGGATCCGAACGTGGAAGCGCTGATGTCGACCGTGGGCGGAACCGCGGCGCAAACCGTGGGCGGTCCGAACTTCGGGCAGATGCTGGTCCGCCTGAAGCCGCGCGCGCAGCGCAAGGAAGGGGTGAATGAGATTATCCGCCGGTTGCAGCCGAAGCTGGCGGAGGTGCCGGGCATGAAGGTCTACTTGCAGAATCCGCCGACGATCCGCATCGGCGGCCAGGTGAGCAAGAGCCTGTATCAGTTCTCGACGCAGTCGCCCAACAAGCCGGAGCTGTTCTCCTACTCGCAAAAGATGCAGGAGGAGATCGCCAAGATTCCCGGCGTGCGCGACGTGACCAGCGATCTGGCGATCGCCAGCCCGCAGGTGGAGGTGCAGATCGACCGCGACAAGGCCGGCGCGCTCCAGATCAGCGCCAACACCATTGAAAGCGCGTTCTACGACGCCTACGGGCCGCACTGGGTGTCGACCATTTACGCGGCGATCAACGAATACGAGGTTTTGCTGGAGCTGAAGCCGCAGTTTCAGTCCAATCCGGACGTGCTTTCGATGCTGTACCTCAAGGGGAGCAACAATCAGATGGTGCCGCTGGACACGCTGGCGACGCTTAAGACCGACGTGGGCCCGCAGGCCATCAACCACAACGGCCAGCTCACCGCCGTGACCATCTCCTTCGACTTGCAGCCGGGGGTGGCGCTCGGTCCGGTGACGGAAAAGATCCGGCAGATTGCGGCGGCGACGCTGCCGAACACGATCAGCACCAGCTTCCAGGGCGCGGCGAAGGCCTTTGAGAGCTCGCTCGGCAATTTGTGGGTGTTGCTGATGATCGCGATCGTGGTCGTCTACATCGTGCTGGGGATTTTGTATGAGAGTTATATCCACCCGATCACGATTCTTTCCGGGCTGCCCTCGGCGGGCTTCGGCGCGCTGCTGACGCTGTATATTTTCCATCTCGACCTGAACATCTATGCGTTCGTGGGCCTGATCATGCTGATTGGCATTGTGAAGAAGAACGCGATTATGCAGATCGATTTCGCGCTGGACGCCGAGCGGAACCAGGGCATGGCGCCGGAACAGGCGATCTATCAAGGCTGCCTGATCCGTTTCCGGCCGATCATGATGACGACGATGGCGGCGCTGCTCGGCGCGGTGCCGATCGCGGTGGGCTGGGGGGCCGGCGGGGAAGCGCGGCAGTCGCTGGGGCTGGTGGTGGTCGGCGGGTTGATGTTCTCGCAACTGGTGACGCTGTATCTGACGCCGGTCTTTTACACCTACATGGCGCGGATGCAGGCGTGGCTGGCCGGGCGCAGGAAGTCCGCCAAGCCGGCCGAACAGCCCGCGCCCACGCCCGCGTAATCTTCAAGGGTTGGAAAACGAGGAAAGGGAAGCGCGGCGCGCAGTCACCGAGGAGGTGGCCGTGCGCCGCGCTTGTTGCCGCTCCGCGTGGCTCTGAATCCAGCGATCCCGGCAGCGCGGCAGCGAACGAGCGAGGGAGGACGTCAGCTCGCCCGCCGCATCGCCGACGCCGGGGTTTCGTGGTGCGTGGCGGAGACCGGGCCGCGCAGGGTGCTTCCGCTGCCGAGATAGGCCGTGATCAGGCTCAGCAGAACGCCGCCCCAGATCACGCCGCCCCACTGTTCGGCGCCGCTCCAGTGCAGCATCTGGCTGGCCGGCAGGGCGGTCTTAAGCAACGCCACCGCGCCGGCGGCGCCGAGGATGGCCGTCGCGAGGGTCGCCACGCCCCAGGCCGCCAGGCCGTTCATCAGGCAGATATCCCGCGCCGGCGCATCGGCGAGGCGAGCCGCGGCCGCCGCGCCGGCATAGAAGGAGATCGCCATCGTCACCAGATACCAGGCCATCGTCCAGGCAGCCGATCCGCCGAGCAGGCCATCGATAAACACGCCAAAGGAAAGAAACAGAAGCTCCACGCCCATGGTGACCATGCTGCCAGCCCAGATCGCTCCCCAGCATGCCCTTTCCAGATTGAAGCGTTCTCCCATTCGCGCCCCCGCAGGATACGCGGAAGGATCACGCATTGCATCATCCGCCATTTTGGTTTTCACCTCCACAATGTCTTTCTACTTTTCAAGACACCGCGGGGGCAATAGCGGTTTCATTTTTAACCAAAAATGAGATGATTTTCCCGTAGGATCGCTGGGCATACGCCTGAGAATTTCCTTGAATAAGTTAGATAAATCTATAGAGATTCATACAGTCAGGACGGTAGATTTTACGGGTAAAACAGGGAGGCTAACGTTGCGGCGCGGCGGGAATGTACTGGACTTCTTCCTCAAGCTCCAGGCCGAACTGCTCCCGGACGCGCGCCTTCAGCTCGAAAATCAGGTTTTTCAGCTCCCGCGCCGAGCCGCCGCCGCTGTTGTAAATCAGATTGGCGTGATAATCGGCGACGCGGATCGCGCCGTTGGAGCGTCCTTTCGCGCCGACCTGCTCCAGGAAGAACGCCGCCGGAACCTTGCCTTCGCGGATCACCTGCGCGGGAATCCGGGCGCGCGCGCTTTCCGGCAGCTCCGCGAGCAGAAGGTTTTTGAAAATGCTTCCCGCGCAGCGCATCGAGGGAGGATATTTTTCGTTGCGGATCTTCAGAATGCCGTTGGCGAGCGACCTGAGGGCGGCGGGATCAGCGGCCTCCATTTGCAGCGTCACGGAAAGAATAATCCAGTTTTTGCAGTGTTTAAAAGCGCTGTCGCGATAGGCGAACCGGCATTGGACGCGGCCGAACTCGCGAACCGACTCGCCGTCGAAAAAGCGCACGCGCGCGACGCGTTCCTCGATGGAATGGCCGTAGGCTCCGGCGTTGCCATAGACCGCGCCGCCGACCCAGCCGGGAATGCCGGTCATCGTCTCCAGCCCCCGCAATCCGCGGTCGATCGTCGCATCGACCAGGTCTTGAAGAACCGCCCCCGCGCCGGCCTCGACAGTGGTTCCCTCGAAACGGATGGAGTTCTCCGTGTAGCGCAGAACCGCCCCGGGGAAGCCGGCGTCGTCGACGATAAGGTTGGTGCCCCCGCCGATCACCTGGTGCGGCCAGCCGTAATCGCGCAAAGTGCGCCAGGCCTGCGCCAGCGCCGTTTCATCGGCGGCGTCCAGCAGGGCGCGAGCCGGCCCGCCGATCTCGAATCGGTTGTAACGGGCAAGCGGCGCATTGACGAAGACGCGCAGGTTGGGAATCGCCAAAAGGCGAAACAGCATCTGAGAACGATTATAAGGTCTTGTTCATCACACCACTTAGCGCCCGCGGCTCCTGACCCGGGCCTGCGGGCGGGCCGGTTGCGCGCTATTTTGGGTTGAAGATTTTGCGATTTCGGCCATAATACGAGATGCGAGGCATGAACTTACGGCTCGGCGAGGGGGCGGGGTTGCTTTGGCTCGCCGGAGTTGCGCACGCGCAGACGCTGTTGTTTGCTTCCGGCGGGCCGGTGCGGATCCAGGCGACCGATATGGCGGTGCTGGAAGAGCAGGAGGTACGCAAGGACCTGCCGTGTAGCGTTACGCCGGAAAAACCGGAGCTCGGCTTCGATCTGCGTTTCCACGCCGGTTATGAAGTCAACGTCCCACTGAAGGAGTTAAGCGGAGAAGAAAACCAGCTCACGGTTTTGTTCCGGGTGACGCCGGAGGGCCAAAAAGACCGGCCGACCTATTTCGTCCAACATTTCCGGGTGCCCGCCATCGACGACGACGCGCGCGGGGACGCGACCCTGAGCGGGGTTTTCGACATCGGCGAGGGCAGCTACCATATCGACTGGCTGATGCGGGACCGGGCCGAGCGCGTTTGCTCGTTTTACTGGGACGAGCAGGCCGCTCTGGCGCCCAAGGACAAGCAGATCGCCTTGACCATCCCCGCGGCCGCGGTGCAGGCCACCGACGCCGAGCAGTTCCGGGATGAGCCGCCGGTGGAGCGGCCCGCGGGCGGGCTGAGGCTGAAATTGCTGGTGAACTTCGCACCGCAGCATTGGGACGCGGCGGCGTTCCGGCCCATCGATACGATCGCCCTGGTGTCGATTCTGCGGCAGATTTCGCGGGAGCCGCGGTTTTCCAGCTTTTCCATCGTCGCCTTCAACATGCAGGAGCAGCGCATCGTTTACCGGCAAAAAAGCGAAGATAAGATCGATTTTCCGGCGCTTGGGGAGGCGATTCGTTCGATCAAGCTGGGCACGGTCGATCTGAAAAAACTGGCCCAGAAGCACAGCGAAACGGAGTTTTTGAGCAATCTGATTCTGAAAGAGATGAAAACGGACGATCATCCGGACGCGGTGGTGTTTGCCGGCCCCAAGGTGATGCTCGACGAAGCGGTTCCGGAGGAAACTTTAAAGCCCCTGGCGGACGTCGATTATCCTGTGTTCTATATGAACTACGCCTTGAACCCGCAATCGATCCCGTGGCGCGACTCGATCAGCCGGGCGATTAAGGTGTTTAAGGGAACCGAGTACACCATCAGCCGGCCGCGCGACCTGTGGTTTGCCGTATCCGAGATGGTGGCGCGTATAGTAAAATCGAAGCAGTCCGGGCAGTTCAAGCCCGGGGTTCCGCAGGGTGGTGGTTCGAGGTAGACGCTTTGGCGATGGTTATGCGTTCTGATGGCGCCGTCCGGAAGCCGCTGGCCAGGCTCTTGCTGAACAAGGCCGCAGCGGGCGTGATTTTCGCGGTCGCGGCTTTACCCGCACTGGCGCAGGACCCCCTGTTCACCAACAAACTCGCGCCCTATGTCTCCTCCCCGGTCCGCGTGGTGGACCGGATGCTTGACCTGGCGCAGATCAAGCCGGGAGAGACGCTTTATGATTTAGGCTGCGGCGACGGGCGCATCCTGCTGGCGGCGGTGAAACGCTATCAGGTGAAGGCGGTGGGCGTGGAGATCTCGCCGAAGCTGGCGGCCAAGGCGCAGAACGCGATTGCGCGAGCCGGATTACAATCGCAGGCGCGCGTGATTGCCGGGGATCTGCTGAATGTGGATTTCAGCGGCGCCGACGTGGTGGCCATTTATCTTTCGACCCAGTTGAACTCCCGGCTGCGGCCGCATCTGGAGCAGTATCTGAAGCCGGGCGCGCGCGTGGTTTCGCACGATTATCCGATTCCGGGATGGAAGGCGGCCAAGGTCGACCGGACCGATGGCGCCAACAGCCACGTCATCTACCTGTACGAAATTCCGGCGGCGAAGGAGTAGGGCGGCGGGAGGCCTTGTCCCCGCCTTTACCGGCGCGGCGCTTGCGCTGTTTGCCGGGTCCTTTGAATCTCACCTGGAGGCCATCCACCAGCAGCGCGTGCAGTGGATGAAGGAGCGGATCGCGGCGCCGCTGCCCGGGGTGTACCGCGATTTCCGCGGGGCCGCGGGCGACGCCGGGCAGGCGGACGCCGCGCAGGCCGCGGGCGTCGATGTCTTGTTCACTGCGCAAGACGGCGCGGCGATGCGGCGCGGCGTGCTGGTGATGAAGGCTCCCGCGGGTCTGCCCGCGCCCGCGCGTCCGGGAGCGGCCCAAGCGAAGCATCTGAACTCCGCGTTCAAACAATTTCCCGAAGAAGTGTTCGCGCTGGCGGGCGCCGCGCTCGGCTCGCACCCGGAACTGCAATTTCGCAGCTTCAGCACGCACGTCCTGGCGCGAGAACTCACGGCGGAGGCCATCACCGCATCCATCACCCGGGGGCGGTTTTACCAGGCAGCGGACTGGCTGTGCGATCCGGCGGGATTTTTTTTCGTCGCCGAAACGGAGGCCGGCGTGTACGACATCGGCGACGCCGCGCCGCTCGGCGCGGGCACGCGGCTGCTGGTGAATCTGCCGATTCCGGCCAAGATCGCGCTGGAACGGAATGGGTCGGTGGTGGAGGAAACGGCGGCGCGGCGCTTGAGCTATCCGGTGAAGGAGCCCGGCGATTACCGGATGCGCGCCTGGCTGACGCTGGACGGCGAAACGTTCGAGTGGCTGAACACGATGCCGATTCACCTCCAAGCCCGCGCGCTGAAGAGCGTTCCCGTGGGGCCGGTTCCGGAGGAGGTGGAGATTCGCCGGGGCCTGGCGTACGCCGCCGCGGACGATCGGCGGAAGCTCGATCTCTATCTGCCGACGGGGAAAAAAAATTTTCCGGTGATGGTTTTCCTGCACGGAGGAGCGTGGCGAAGCGGGGATCGCTCGCAATATACGCCGCTCGGCGTCCGGTTCGCCCAGGCGGGCATCGGCGTGGCGATCCCGGATTTCCGCCTCATGCCTGAAGATCCGTATCCGGCGCAGCCCGAAGACGCGGCGGCGGTGTTCCGCTGGGTGCGGCGCCACATTGCCGAATATGGCGGCGATCCGGCGCGAGTTTATCTCGCCGGGCATTCCTCGGGCGGGCATCTGGCATCGCTGGTCGCTCTCGATCCGAAGTATGGGTTGGAGCGCGGCGCGGTGCGGGGCGTGATTTCGATCAGCGGTTTGTACGACGTCGGCAGTCTCGCCGAGTTTCAGAACGCCGACGACGATCCGTCGCCGATCGATCATATCCATCGCGGCGCGCCGCCCTTTTTGTTGACCTACTGCCAATGGGATGCGTTCGGGCTGCCGGAGCAGGCGCGCCGGTTCGCCGCGGCGCTGCGGGAGAAGTTCGTCCCGGCGCGGTTGGTTTATGTGGAGCGCGAAGATCATTGGTCCCAGATTCGGGATCTGGCCCGGCCCGGCGACGCGGCGGCGCGTGCGATACTCGATTTCATCCAGTGAACCCCCCATTCGACCTGGTTGGCGTCGGCCTGAACGCCACCGATACGTTGATTTTGGTTGCGCATTTTCCCGCGTATGCCGGCAAGGAGCTGATCCAGCAGGAAATTATCAGTCCGGGCGGGCAGGTGGCGAGCGCGATGGCGACCGCGGCCCGGCTCGGCCTGCGGGTGAAATATATCGGCACGGTGGGCGACGATGAACGCGGGCGGGTGCAGCTTGCCAGCCTGCGCGAGACCGGCATCAATCTGGACGATGTGGAGATTCGCGCCAATTGTCCGAACCAGACGGCGTACATCATCATCGACCGGTCGACGGGCGAGCGGACGGTTTTTTGGTCGCGGCCCGACTGCCTGAGACTCGAAGCCGCGAGCATCACGCCCGAAAAGATCGCCGGCGCGCGCATGTTGCATATCGACGGCCACGACACGCCGGCGGTGGAAAAGGCGGCGCGGATCGCGCGCGGGCTCGGAATCCCGGTGAGCGTCGACATCGACACGATCTATCATGGCTTCGACCGCGTACTGGCGTGCGTCGATTATCTGGTCGCGAGCTCCGATTTTCCGGCGCAGTGGACCAGCGAGCGCGACCCTTTCCGCGCGCTGGAGCTGATCCAGAACGAATACGGGATGCGGGTGGCGGCCATGACGCTGGGCGCGCACGGGGCGCTGGCGCGGGTCGCCGGCGAGGGATTCGTTTATTCCCCGGCTTTTGTCGTCAATTGCGTGGATACGACGGGCGCCGGAGACGTCTTTCACGGGGCGTTCTGTTATGCTGTGCTCAAGGGCATGGCGATGCGCGAAACACTGGAGTTTGCAAATGCGATGGCCGCTTTAAACTGCACGCGGATCGGCGCGCGGGGCGGAATCGCAACCTTCGAGCAGGCGCGGGCGCTGATGGAAAGCTCCGGAAATTCGCGGCGCGTTCATCCCGACTTTGCGGCGCGCAGCTGCCGCGCATGATTCCCCTCCGGTCCACCGAACGGGCCTATTCGGCGGCGACGGTCACGGCAAGTCTGATCGCGGTCAATACGGTCATTTTCTTGTACGAAGTAATGCTGACCCCGTCCGGGCTGAACGAACTGGTCCGGGAGTTCGGGATTGTGCCGGACCGGTTGCGGCTGGAGTCGATTTTCACCTCAATGTTTCTGCACGGCGGCTGGCTGCACCTGATCGGGAATATGCTTTTTCTGTGGGTCTTCGGCCGCAACATTGAGGATCTGATTGGCGGCGCGAAATACCTGTTTTTTTACCTGTTGTGCGGCATGCTGGCGGCGGTGGTGCATCTCATTTTCAATCCCTACTCGCGCGTGCCGACCATCGGAGCGAGCGGCGCGATCGCCGGAGTGATGGGCGCCTACCTGGTGAAATTTCCGCGCGCCCGCATTATTACGCTGGTGCCGATCTTCTTTTTCATCACCACAATGGAACTTCCGGCGGCGTTTCTGCTGCTGTGGTGGTTCGCGATCCAGTTCTTCAACGGGTTCGGATCGCTGGGGGAGAACGATTTTTCGGGCGGCGGAACGGCGTTTTTTGCGCATATTGGGGGATTTTTGGCGGGAATGCTGCTGATCCGGTTTTTTCCGCCGAGGAGGCGCTTCCGGTCGTGGTACGTGGAGGATTGAGCGGAGCGGAGCCGGAGTATTTCTGTTTCCTCCCCGCAATATTAACCAGCGTAGTACCGAATTACGCCGCTTAGTACCGATCGCGCCGAAAATAGCAATAAAGCACTATTGGTCGCGGCGCCGGATTGTGTCATTCTCAATGCAGCCGAGGGCCGGATCGGAGGGCGGCCTTCGGCGACCACTCCCCGGCTGGCGAAGCATACGAATCGAGCGCTATTCAAAGGCGGCCGGAATCGGTTAAGCTTCCCTTATGGCTTACAAGCATTGGAACCGGCGCGAGTTTTTCGCGGCGCTGGCGGGCGGAGCCGCCGCTTTCTCCATTCGATCGAGAGCGTTCGGCCAGAACGCGACGGCGCCGATCAAAGCCACGCGTCTTTCCGACCGCATCACCATGATATCGGGCGATGGCGGAAACGTCGGCGTAATCCTGAGCGATAGCGGCCTGATGATGATCGACGGCGGATTGCCGGACCGCGCCGCGGATCTGCTCGGCGCGGTGGGCCAGCAGGTGGACGCGCATCCGGTCGCGCTGCTGTTCAACACACACTGGCATTTCGATCACATCGGCTGCAATGAAACGCTGGGCGCCCGGGGCGTCAAGATCATGGCGCAGGAAAACGTCAGGAAGCGTTTGAGCGTGCGGACCACCATGGAGTCCATGAATCGCACCTTCGAACCGCTGAAGCCGCAGGGCCTGCCGACGCAGGAATTTCCCAAGGGCGGGAAGATGACGTTTGGCAAGGAAAAAATCGAGTACGTTCACATTCCCACCGCGCACACCGACGGCGACACGTACCTGTTCTTTCCCGACGCCAACGTCCTGCATACGGGCGATCTGTTGTTCAACGGATTTTACCCGGTGATCGATTATTCGACCGGCGGCTGGGTGGGCGGAATGGCGCGCGCCGCCGAAGAGATCGCCCGGCGCTGCGACGCGAAAACAAAAGTGATTCCCGGGCACGGGCCGCTGGCGTCGAAAGAGGATGTGAAGGCGGCCGGCGAGATGCTTTCGACGGTGACGCAGCGGCTGGAGAAATTGATCCAAGAAGGAAAATCGGCGGACGAAGCCGTGGCCGCCGCGCCAACCAAGGATTTCGACGGCAAGTTCGGGCACGGCGCCTTCAAACCGGACGCCTGGACGCGCATCGCCTACACGAGCATCGTGCGCCACAGCCAGAAGTCGTGATCGGTTTGTTCCGTCCGCGAAAACCCGCGCCGCTGGGATATCTGGAGCATCAGGTGATGGAGTTGGTGTGGTCGCGCGGGGAATCGAGCGTGCGCGATATCGTCGAGCGGATGGAGCGCCCGCTGGCCTACACCACGGTCATGACGACGCTCGACCGTCTTTTTAAGAAAGGGCTGCTGGAGCGACGGAAAGCGGAGCGGGCGTTTGTTTACTCGCCGCGGATGACCCGCGCCGAATGGGAGCAAAAGCTGGCGGGCCAACTGGTGAGGAGTCTGTTGGCGGACCGGCGGAGATCGAGCGATCTGCTGATTTCCTCTCTGGTGGAAGCGGTGTGCGAACAGGACCAATCGCTGCTGGAGGATCTGGAGCGGAAGATCCGGCGGAAGCGCCGCGAACTGGAGCGGCAAAGGAAAAAGTGAGCTACGGCTTCAAACTCGGTTGTGTTTCGCTGGCCGGCTTCCTGATCGTCAATTGGGCCGCGGCGATGGCGGTGGGCGGCGCCGCGCCGGCCGTGATCCGCGCGGCGGCCGGGCTGCGGGCGCGCTCGGCGGCGCGGTTGCTGTGGATGCTGCGGATGGCGCCGGCGGCGGTGGCGCTGCTGGCGGTGGCGGCGCTCGGCGTGCCGAGTTATCTGCGGTTCGAGCCGGAAGGCGATGGCGAACCGGTGGGCCCCGCGTGCCTGCTGGCCGCGCTGGTTGCAATCGCCGCCGTGCTTCATGCCCTGATCCGCTCGGCGCTGGCCGTCCGGCGCTCGCGGCGCGCGGCGGGTTTGCGGATCGCGCTGGGGGGAGTGATCCGGCCGCGGCTGATTTTATCGCAGGAGATCCCGCGCCTGCTTTCGCCGGAAGAGTTGGATGCGGCGCTCAGGCATGAGTACGCGCATGCTGCCTCGCGGGACAACTTGAAGCGGCTGTTGATGCTGCTGGCGCCGGATTCGTTCGCGTTTTTCCGCCCGCTGGCGGGCCTGGAGCGGGCCTGGAAGAGATTCGCCGAGTGGGCCGCCGACGATGAGGCGGTGAGCGGCGAGCCGCGGCGCGCCCTGGCGCTGGCCTCCGCGCTGGTCCGCGTGGCGCGGTTGGGCGCGGGCGCGAAATTCGAACTCGTCACTTCGCTGACCGAAGAAGACCTGAAGTTGCGGGTCGAGCGGCTGCTGGGCGATTGGCCTCCGCCGGCGCGCCCCGCCCCGCGCGTATCCTGGGCTTTGCCGGCCTGCGCCGCCGGCGCGGCGGGGATCCTGGCGGTTCTGCTGCACAGCCACGTGCAGTCCGGAACGTACGCGCTGCTGGAAGCCCTGATCCGTTGACCGGACCGGCTACTTTCCATCCAGGGCGTTCTGGATCCTTTCGCTCAACTGCTCGACAAAATTGCCGGGCAGAAATCCGTTCATCCGGCTGGCCACCCGGCCCTGCTTGTCGAACAGTACGGTGGTCGGAATCGAGGTGACCTGCAACAGGCGCTGTAGCCCGTCCTCGAAATAGACCGTCTTGCTCCATTTCTGCTGATCGAGGAACGGCGCGACGCGCGAATGGTCTTCGTCGGTGTCGATGGAGAGAAAAACGACGTCGCGGCGGTCCTTAAACCGCTCCTTCACTTTTTCGTACAGCGGATGCTGGATGCGGCAGGGCTGGCACCAGGTGGCCCAGAAGTCCAGAATCACCACGCTGCCCTTGAGATCGGCGAGCGTCAGTGTCTTGCCGTCCAGTCCGGTAAGCCGGAATTGCAAAGGGTCCGTGGCGGTGAGATTGGGATCGAGCGCGGCCAGCCGCTTTTCGCGCTCCTGGAGCATCGCCGAGGTGCGGTCGTAGGCGGCCAGGATCAGATCGCCCAAGCCTTTTTCGCTGTGATGCCGCTTGCGGTACAGCTCGCCCAGCTTTCGCCGGTCGGCGGAGCGGTCGGACGCAAGGGCGCGGGCGTCGGGGACGGCGAAGGCATCGGCGAGGCTTTCGATCGCTTCGCCGAGGCGGCCATTGGCCTCAAGCGCCTCCGACCAGACGCGGGCGGTCTCTTCGCAAGGATAGATTTGAAACGCCTGGCCGGCCAGGCGCTCGGCTTCTTTCTTGTTTTCAAGAATCGACTGGGCGCGCGACTGATAAACCAGCGCGCGGGCCAGACCGCGGTCGCGGTCGTCCTGGCGTCGTCCGGCGTCGGCGCCGGCGGGCGGCGGCGCGTTGCGGATGTTTTGCTCAAAGGCGCGCGAAAAGTTCAGCGAGGTGCCTGCGTTTTCCTTGCCCCCCAGCGCCAGCAGGCTGCGCGCCACGCGGTCGAGAATGAGCATGTCCCCGGGCGAGGCGGCCAGGGCCTGCTCGCCGTATTGGACGATGCGCCGGTCGTCTTTGAGATCAATAGCCGCGCGCGCCAGGATCCCCATGATCTGGCCGCGCTGCGGGCTTTGCGGATATTTGGCCAGGAACGCCTCCAGCGCGCGGGTCAGATCGATGGGGCTGTTGCCGCTTTCCTGGATGGCTTTGGCGAGATCGGCGGCCTCGCCGCCGGGTTGGCCAGACTCCTGCGCGCGCGCCGGGGCGGTGAAAACCAGAACCGCAAGCAGCGGGATGAGCCGCCGGATGGGTGAGTTCGGCAACACCGTCATGGCTTGGGATGGGCGGCGCGGATCTGTTCGGCCAGCTCGGCGGCGCGCTCCCGGTCCATATGCATGTAGAGGTCGCTTTGGGCGACCTGATCGAGCAGCGGCAGAAACTGCTCAGCGCCGGCCAGGCGTTTGTGATCCCACGCCGACCAGATGTTCAGCAGCGCGCTATCGACTCCGAGTTTGTCGTGCTTGACGGCGCGCCGCAATGCCGCCAGCAGGCGCTCGGTTTCGCTGATCCGCTCGAACCAGTCCTGAAGGGCCCGGGCGTCCGGCTCCAGCGTATAGTTGAATTTCGCCTCGCTTCCTTTGCCGCCGTCCTGCCAGCGGAGGGTTTTCATCCCCATGTTGGCGACCTTCAGGCCCGATTCGAGAGGATGCGAAAAGTGATCCAGCTTTTCGGCCAGATCGAAGATCTGCGCGGTGGAGGGGGCATCGAGCTGGAAGGTTTCCGGATCGTCGTCGGGCGCTTCGCGGTAGGCGACCTGCCCTGATTTATCGATGGTGACTTCGACGTAGGCGGGATCGGATCCGGGAAACGATTTGGTGTAGATAATCTGCGGATCGCCGGCCAAGACGGCGGCGGCGAAAGCCAGGCCGGGCAGCGCTGCGGCGAATTTGCGCGGCGTTCTCATCAGGCGACCCCGGCGTGGGCGTGATTGGCGTGGCAGATGGCGACAGCAACCGCGTCGGCGGCGTCCTCGGAGCCGATGCCCGCTCCGGTGAGCGTCCGCACCATCAACTGCACCTGATGTTTTTCGGCGCGGCCGTAGCCCACCACGCTCATCTTGACCTCCAGCGGCGAGTATTCCCCGAACTTCACGCCCGCTTCGGCGATCGCCAGCAGCACCACGCCGCGAACATGCGCCAGCTTGAGCGCGGTCTTGACGTTTTGCGAATAAAAAACCTCCTCGACGGCGGCGGCGTCGGGGCAATGCTGGCGGATCACCTCGCGCACGCCGCTGGCGATCCGGGCCAGACGGGTTTGCAAGGGATCGCGCGGGGTGGTGGAGATGACGCCGTGGCTGAGCACGCAGTGGCGCCGGCCGTCGCTTTCGACGATGCCCCAGCCGGTCCGCTCCGAGCCGCAGTCGATCCCCAGTACGCGCATGACCGGTTATTGCGTCAACGCTTCCAGCTCTTTTTCGTCGATATCGTAGTTGGAGTACACGCTCTGCACGTCGTCGTGCTCCTCCAGAACCTCATTGAGCTTCAGCATGCCGCTGGCGTTCTTTCCTTCCAGCCGGACTAGGCTCTTGGGAATCATGGCGATGCTGGCTTCCTCGGTCGGAATGCCGGCTTTGCGGATGGCTTCGAGCACCTGCTCGTGCGCCTCGGGCGGGGACAGAACCACCCAGTTGCCGCCCTCGTTGCGGAGATCCTCGCCGCCGGCGTCCAGGACGATGTTCATCAACTGGTCCTCGGTGGCCTTCTCGCCGTCGATGATGATCTGGCTTTTGCGCTCGAACATCCAGGAAACGCTGCCCTGCTCGCCCAGGTTGCCGCCGTTTTTCGAGAACAGATGGCGGATTTCGCTGACGGTCCGGTTGCGGTTATCGGTGGCGACGTGGACCAGCACGGCGGCGCCTCCGGGCCCGTAGCCTTCGAACATGACTTCTTCGATCTGGCCGCCCTCCAACTCGCCGGTGCCGCGCATGATGGCGCGCTTGATGTTGTCGGCCGGCATGCTTTCCGCCTTGGCCGCGGCGATGGCGGTGCGCAGGCGCGGGTTGGAGTTGGGATCGCCGCCGTTGCGCGCGGCGATGGTGATTTCTTTAATCAGACGTGTGAAAATTTTTCCGCGCTTGGCGTCGAGGGCGCCTTTTTTGTGCTTGATCGTCGCCCACTTTGAATGACCGGACATACGGACCTCTGGCGTGCTTCAGAATTTCAGGGGTACAGTGGAACCCAACCATTCAGCATAACAGATGGCGCCGGCGGCGGATTCGCGGCGGGCCGAAGCAATGGATGGCCAATAAGTTAAGATCCCCAAAAATTTGCGGGATGCCGCTCATGGCGCCGCCGTTCCGGCCGAAATGAAGGGTGAGCGAGGTGGTTGGAATCGTGACGCCCGGACCGGAGCGGCTGCTGCTCGTCGACCAGGACGCGAAAAATCGGGATATGCTGTCGCGGCGCCTCATCCGCCGGGGCTATGAGGTGGATGTCGCCGAGAGCGCGGCGCGCGCGATCGAAAAGATCGGGAGCGCGCAGTACGATCTGGTGCTGCTCGATTCAACCATGCCGGGCATGAACGGATTGAACCTGCTCAAGCTGCTGCGCGCGACCTGCGCGCCGGAGGATCTGCCGGCCATTCTGGTGACGGCGCTCGATCAGAGCCAGGCGGTTGTGGATACCTTGCAGCGGGAAGCGGGGTTTGCCGGCGCGCCCCGGCCGGCCCCGCGGCCCGGCCGTCAGGATCGCGACGCGCTCACCGGTTTGGGCGGCCGGAGAGCACTGCTTGAGCGCATCGCGGAGTTGAAGAGCGCAAACGCGGACTTCGCGGTGCTGGTGCTGGACCTGGACGGATTTGCAGCGGTCAACAACAGCGTCGGGCCGGCGGCCGGCGATCTGATTCTGCGCCAGACGGCGGAACGGCTGGAACAGGCGGCTCCGCCGGGCGCGGGGCCGGTCGCCAGGATGGGCGGCGATGAGTTCGCCGTCGCCCTGAACACGGCGGATCGCGGCGCAGCGGCGCGGCTGGCCGATTCGATTCTGCAAGAGATCCGCCGGCCCTATCGGATCGAAGGCCATGAGGTCCGGCTGAGCGCCAGCCTGGGGATCGCCCTGGCGGCCAAGGACGCGCGGCCGGCCCAGGATGTGCTGCGCGACGCGGATCTGGCCATGCACCGGGCCAAGCAGCGGGGCAAGAACTGCTGGCAGCTCTTTGAAGAAGAGATGCGCGAGCGCGCGCTGGTCCGCCTGGCGCTCACCCGCGATCTGCGGCGCGCGATCGCGCAAGGGGAGCTGTTTCCGGCCTATCAGGCCAAGGTGGATCTTCAGACTCGCCGCATCCTCGGGTTTGAGGCGCTGGCGCGCTGGCAACATCCCGAGCGGGGGCTCATCCTGCCGGGCTCTTTCATTCCCCTGGCTGAGGAATCCGGCATGATCATTCCCCTCGGCGAATGGATCCTGAGCGAGGCCTGCCGGCAGTTGAAGAAATGGCAGGCGCGGTTCCCTTCGGTTCCGCCGCTCACCATGAGCGTGAATCTCTCGGTGGAGCAGCTCGCCGATTCCGGATTGGTCCAGCGGGTCCGCGCCTGTCTGAAAGAGACCGGCATTCCGCCGGAAACGCTGCGGCTGGAGCTGACCGAAAGCGCGCTGATGACCGATCTGGAGTCCTCGCGCGAGGCGCTTGCGGAGATACAGGCGCTGGGCGTGGCGCTAAAGCTCGACGACTTCGGCACCGGCTATTCCTCCTTCAGCTATCTGGAGTCGCTGCGTTTCAATTCGCTGAAGATCGATCAATCGTTCGTGGCGCGGCTGCGCCGGGAGCCGGAAAGCCACACCATCGTGGATTCGATTATCCGGCTGGCGCACGCCCTGAATATGACCGTGGTGGCCGAAGGAATCGAAAGGCCGGAGCAGGCCGAAGCGCTGGCGAAGCTTGGCTGCGACGCCGGCCAGGGATATTACTTTTCGCGCCCCGTGGATGCGGCGCGGGCCGAACAACAGCTTCGGGCGGCGCGTGGGCGCTAGGGCGCCGGCGTGACGGGCGATCGTTCCCGCGCGGGCGATGCCCGGTTAGACCACCGCGACGGGGCGGATGGGCGAGCCGGTTCCGCCGCGAATCTTCAGCGGCAGCGCCACAAACGTAAATTCCCGGACCGGCAGGTTTTCCAGATTCAGGCACTCGATGATGTGAATCCCGCATTCCACCAGCAGGTGAACATGAACCTCCATGTTCGAGGGGACCTTTTCAAAGGCGATCGTATCGGAGCCGGCGGCGAAAACTCCACGCTCGCTTAGCCATCGGGCGGCTTCAATCCCCGGACCCGGGCCGCGGGCCTGAGCGCCGGATCCACCAGTGACGAATCGCCTGGCGTCGTGCCAGAAGGCGCCCCATCCGGTGCGGATCAGCGCGACGTCGCCGGGGCGCGGCTCGCCGCCGCAATCGCGCAAATGCTCCGGCGTAATCACGAAATCGGCCGGGAGCGCGTCGACGCCCGCCAGGCGCGCCACGTCGAACAGCACGCCGCGCCGCCAGATCGGGTCGATCGTGTCCACCGCATAATCCTCGACGCCGCCCGCATAGGACTGCCGGGGAACCACGCCGGCGTGCATCTTGCCGTCGCAGGAAAAATGAGACAGCGCGTCGATGTGGGTGCCGACGTGGCCGCCCAGCGTCAGCGTTTCCGAGGCCGAACTGGCGCCGTTGTCCAGCACGAACTCGCCGTGCAGTTTATTCAGCGTCATCGCAAAAGGCGGATGTCCGGGAAAGTGAGGGACGCCGGCATAAAGCGGCTGCGCCAGGTCGTAGAGCTTCATATGCCCGCTTTTCTCGAGCGCCGGCGCGCCGAGGGAGTCACCACGGCGGTCTTGCCGCTCCACCGGCCGAGCTTGAATTCGCGCCCGTAATGCGAGGTCAGGTTGCGGATGGTCACGGTGACGGCGCCGGCCGCGTCGCAGGCGTACTGTTCTTCAATCTGCTGGAGCGGGGCGCGCGGGGAGTGATTCACCGGCAGTTTATCCAGATCGCGCGCATCGGCCAGCAGCGGATCGAAGGGAAACAAAATCTCATCCCACAGGGTGATGTCGCCCGAAGGTTGGCCGTCGCCGGCGACCTGGCTCGCTTCGAGATAGCGGAAATCGCCGACATTGTGAACCGGCTGGTAGGTTCGGCGGACCACCATCGGCGGGTCGCCGGCGGCGGGCAGGCGCGTGCCGCGCGGGAAAATCGGATCGAAGATCATGCGGTTCCCGGAATCGCTTTCGCGCCATACACCGAAGTTCCGCGTGAAAACTTCGCGGAGGGCGTAGCCGGACGCCGCGTCGGCCTGGATCGCCAGACCGATGGCGGTCGCCGATCGGGTGTACTCGCTGCGCTTCACCTTGCGCCCGAACTCTTGGCGCAGCATGCGCGATACCAGCGGCAGCTCGCTGCCGCCGCCGGTGACATAGAGCGCCTGAATCTCCTGTCCTTCCACCAGGCGCGCGGTGGCGGCGAGCGACTCCTCCAGCAAAGGGCGGCAGCGATCGTAATATTCGGCGACCGGCACGGTGACCTGGCCCATGCCGTCGCGAATCACGTCCAGATCCAGAACAATTTTCCGCGAATTCGGATGCAGCGCTTCTTTTTGCCTGCGGCACTCGTCGAGAAAGCGAAACAGCTCGCCCGGCGCCAGCGAATCCAGGCGATCTTCCCCCAGGGCCATGGCCGCCAGCAGGTGATCGAAGTCGTCGCCGCCCAGATCCGGGATGCCGTCCCAGGCCAGCACCGTGTGGGCGCCGGCGCCGAGCTCCACCAGTGAAACATCGAAGGTGCCGCCGCCCAGATCGTAGACCAGAATGCGGCCCGCAGCCTTTTGCCGGTGTCCGAACTCGATGGAGGCGGCCGATGGTTCATTGAGCAGGCCGAGAACGGAAAATCCGGCGCGGCGAAACGCGTCGACGGTGAGAAAACGTTGATTGCTGTTGGCGTTGGCAGGTACGCCCAGCATGATTTCGAGCGGCTCATGCTCGCCCGCCCGCGCGCCAATGGCGTCGCGCAGCGCCGCCGCCATGCCGTTCAACAAGTCGGCGAGCAGGCCGCCCGGCTCGATGCGCGTATGCGGACCGGCGTCCTGGAGGTAGCGCTTGACCGAACGAAGGATGGTCCATTCCGGATCGCTTTGCAGGTGCCAGGCTTCCCATCCGTATTTTCTCTGATCGCCGCGCAGGGCGATCAGCGCGGGGAACCAGTCAAAGGCGCCGTCGGCGGTCTCAAAGGAGACCAGCGGATAATTGCCCCGGTCGGCGGAGGCGGCCACGATGCGGGTCGTGCCGAAATCGATCCCCAGCTTCATGTCTTTGTCTTAACACACTAGAATAGTTTGCAATGACAAAGTTTCTTCTGTTACTGCCGCTCTTGCTTGGGGCGCCGGCGCACGCGCAGCGGCTGGAAAATTTAAAGCAACTGACCTTCGGCGGGCAGAATGCGGAAGCCTACTGGTCGCCCGATGGCAAGCGGCTCATTTTTCAATCGACGCGCGATGGCCGGTCCTGCGACCAGCAGTACATTATGAACGCGGACGGTTCCAACGTCCACATGGTTTCGACCGGCAAAGGCGTGACGACGTGCGGGTATTTTCTGGGCGACAACAAGCACATTATTTACGCCTCGACGCATGAGTCCGGCGACGCCTGCCCGCCGCCGGCCGACCGCAGCCGCGGCTATGTGTGGGCCGTCTATCCGGGGTTCGAGATCTATCTCGCCACCGATGATGGCAAAATCGTTAAAAAACTCACCGATTCGCCCGGCTATGACGCCGAAGGCACGGTGAACTGGAAGACGAAGAAGATTGTTTACACCTCGCTCGCTTCCAAGGACCTCGATCTGTGGGTGATGAACCAAGACGGAAGCGGCAAGAAACGAATCACCACGAGTGAAGGCTACGACGGCGGCGCGGTGTTTTCGCGCGATGTCGCGAAGTTAGTCTGGCGCGCCAATCATCCGGATACTCCGGAGAAGCTGGCGAGCTATCGCGACTTGCTGAAGGACAATCTGACAACTCCCATGAAGATGGAGTTGTTTATCGCCGACGCGGACGGCAAGAACCAGAAGCAGATCACGAATTTCGGGTGCGCGAGCTTCGCCCCGACCTTTACTCCGGATGGAAAGAAGATTCTGTTTTCCTCCAATAAGCAAAAATGCGACAGCCGCCAGTTCGAGTTATATCTCATCAATCTGGATGGCTCCGGCTTGCGGCAGGTCACCGATTTCGGCGGATTCACCTCGTTTCCGGAGTTTTCGCCGGACGGCAAGAAGCTGGTTTTCGCCTCCGATTACAAAGCCACCGGGCATTATGAATTCAACATCTTCACGGCGGATTGGAAATGACGCGCGCCGTTGCATTCTTGCTGCTCCTCGCCCTGGCGCTTGACGCGCAGCCGCGAAAAAAAGTGCTGGCGATCGGCGCCGCAACCGGATATCAGCATGAGGAAACCACCGACGGGCTGGCGACCATCTGGAAGCTCGGCAAGGAAACCGGCTTATGGGATACGTTCATCCGGACCGATACGCAGTTGATCACGAAAACGAAGCTGCCGCTGAACGCCAAGAATCTGGATTTCTTCGACGCGGTCGTGTTTTACACGACGGGCGAGCTTCCGATGGACGACGAGCAGAAAGCCGCGCTGATGAGTTTCATCCACGATGACGGGAAGGGCTTCGTGGGATTACATTCGGCCATCGATACGTTTTACAAGTGGCCGCAGTTCGGCGAGATGACCGGCGCGTGGTTCGAAAATCACCCCTGGGGAGTGTTCAAAGCCCCGGTAATCGTCGAGGATCCGGACTTTCCGGCGATGAAGGCGTTTCCGCGCCGGTTCGTGATCGAAGACGAGATTTATGAGCCAACGAAGGACTTTTCGCGCGAAAAAACGCGCGTTTTAGCGCGATTGGATGAGACGAAAATCGATCTGAACAATCCCTTGGTGAAGCGGACCGATAAAGATTTCCCGGTGGCTTGGGCCAGGATGTACGGCAAGGGACGGGTGTTTTATTCGACATTCGGGCACACGGCCGAATCCTGGACCCGGCCCGACGTGCAGGCGATGTATCGCGAGGCGGTGAAGTGGTCGCTCGGGTTGGTTCCCGGAGATGCGACGCCCCGGCCGCGGCCGTAGAAATTCAATCACCAGAAGCATCAGGCCGGACCAGGGTGCCATTCTGCAAAGCGAGGCGTCGGCGCAACTGCCGGGTTTGGAGGCGATGGCAGAGCAGGCAGAGGGTGCGGATGTTTTCAAGATCGCACTCCCCGCCGCCCTCGACGACCGGGATGATGTGATCGGCATCCCAAAGCGTCCTGCGGAAGCGGCGTTTCAGCCCCCAATGTTGAAGCAGCTTCAAGCGATGCGCGCCGCGGGAGCGCTGAAGTTCGGCGAAGGCGGCGCCGGTGTCGACCCGGCACAGGGCGCAGATGCCGCGGTCGCGCAGGAAAACCTGCTCGCGTAAATAACCGGGATCGGTGCGCAGGCGCCATTCGTGTACGCAATAATCGGAGCAAAAGGTGAAGCGCCCGGCCGGAATTTCGAGATTGCACCAGCGGCAGAGCGGGCGGCCATGCGGGCCGCGGGCCAGGGAGGAACGATCGGCGAAGCCGCCGCGCATGGTGCGGGAGGTGGACACGGGCGTTCCTTCAGAACATTCTAAACCAGGAATGTGCAACGTTTTTCGAAACGACGGCGCCGGAGCGGGAATCTGATGTACATGCGCTGGAAACGAATCGTGATTCCCGCGGCATTGCTTTCGGCGGCGGGCGGGACGGCGGCGGCGGTGGCGGGCCTGTACGCAGTGCGCAAATTGGCCGGTCTGCTGCGGCGTCCGGTGGATTTGCGCGGAAAGGTCGTGCTGATCACCGGCGGATCGCGCGGGCTGGGGCTGGCGATGGCCCGCGAGTTCGCCAGGGCCGGCTGCCGGATCGCCATCTGCGCCCGGGACCGGCGCGAGCTGGACGAAGCGGAGCGGCGGCTGCAACGGGTGGGCCGCGAGGTGGCCGCGTTCGTCTGCGATGTGACGCAGCGCGCCGATATCCAGGGCCTGATCGGCGGCGTGATGGAACGCTTCGGGCGGATCGACGTTCTGGTGAACAACGCCGGCCAGATGCGCGTGGCGCCGGTGGAAAGCCTGGAACGCGCCGACTTCGAAGCCGCCCTGGCCACCATGTTCTGGGGGCCGGTGGACCTCACGCTGGAAGTTCTGCCGCACATGAGAAGGCAGCGCGGCGGCCACATCGTCAACGTCACCTCGGTCGGCGGCCGCGTCGCTGTGCCGCGGCTGATCCCTTATTGCTGCGCGAAGTTCGCCTTCGTCGCCTTTTCCGACGGGCTGGCCGCGGAGCTGCACCGCGAGGGGATCCGGGTCTTAACCGTGGCGCCCGGATTGATGCGGACCGGGTCGTATTTGCAGGCGCAGTTCAAGGGCGACGCGGCTCACGAGTTCACCTGGTTCGGCGTGGCGGCCAATCTTCCGGGATTCTCCGCGCCGGCGCATTACGCCGCCCGCAAGATCCGCCGGGCGGTGGAAGCGGGCCGGATGACGCTGGCCATCACCTGGCCGGCCAAGCTGCTGGTGCGCCTGGAGGCGCTGTTCCCGGAGATGACGCGGCATCTGATGGCGGGGGTCAATGAATACGTCCTGCCGCATCCGGAGGGCGCCAAGACGCTGATCGCCGGCAAGGTGCTGGACGAAGACTTCAAAGGCGTTTTCCGGCTGTTCACCAGGCTTGGCAGGTCGGCGGCGGCGGAATGGAATCAGCGCTGAGGCACGCCGCCGGCACCGCGGAACGCAAGCGCCCGCCAGCCGGCTGAGGAAAGAGATGAGGACTGCGGTTTTGCTGCTGGCCGCGGCGAGCCTGTTCGCCGCTCCGCCGGTTTATCGAGTGCGGGTGGAGACGACCAAGGGAATTTTTGTCGTCGAGGTACATCGCGATTGGGCTCCGCGCGGCGCCGATCGTTTTTATGAGCTGGTTCGCGCGAAATACTACGATAATTCGCGATTTTTCCGCGCTGTAGCGGGCAAATGGGTGCAATTTGGAATCGCCGGCGATCCCCGCCTGGCGCGCAAATGGCGCCACCGGACGATTCCCGACGATCCGGTCCGGGAGAGCAACAAGCCAGGCTATATCGCGTTTGCGTTCACGCAGCCGGGAACGCGCGCGACCCAGGTATATATCAACCTCGGCGATAATTCGCGCCAGGACTCGCAGGGATTCGCTCCCTTTGGCAAAGTGGCCGAAGGCATGGACGTGGTGGAGCGCTTGTATACAGGCTACGGCGAAAATTCCGGAGGCGGGATGCGCGCCGGCCATCAGGACAGAATCTTTGAGCAAGGCAACGCCTGGCTGGACCGCGAGTTCCCCAAGCTGGATCATCTCATCCGCGCGCGGATCGAGCGCTGAAGCGGGCGCTTTAGTCCGCGATTCCAATGTGATACACTCCTGCCCATGAATCGCCGGGACTTTTTTGGAATCACCGCCGGATCGGTTGCGCTGGCGGTTTTGCAGGATAACGCGATCGAACGGGCGCGCGCGGCGGGGGAAGGCGTGAAGGGACGCAAACCGGAAGAGGTCGCGCGCGATGAAGACTACTGGGCCGAGATCCGCAACGCGTTCACCATCGATCGCGACGTCATTAATCTCAATAACGGCCACGTGAGTCCCGTGCCGCGCCCGGTGCAGGACGCGATGCGCCGCTATCTCGAATTCAGCGACATGGGTCCGTATCACACCATGATCCAGAACCTGGAGCCGAAGATCGAAGCGGTGCGGCGGCGGCTGGCCGAGACGGCCGGCTGCGATCCGGAAGAGATGGCGATCACCCGCAACGCCAGCGAATCGCTCGAAATCGCGCAGATGGGAATCGATCTGAAACGCGGCGACGAGGTGTTAACCACCAATCAGGATTATCCGCGCATGCTGACCACTTTCCGGCAGCGCGAGCGGCGCGAAGGCATTGTGCTCAAGGAGATCTCGTTTCCCGTGCCGCCGCCCGGCATGGACGATCTGTACCAGCGCTTCGAGCGCGCGGTGACGCCGCGCACCAAGCTGATCCTGGTTTGCCACATCACCAACCGCACCGGGCAGATTTTCCCGATCCGCCGGATCTGCGACATGGCGCACGCGCGGGGCATTCCCGTGATCGTCGACGGAGCGCACGCCTTCAATCATTTTCCATTTAAGATTTCCGATCTCGACTGCGATTACTACGGCACCAGCCTGCACAAATGGACCTGCGCGCCCATCGGCACGGGATTTTTATATGTCAAGAAATCGCGCATCGCCAGCACCTGGGCGCTGATGGCCTCCGAGGCGCGGCAGGACTCCGATATCCGCAAATTCGAGGAGATCGGCACGCATCCGGCGGCCAATCACGACGCCATCGCCCAGGCGCTGGTGTTCAACGAGAATATCGGGATCGACCGCAAGGCGGAGCGGCTGCGCTACCTGCGCGACCGCTGGGCGCACCGGCTGGCGGAGAATCCGAAATGCAGGATTTTGCACAGCCAGGATCCGGCGCAATCCTGCGGGATCGGGTTTCTGGCCTTTCGCGGCGCCGATCCGGGCAAGATGCACGATGCGCTGTGGTCGAAATACGCCATCGCCACGGCGCGTGTCGCGCATCCCGAGTACGACGGTCTGCGGATCACGCCCCACATTTACACCACCGTCGGCGAGATCGATCTGTTCGCCGACGCGGTGGAAAAAGAGCTGCGCGCCTGAGCCCGCCGGATTCCCCAATTGACCGGCCCGGCGGACGTGCCGGCGCGGGAGGCATGGCTGCCTATACGATCATCACTTTCCGCGGGAACTGCGAGTTATCCTGCAAAAACGTCTTCTTGCGCTTCAACTCCTCCAGGGTCGGTTGAACGTTGCCTTCAATGTCGGTCACGCGCGACACCAGCGTGTGCTCGCCCGGCGTGGCGTCCTCCCAGCGGTAGGTAAACAGCTTCCAGGAGAACTGGGTGTTGGTGGAAGCCAGCGCCGCCTTCCGCCACGGCCCGTTGTCCACCGACACCTCCACCGATTTGAGCGGCGTGCCGTCGTTCAGCACGAATCCGAGCACTTCGTAAGCGCCGCCTTTTTTGCGCACGCGCGCGACCGCCGATTTGAGATGCATCCGCGTGATCTCGTTCTCCACCCACTGCGTCGCCGGGTCGCCGTCTTCGCCGGTTCCATTCACTCCCACCAGCGACCGGTACCAGCGGGCCTGATAATTTCCCAGGAAGCGCTCCTCTTGCAAGTGAATTTCCGCCAGCCATTTCACGTTGCAGACGCCGTACCAGCCTGGCATGATCAGGCGCAGCGGGAAGCCCTGCGCGCGAGTCAGAGGCTCGCCGTTGAGCGCGTAGGCCAGCAGCGGCTCCGGCTTCATGGCGTTTTCCAGCGTGATGCTGCGTGCAAACTGCTGGTTGAGCTTGAACGTCTGGGTGCGGAACACGATCTCCTGCGGCCCGCGATCGATGCCGAAAAACACCACCTCGCGCGCCTTCGCTCCCACGCCGGCCTGTTTTAACAGATCGCGCAGGCGCACACCCTTAAACAGCCCGCAGGAGCACAGCCCTTCGACCGAGCGCGGGCTGTTGCCGGAGCATTCATATCCGGCCGCCAGCTCCACCGGATGCATCTTCTTCAAATCGTCCAGCGAAAACTCCGCCGCCTTAGCCACCATGCCGGTCAGCTTCAGGCGATAAGACGCGCCGTCCACTTCCGGCTGGCCCATGTGCTGGAGCGCGAAAAACTGATCCTTGGGAACGAACGGGCCGTCGATTTTGCGAATATCGAAGACGCGCGTTTCCGACCCCGGATTGTTGCCGGGCTTGAAGTTCTTCGGGATGTCGGTGAACTGCATATCGACTTCGTCATCGGCGGGCGCCGGCATCGCCCAATCCGGCAGCATCGCGAGCAGTCCGGCGGCGCCGGCCTTCAGAGAATCTCTGCGCGTCATGAATCAGTCCTCCGAGCCTTTGTTCGTCGTTTCGCGGTAGACCACTTCGGTGAAGCTGGCGAATCGCGCGTTGGGCTGCGGCGGCGGATCGCCCACGGCGGCGCGGATTTCCTCAAGCGATTTGCCCTGCGCCGCCAGTTCCTGAATCTGCTTGCGCTTGGCCTCGACCTTGGCCAGCCGCTGCTGGATGTCGTCCTTGCTCTGCACGTTGCCGTGGCCGGGAACGTATTGATCGGCGTTTAGGGCAACCATTCCCTTGGTGGTCGTGATCCAGCCTTCCGACGATCCGTGTTTTTCCAGGTGAATCAACGCGTCCGGCATCTGCGTGGCGATGATGTCGCCGGTGAAGACGACTTTTTCGGCGGGCAGGAAGACCACCAGGTCGCCGCTGGTATGCGCGGGCGCCCAATGCAGCAGCTCGATGCGCACGCCGTCGATCTTGAGGGTCTCTTTATTTTTCGCGATCACCTGATTCGGCAGATGGCCGGCCGGAGGTGCGCCGCGCCCGCCGGCGGAAAGCGCGGCTTCCTGCTCTTTTTTATTGTTTTCGTGGGCGATCACTTTCACCCCGGCGGGAAATGCGGCGAGCCCGTTGACGTGATCGCCGTCGCTGTGCGTCAGGATGACGGTGGTCACCGGCTTCGGCGTGATTTTCGCGATATCGTCGAGCAGTTCCTTGCCGCCCGCCTGCGTGGTTTTGGCATCGACCACGATGACGCCCTTATCGCCGATGATGACCCCGCTGTTTCCGCCGCCGCCCTCGATCCAGTAGACGTTGGGCTTGAGTTGATGCGTCTGAAACGGCGCCTGCGCCTGCTGCGCCAGCGCCAGCCCGCAGCAGACGGCCAACATTAAGACGAGCCTGCAATGCATATCGCCACCATCCTTTCCTCCGAAGAGTATCACAGGCAGCAAGGTCGGGCATGCTTGGGGGGAAGACCGCCGGCGCGCGGCGGCGGTCAAACACCGCCGCGCGGCGCAATTAATATTTGGGGACGCTGGGGTCGACCTGATCGCTCCAGGCGAGGATGCCGCCGGTCATGTTTTTCACTTTTTTGAACCCGGCCTGCTTCAGAAAATCGACGGCCTTGGCGCTGCGCATCCCGCTTTTGCAATGGGCCACGATTTCGGTGGCGCTATCGAGCTCATTCACGCGCCTGGGCAGCTCGCCCAGCGGGATCAGCTTGGCCTGCGGGATGTGGCAGATCTGCCACTCCTGCGGCTCGCGCACGTCGAGCAGCACAAACGGGTCGCCGCGATCGATCTTGCGCTTTACTTCGGCCGGTGAAATCTCGCCGGGTTTCTCGGAAACCGGCTCGGGGTGATGCTGGCCCACGCCGCAGAACTCCTGGTAGTCGATGAGTTTGGTGACCGTTGGATGATCGCCGCACACCGGGCACTGCGGATTGCGGCGAAGTTTGAGCTCGCGGAAGCGCATGGC
>JAJPIT010000047.1 GCA_021324615.1 Terriglobia bacterium | reverse complement strand
TTTCCCAGCTCGCTGATGGGCGTGATCGCCTATATCCGGCAGATCTATCTGGACGCGGATTACTACAAGCAGGTGAAGGCGGCCTACGACCGCAATCCGCGGGGGATGAAGCGGCCCGAGTACGACCGCGCGCTGGAAGGCGTGATCGAGTCCAAGCGGATCCTGCTGCCGGCGCAGCGCGAGGTGGAGATGGACCGCATGGCGCGGTTCGCGGCGGAGCTGCGGCAGCCGGCGATTCTTTATGGAATGCGCGAGGGATACCGCGCGGGGGATTTGCTGAAGCGGGCGAATCTGCCGGTGCTGGTGAGCCTGCGCTGGCCGGAGAAGCCGCGCGATGCCGATCCGGATGAAGTGGATACGATGCGGACGCTGGAAAACCGGGAGAAGTCGCCGTCGACGCCGGAGGTGTTAAAGCAGGCCGGCGTGCAATTTGCGTTTTATAGCGACGGGCTGGACGCTCCGCGCGATTTGCAGCGGGCGGTGAAGAAGGCGATCGACAGCGGCCTGTCGCGTGAAGACGCCTTGCGCGCGCTGACGCTCTCGCCGGCGGAGATTTATGGCATCGCCGACCGGCTGGGCAGCATCGAGCAAGGTAAGATCGCGAACCTGGCGGTGACGCGCGGAGAGATTTTCGACGACAGTACGCGGGTGGAGATGGTTTTTATCGACGGGGTGAAGTACGTTCCGACGCCCGAGCCTGCCGGGCGCGGCGGGGCGGCGAGTGGAAACCGGGTGGAAGATCGAGGAGAGCAGCGATGAAGACCTTTCTTGCTTTTTTACTGGCGTGCGCTCCGCTGGGAGCGGAAGTGACGGTGATTAAGAACGCGACGATCATGACCGAATCGGCCAGGGGAACGATCAAGGGCTCGGTGCTGGTGCGCGACGGCAAGATCGCGGAAGTGGGCGAAAACGTGATGATCCCGGCGGGCGCGACCGTGATCGACGCCTCCGGGCAATGGGTGATTCCCGGAATCATCGACTGCCATTCGCACATCGCCGTGGATGGCAACGTGAATGAAGGCAGCGTTTCGGTTTCCTCGATGGTGAATATCAAGGACGTGATCAATCCCGAAGACATCGCGATTTACCGCGCGCTGGCGGGCGGGGTGACCACGGCGAACATTCTGCACGGATCGGCCAACTCGATCGGCGGGCAGACCATCGTCATCAAGATGCGCTGGGGCAAGGACGCCCAGGGCTTGATTTTCGAGGGGGCGACGCCGGGCATCAAGTTCGCGCTGGGGGAAAATCCGAAGCGCGCCGGGAACCCGCAGCCGGGCGGACGCGGTCCGGCGGCTCCGTTGCGCTATCCCGCCACGCGGATGGGTGTCGAGGACACCATTCGCGAGGCGTTCAACGAAGCCAAGCAGTACAAGGCGGAATGGGACGCCTACGACGCGGCGGTGAAGGCGGGCCAGCATCCCCTTCCGCCGCGCAAGGACCTGAAGCTGGAGCCGCTCAAGGAGGTGCTGGAGGGCAAGAGATTCGTGCACGCGCACTGCTACCGGGCCGATGAGATTTTGATGCTGATCCGCATCGCCGATGATTACGGATTCAAGATCAAGACGTTCCAGCATGTGCTGGAAGGCTACAAAGTGGCCGACGAGATCGCGGCGCACGGCGCCGGCGCATCGACGTTCAGCGACTGGTGGGCGTACAAAATGGAGGCGATCGACGCGATTCCCTATAACGCGGCGATGATGGCGAAAAAAGGAATCGTGGTGAGCCTGAACAGCGACGACGCGGAGCTGATGCGGCGGCTGAACACGGAAGCGGCGAAGGCGATGAAGTACGGCGGGATCAGCCGCGAGGATGCGCTGGCGATGGTCACCATCAATCCGGCCAAGCAACTGGCCATTGACAATCGCGTGGGCTCGATCGAACCCGGCAAGGACGCGGACCTGGTGATTTACGATCAGGACCCGCTGTCGAATTTCTCGAAAGTGCAGAAGGTGCTGATCGACGGGAACAAATATTTCGACCGGGACCAGGAAGTCAGCGGGCGGCCGCGGAAGGAAGCGGAGAAGCAGAAGCTGATCGAGATGGAAAAGCAGCAGCAGCGGATCCCGACGGGCGGCAGGAGGGGACAATGAGGGGAAGATATTCAAGCCTCGCCTGCGCGGCGATTTTCTGCTCCGCCGTTTTCGCCGCGGCCAACGATACGTTCCTCATTCGCAACGTGGACGTCTATCCGGTTTCGAGCGCGCCGCAGCAGAACGTTTCGCTGCTGGTGCAGGACGGAAAAATTGCGGAGATCGGCGCGAAGATCACGGCGCCGAAAGGCATCCGGATCGTGGAGGGAAAAGGACTGCGGGTTTATCCCGGCATGATCGATTCGGGGACCAACCTGGGGCTGTCCGAAGTTTCGGCCGAGCGCGTGACCGTCGATACGAATGAACTGGGCGAGTTTATGCCGCAGCTTCGCGCGCTGATCGCGGTGAATCCGGATAGCGAGCACATTCCGGTTTCGCGCGTCAACGGCATCACCAGCGCGGTTACGTATCCGGGCGGCGGACGCGGCGGGCGCGGCGGCGCGGGCGCGCAGATCATCGCGGGCCAGGCGGCGCTGATTCATCTGGCCGGCTGGACCTGGGAACAGATGGAGATCAGCCCGGACGCGGCGGTCCAGGTGATTTTTCCGTCGATCGGCGGAGGCGGGCGCGGCGGCGAGAACGCGGATTTTCCGGATCCGGCGGCTTTCGGCGGCGCCGCGCAGAGCTATACGGAACGCAAACGGCAGTACGATCAGGCGATCCAGCGGCTCAACGACTTTTTCGACGCGGCGCGCCAGTATCAGAAGGAGCGCGCGGCCAACGCGGCCGGATTCAAACGCGATCTGAAGATGGAAGCGATGATTCCCGTGCTCGAAGGCAAGGTTCCGGTGGCGGTGACGGCGCAGCAGGAGCGGCAGATCCGCGATGCGATCGCGTTCGCCGAGAAGCAACACGTCCGGATGGTTTTGATCCAGCCGCGCCAGGCGCTGAAGGTGGCCGCGGAGCTGAAGGCGAAGAACATCCCGGTGATTTTGGGACGGACCGAGGCGCTGCCGGAAAATGAAGACGCTCCTTATGACCAAGCGGAGTCGCTTCCGGGCGAGCTCCATAAGGCGGGCGTGAAGTTCGCCTTCGGCACCTTTTCGAACGAGTTCGTCCGCAACCTGCCTTATAATGCGGCCCGCGCGGTCGCCTATGGGCTGCCGCACGATGAGGGATTGAAGGCGGTGACGATCAACGCCGCGGAGATCTGGGGCGTAAGCGACAAAATCGGATCGATCGAGAAGGGCAAGTGGGCGGATCTGATGATCACCAACGGCGATCCGCTGGAGACGCCGACGCAGATCAAGCACCTTTATATCAAGGGTCAGGAAATCGAGCTTACGAACAAGCAGATCCAGCTCTACGAGCGCTATTCCAAGCGGCCGTAGGGATCAGTTATTGCGGGCGGCGCCGACGCGTTGTGCGTGCGAAATTCGTACTGCTGGATTTCCAGAGCCGCGCGGCCGTGCTCGCAGCGCACCACACGCCCGCGGGCGACCAATTTGATCGCGGTCTTGTTATCAAGCTGGGCCGGCCAACTGATGGATAGCTCCAGCCGCCGCCCGGGCAAAAGAATGTGCTGGGTGGTGAACAGGACTCCGCCGCTGGAGATGTTGATGGTTTTGCCGTCACCGGCTTCTTCGAGGCTGCGTTTATTCAGCACGCGATAGCGAAGATCGCGCGAGATGGGAAAGCGGTCCGTCTGGCGGCGATCCGCGGCTTTGGGCTGCAGGGTTGAGTCGGGCGTCGTCTTATTGGTCACAAGGATATCCTCGGCGGCTTTCGCCAACATTCATGAGTGTGCGGCGTTGCGGCGGCGGGCGCAATACCGTACTCGGCGCCCCTCGTATAGAACTTCGGTACTTGCGGTTTTTCCCGCCGTCATTTGCGGGCGGTTACGGTGATCTCAATGTGCGCGCCGGGCGCGGCGAGCCTTGCGACGCCGACCGTGGTGCGGCTGGGCCGCGGCTCCTTGAAGGTTTGGATGTAGACGGCGTTCATCCGCTGGAACAGGTCCATATCGGTGAGGTACACCTGGACCGCGACGGCGTTGGAAAAATCCATTTTCGCGGCGCGCAGAACCTCGCCGATATTGGCCAGGCATTGCTTCACTTCGTCCTCAAAGTTCTCAGGCACCTTGCCGGTCTTGGGGTCGGAGCCGGTCTGGCCGGAGACGTAGAGCGTATCGCCAACTTGAATGCCCGGGCTGAAGTTCGGACTGGGCCGGGCGCCGGGGGGAACCACGGCTTTCTTTTGCGCGGACGCGGCCGCGATGACAAAGAAAAACAGAACCGCGAGCTTAGGCATGGAGGATATGATACCCCAGGAATCACTCGGACGGCCGCTTTCTCCGGGTCCGAATTTCCTTGAGCCGCTCGGCGATCTTCTGCTCGGCTCCGCGCGCGGTCGGATGATAGAACTCGGAGCCGCGGAGATTGCCGGGCAGGCACTCCATGGTATTGAGGGCGTCCTCGAATTGATGGGCGTGCTGGTATCCTTCGCCGTAGCCCCACTGTTTCATGGCGCGGGTGGGCGCGTTGCGAAGCTGCATGGGCACCGGTTCGGCGGTGTTCTGTTGCGCGCTTTGGATCGCGGCGTTCAGGGCGCGATACGCCGCGTCGGATTTGGGCGCGACAGCGAGATAGATGGCGGCCTGCGCCAGGGCCTGATCGCCTTCAGGAACGCCCAAAAAATGGGCGGCCTGCTGCGCGGCGATGGCCTGCTCCAGCGCGCGGGGATCGGCCATGCCGATATCTTCGATGGCCATGCGAACCAGCCGGCGCGCGATGTACAGGCGGTCCTCGCCGCCTTCGAGCATCCGCGCCAGCCAATACAGCGCGGCGTCCACGTCCGAGGAGCGGATGCTTTTGTGCAGCGCCGAGATCAGATTGTAGTGCTCTTCGCCGGCCTTGTCGTAGAGCAGCGTTTTGCGCCCGATCACGGATTCGATGGCATCACGCTCCAGCAATCCTTCGCGTGCGACGGCGCTTGCCAGTTCCAGGACGTTGTACGCGGTCCGCGCGTCGCCGTTGGCGTAGATGGCGATCTGCTCCAGCAATTCACGGGAGGAGGCGAGTTGCAGGCGTTCGAGCGCACGCTCGAGCAGCGTGACGATCTCCTCCACGGTCAGGGCCCGGAGAGCGTAGACCTTGGCGCGCGAGAGCAGCGCCGAGACGACTTCGAAGGAGGGGTTTTCGGTGGTGGCGCCGATCAGAACGATGTCGCCGCGCTCGACATAAGGGAGAAAGGCGTCCTGCTGGGCTTTGTTGAAGCGATGAATTTCGTCGATGAACAAAACGGTGCGGCGTCCGATGCGGCGGGCGCGTTCGGCGTCGGCCATGACGGCTTTGATTTCCTTGATTCCGGACAGCACCGCGCTGAAGGGCACGAAATCCGCCTTGGTCTGCCTGGCGATGAGGCGGGCGAGCGTGGTTTTGCCGACGCCGGGAGGTCCCCAAAGGATGATGGAGGTGAGCTCGTCGCGCTCGATCTGGGCGCGCAGCGGTTTCCCGGGCCCGAGGATGTGTTCCTGGCCGACGAAATCTTCGAGCTTTTCCGGACGCATGCGCTCGGCCAGCGGACGCTTGGGATCGTCGGCGGGCGCCAGCGGCGCGGTTTCAAAAAGGCTCATTTCAACACCAGAATATCGGAGACTTTGAAGACGGTATCCGGCGGGACCCCGGAAGCGTCGTCGTTCTGGGTGCCCGCGACGACGTAGCCGGCGCGAAGCTGATCGATGGGGAACCAGGGCTGAACCTGCCGCGAGAGGGAGCACGGCGCGCGCGGGCCGCCAGGCGAATCCGAGCATTCCGCCAGTTGGCCGCCGTTCCACACTTCGACGCGCAACCGCCGCTGATGGATAAAAATTTTGTATGTGTAGACGCGCTTGAGGTCCAGCCCATAGAGGCGGAAACCATGCTCGGCGCGGGCGCCGCCGTTTTCCTGCTGGACATTTGAATAATCCGGGCCGAGCGCGGGGTCGTTCGTCTTGCGGCACAGGCTGGATTCGTCATTGGAGCAGTTGGCGTAGGCGGACCAGTAGACGAGGACGTTATTGTCGGCTAAATCGCGGCTGAAACCGTATTCGTTGCCGGCATCCGAGCAGGGGCGGTCTGTGAAATACACGATTTCCATCGCGCCGCGATGGGCCGCCGATCCGGAAAACGCGGCGGTGGCGCCGAAGCCCTGCATGGGCGACTGCAGCGCGCTGACGGTGAATTCGGAGGCATTGGCCGCCGGAAACGTCCCGTTGAGAGGCCGGCCGCCGGGGGAAAACCAATGAACATCGGGCCGGTCGGTGAGCTGGCAGACGGTGCGGCCGCCGCGCCCGGCGACGAAGTGATAGGAAAATTCGGGCGACGGGTGCGGATTTTTGGGGCTGAAGCGCGCATTTTCGACGCGGCGATTGCCGGCGTACAGAAAATATTGATATGGCTCGGACGGCGTGGCGATGGAGATCCAGCGCGGGGGAGCGAGACAGGGCAGCGGCGCGAGCAGCAGCCACAACAGCCCGCCGAAGCGGGGCGCGCGGCTCATGCTCTGGTCCTCTGGCGGCGGGCTTCGTAAAGCAACACGCCGGCCGCGACCGCCGCGTTCAGCGATTCGACGCCGCTGGTCGGAATCCGGACGCCGGTTGCCTTGGCGGCCAGCCTGGGGCTGACGCCGCGTCCCTCGCCGCCGATGAGGATCGCGGTCCGGCCGGAGAAGTCGGCGTCGGCGAGCACCGTTTCGGCTCGCGGCGAAGCGGCGTAAAGGGCCACGCCCCGCTGATCGAGCGCGGCAAGCAGCAGGTTTTCATCGGCGGCGGCGACGATGGGCAGGCGAAAAATCGATCCGGCGGAGGCGCGCAGGCTTTTCGGATTATAGGCGCTGGCGCTGCCCTTGAGGAA
>JAJPIT010000125.1 GCA_021324615.1 Terriglobia bacterium | reverse complement strand
CGAGCTTGTGCGGCTGGATCACGGCTTCGATCTTCTTCATGCTTCGAAATTGTACCCTTCTTCGCCGTGCATGCTCAGGTCGAGTCCTTCGATTTCCTGCGGCGCGGCGGCGCGGATGCCGGTGGCGAGATCGCAGATTTTCAAAATGATCCAGGTTCCGGCGATGGCCAGCGACCAGGCAGACGCGCAGGCTCCGATCTGATTCAGGATCTGCCAGGCGTTGCCGTCGACCAGACCCATCGGCTTGCCGTTCCAGACGTCGTTGACGGCCTTGGTGGCGAAAACGCCGGTGAGGATGGCGCCCAGCGTTCCGCCGGCTCCATGAACGCCGAATGCGTCGAGCGAATCGTCGTAGCCGAATTTGTTCTTGACGGTGCTGACCATGAAGTAGCACATGACCCCCGCCGCGGCTCCGATCAGCATGGCGGGAAAGGGCTGGACGAAGCCCGAGGCCGGAGTGATGGCGACCAGGCCGGCGACGGCGCCGGAGGTCGCGCCGAGCACGCTGGGCTTGCCGTTCTGAATCCAGTCGACGGCGAGCCAGGCAAGCGATGCAGCGGCGGCCGCCAGGTGAGTCGCGACAAACGCGCTCGAGGCCAGACCCGATGCGGCGAGCGCGCTTCCGGCGTTGAAGCCGAACCAGCCCACCCACAGCAGGCACGCCCCCACCGTGCTCAGCACCAGGTTGTGCGGGCGCATCGGCTCGACGCGGTAGCCCTGGCGCGGTCCGAGATAGAGCGCGCAGACCAGCGCCGAAACTCCGGAGCTGACGTGCACCACGGTTCCGCCGGCGAAGTCGAAGGCGGGAAGTTTTCCGCCCAGCGTGGCGTTGAACAGCCCGCCTTTGCCCCAGACCATGTGGGCGAGCGGAAAATAGATGAACAGGCTCCACAGTGCGGTGAACAGCAGCATGCCGGAAAATTTCATGCGCTCGGCGAAGGCGCCGGAGATCAGCGCGGGCGTGATCACGGCGAACATGAGCTGATAAATCATGAAGGTCTGGTGGGAAATGGTGGGAGCGTAGGAGGCGTTGGGCGCCGGGCCGACGTTGCGGAGCAGCGCGAACTGGCCGCCGCCGAAGAAAGGCGTCCATTCCCCGAACGCGATGCTGTAGCCGACGACCGCCCAAAGAATCGAGACCAGCGCCATCAGAATGAAGCTGTGCATCATGGTGGCGAGGACGTTTTTGCGGCGAACCAGACCGCCGTAGAACAGGGCCAGGCCCGGCCCCGTCATCATAAGGACCAATGCAGCGCTGGCGAGCATCCAGGCGTTATCGCCGGCGCTTTGCGCGGATTTTACGGCTGCTTCGAGGTTCGCCAGGCGCGCGGCGGCGGCAGCGGGATCGTCCGCCAAAAGCGCGGAGGCGGCCAGAAGATGCAGTGCAAGCATGCGCATTGTGACTCGCGTCGAGCTTTCAGTATAAGAGCAGACCGCTTCGCCATCCGCTCAAACCTTTTGATGAGGCGAATTGAAATTTTTGATCAGGCGCGTCTTCCCGCTTGACCTGGCGGGCGGTTTTGTGGATAATTTTCCTACGCCATTCGGCAGAAGCTGCCGTTGGTTTTGTGTTTGTTGGGGAAAAAGGGGAAAAGGGGAAAGGTATGACTCGCCGTTCGTGGGCCGGCGCTTCGCGCTTGGCCGTATGTGTTCTTGTTTTGGTTGCCGCCATGCCCGCGTGGCCGCAAAACACATCCACCGCCACGGTTACCGGTCAGGTTACGGATCAGCAGGGCGCCGCGATTCCCGCGGCAACGGTCCAGATGACCGAACCTCAGACCAACACCACGCTGTCAACGACCACCAACGACGTCGGCCGGTACGTTTTTGTGAACGTTCCCTCGGGCACCTACTCGATGACGTTTTCCAAAGACGGATTCTCGACGTATCGCGTAAGCAATACGGTGGTGACGGTGGGCGCCGCGATCACAGTGAACGCGAAACTGGATGTCGGCTCAACCACCACCACGGTGGAAGTGACGGCCACCGCGGGCGCGGAGCTGCAAACCAGCAGCGCAGCCGTGGGAACGACCATCAGCGGAGCGCAGCTTCAGGCGCTGCCGAACATGGGCCGCGAGGCGAGCACGCTGGCGGTGCTTCAACCGGGCGTGGCGCTGGACGGCTCGACGGCGGGGGCGGTTCGTGATCAGAATACGTTCCAGCTCGATGGCGGCAACAACACCGACGATATGGCGGGTACGACCAACAGCTACACCACTAACTTCAACGGTCTGGGCGGAGTGCAGACCAATGGCAGCCCGAGCGGAGTGATTCCGACGCCGGTGGAAAGCATCGAGGAGTTCCGCGTTTCCGGGTTCAATCAGACGGCTGACTTCAACGGATCGGCCGGAAGCCAGATCCAGATGGTGACCAAGCGGGGCACCAATCAGTGGCACGGCTCGGCGTACGGATATTATTTCGCCACCAATCTGGGGGCGGCGAACACCTGGGTGGCCAACCACACGCCGGCGACGGTCAACGGAATCCATTATCCGTACACGCCGCTGCCGTCCAATCACCGCGACCGTTTTGGCGGATCGCTGGGCGGCCCGCTGACGCCGAAGTTCTGGGGCGGCAAGACGTATTTCTTTTTCAATTACGAAGGATTCCGCTTCCCCAACGTGGGGACGTATGAGCGGCGGGTGCCCTCGGATCTGCTGAAGCTGGGCGTCATTCAGATCCCCAACAGCGCCGGCCAGTACGTCGGCTACAATTTGAATCCGTTCCCGGTCACCTACAACGGCGTGACCTATCAGCCTTCGGGTCTGGATCCGCGCAACATCGGGATCAGCCCGGTGATTCAGAGGATCTGGAACACGCAGATGCCGGAAGGCAACGATCCGATCTACAGCGGCGGGGACGGACACAACACAATCGGTTATCTTTCGACCATTCGGGCGCCGCTGACGACGAACAATTACGTTGCGCGGATTGATCACGACTTCAGCGAAAGGCTGCGCTTTTTCGGGACCTATCGCTTTACCCGGCTGGTCAACCTGACCACCAACCAGGTGGACATCGGAGGGGCGCTGCCGGGCGATACGCTGGGGCAGCCGGCCGCGCGCGCGCCGCGCGATCAGGTTCCCAGCTTCTGGGTCGCCGGACTGACCGCCAACCTCAGCCCGAACCTCACCAACGACTTCCGGTACAACTACACGCGCAACTTCTGGCAGTGGGGCAGCTCGAACGATCCGCCGCAGTTCGCCGGCCTGGGCGGAGCCGTGGAGATCGGCGGAGAGACCAGCACGGCGCTGATTCCCTACAACGTAAACAACCAGAACACGCGGCAGCGCTTTTGGGATGGCAAAGACAACCTGATCCGCGACGACGTGACCTGGATTCGCGGAAAACACCTGGTGCAGTTCGGTTTCAGCTACCAGCGCAACGACGATTACCACATGCGCACCGACAACGGCGGGACCATCAATAATCAGATCGTGTATCAGGTGAGCAGCTCCGGAATCGATTTTTCAAACTTCGCCTATCCGGGCGGGGTTCCTGCCAGCCAGCACACCAATTTCAACAATTATTACTCCTACGTTCTCGGGTTGGTGAACTTGCCCCAGGTGGCCCAGGTGCGCGCGGGCAAAGATCTGCATCTGCTGCCGGTAGGATCGCAAGCCTTCGAGCACAGCATCATTCCCTTCTACGACTGGTATTTGAGCGACACCTGGCACATGAGCTCCAGCTTTACCCTGACGCTGGGACTGGGCTACGTGATCGAAATGCCTCCGTACGAGCTGAATCAGAATCAGGCCATCCCGGTGGATCAGGCCGATCAGCCGCTTTCGGTACAGGACTATCTGGCGGCGAAGAAGAATGCGGCACTACGGGGCCAAGTCTACGATCCGATCGTCGGCTACGCGACCAACGCCAATGTAGGGAGCGGGTTAAAGTATCCCTACAATCCGCGCTACGGCGATTTCAGCCCGCGCGCGGCCGTGGCCTGGAATCCGCAGGCGAGCAGCGGCCTTTTGGGAACTCTGCTCGGCCAGGGCAAGACTGTGATCCGCGCGGGTTATGGCCGGATCTACGGGCGTCTTAACGGCGTGGAGCTGCTGCTGCTGCCCCTGCTCGGAGTCGGGCCGATCCAGCCGATCACGTGTCCGGGCGCGAGCCGGACCGGCCAGTGCCTTGGCCCGGGCGGCGTCACTCCGGCGACCGCGTTCCGGATCGGTCCGGATGGCCTGACCGCTCCGCTGGCCAGCGTGCCGAACCAACTGCCTCAACCGGACTTTCCGGGCGCCTTGCCGGGCGGCAATGACGCGGCTGCCGGCGATCTGATGTCGCTCGACCGCAATTTCCAGCCCAACCGCACCGACAATGTGACGGTCAGCATCCAGCGCCAGCTCACTTCCAAATCGACAATTGAAGTGGGCTACATCGGCCGCATTATCCGGCACGAATCGACCATGACCAATCTGGACGCGGTGCCGTACATGCTGACGCTGAACGGCCAGCAGTTCTCGCAGGCCTATTCGACGGTTTACAAAGAGTACTGTGGGCTCGGCGCAAGCTGCGTGCAGAACGCCGCGGCGGTCACCACGCAGCCTTGGTTTGAGGCGGCGCTGGGCGGGCCTAACTCGCCGTTCTGCGCCGGCTACAGCAGTTGCACCGCGGCGGTGATCGCCAACAAGAGCATGGCCGGATATATCGCGCAGAGCTCGGTTTCCGACCTGTGGATCCAGATGGCGGCGGCCAATGGCTGGACCCTGGGCCGCACCAATATCAGCTCGAATCCGCGCCAGATGACGGCGCTCGGCTTGGCTGACGCGATTGGCTACGGCAACTACAACGCCTTATTCACGACCTTCCAGACCCGCAACTGGAAAGGACTCACGGCGCTGTCGAACTTCACCTGGGGCCATGCGCTGGGTATCGGCGCTTTCACGCAGTCTTCGGGCACGTTCACGATTCTCGATCCGTATAACATCGGGAACAACTACGGTCCCAATCCGTTCGACATCCGGCTGACCTATAACCTAGCCATTTCCTACTCGCCGACCTGGTACGCTTCGCAGAAAGGGCTGCTCGGCCATGTGCTGGGCGGATGGACGATCGCGCCGCTCTTTACGGCGCAAACCGGGGGACCGGTGGGCATCTACGACAGTAATCAGGGTAGCTGCGGCAATTCCTCCGGCGGCTGCGCCTTTGGCGAAGTGGCCGCCGGCGGCGCGTCCTCGTTCGGACCCGCGACCTACGGAACCGAGAACGCGGTGGCCATCACGCCGGTTTCCGTGAGCACGACGGCTCATTACAACAATCCTGGCTCGGGCGGAATCGGGACGAACAATCCCAGCGCGGTGAATCTCTTTACGAATCCGGCAGCGGTTTACAACTCTTTCCGGCCCTGCACGCTGGGCATCGATCAGAGTTGCAGCGGATACGCGAACTTCCGCGGGCTGCCGCAGTGGAACATGGACGTCAGCGTGACCAAGGATGTGGCGATCTGGAAAGAGCGCGTCGGCGCCCAGTTTATTTTCCTGTTCACCAATGTCACCAACCACGTTATCATGGGTGTCCCAGGCTCTTCGCTCGATATCGGGAATCCGACGTCGTTCGGCCGGCTCACGACCCAGGCCAACGTACCGCGGAATATGGAATTCGGACTGCGAATCCATTTCTGAAGCATTTGCGCATACGCCGGCCCGCGCCTCCGCCGTGGCGAACGGCGCCGCGGGCTGGCCCTGGTTGCCGTTTTGATCCCCAGGGCGCATTTTCGGTCCCTGATTTCCCCAGTCAAATTTGACAATTCGAGCCAATTGTCGTAAGCTCCGGCTTTGACCGAAGCTGGGCGGCGATGGCGATTCCGGACGACAAGGTAAAAACCGCGGTGGATGGCCGCAGAGGCGAGCGCGCGGAGCACATCTACCGAGCCGCCGCCGAGATCATGTGCCAGAAGGGCTACGAGGCGACGTCGATGAAGGACATCGCCGATGCGGTGGGGCTCACCAAGGCGGGCATCTATCACTATATCGTCGGCAAGGAGGATCTGCTGTTTCAGATCATGTCGTTCGCCATGGACATGGTCGATGAAAACGTGGTCGCGCCGGCGCGGAAGATTGCCGATCCGGAGCAGCGGCTGCGCACCATCATCGAGCGCCACGCGCGCCGCATTCTCGAGCTGGGCGGCGCCATTACGGTGATCCTGGAGGAAATGGCCGCACTCACGCCGGCGCATCGCAAGGCGATCCGCGCCAGGAAACGCCGCTATTTCGATCTGGTCCGGGAGACGATCGTGGAGCTTCAGGCGCAAGGCAAGCTGCGGGACGTGGATCCCACGGTAGCGGCGTTTGCCCTGTTCGGGATGATCAATTGGATTTCGCGGTGGTATCGTCCTGCCGGAAAGCTCACCGCGGGCGAGGTCATGGACGACTTTCTTGAGATCGCCTTGAACGCGGTTTTACGGAACGCCTGAGCGCGCGGGCTCGTATCATCGGATTATGAAGACGGGGCGGGGGGACGGCGCGGCGATCGCCGCAGCCCTGGCCCTGGCCACGGTGATCGCGCATGTGCTCACGGGCGGCCGCTACGGTTTTCACCGCGACGAGCTGGCGACGCTTGACGACGCGCGGCATCTTGCCTGGGGCTACGTAGCCTATCCGCCGGTGACGCCATTCTTCGGACGCCTCTCCCTGGAACTGTTCGGCGAGTCCCTGCGCGGCTTCCGCTTCTTTGCCGCCCTGGCCGACGGGGCCGCGGTGTGGATCACCGCCCTGATGGCGCGCCAGATGCGCGGCGGGCGCTGGGCGCAGATCCTGGCGGCCCTGGCTTCCCTGCCCTTCTCGATCGGCGCGGGCGCCCTGATGCAGTACGTTTCCTTCGATTATCTGAGCTGGGTCCTGACCGCGTATTTCACCGTTTGCGCGCTGGCCTCGGAAGATGCGCGATGGTGGATGGCGGCGGGCGCAGCGATCGGATTGGGCATGTTGGCGAAGTACTCGATCCCGTTTTTCGCCGCCGGCCTGATCGCGGGACTGGCGCTCACCGGAGCCCGGCGCTACCTGCGCAGCAAGTGGCTGTGGACGGGCGCCGCCATCGCGCTGATGGTTTTCCTGCCGAATCTGATCTGGCAGGCGCGGAATCATTTTATATATCTCGATTTCGTGCGGCACATCCACGCCCGGGACGTCGCGTTGGGGCGGACGCGGGGATTCCTGCCGGGACAGATCAAGCTGACTTTGTTCGCGCTGCCGCTGTGGGCGGCCGGACTGTGGTTTTGCTGGACAAGCGTGCGGTTCCGTCCCATCGCCTGGATGTACCTGGTCCCGCTGGCGCTGTTTTTGGCCGCGCAAGGCCGCGATTATTATCTGGCGGGCGCCTATCCGATGCTCTACGCGGCGGGCGCGGTGGGCCTGGAAAGCTGGCGTCCTTTCAAGACCCGCGGTTTGGCGCGATGGGCGGCCGCGCTCATCCTGGTTGCCAACGCCGCCATCGCCACGTTATTTACGCTCCCGATCGCTCCCGTCGATTCGGGCTGGTTCAAGATCGCGAGCCGGGTCAACGGCGATTTTCTCGAGGAGATCGGATGGCCGGATCTGGTCCAGACCGTGGCGGGGATCCGCGATTCGCTGCCCGCCGGGGAGCGCCAGCATCTGGGAATTCTTGCGGGGAACTATGGCGAGGCGGGAGCGATCGATCTCTACGGACCCCGCTACCGGCTCCCGAGGGCGATCAGTGGCGTCAATTCGTTTTGGGCCCGAGGCTACGGCGATCCGCCCCCGGAGGTGGTGATCGCCGCCGGCTTCTCGCGGGATTTCCTCCAGCGCAATTTTGAGTCCTGCCAGGTCGCGGCGAAGGTTTGGAACCGCTTCGGTGTGCGGAACGAAGAGACCGCCGATCACCCGGATATCTTTGTCTGCCGCGGCTTGAAGCAGAGCTGGCCGGAATTCTGGAGGCAGTTCCGCTACTTTGGCTGACCGGAGCCGCAAATCAGCCGGGATTGCGGTTTTCCAGTTCCGCCCTCTGCTGGCGGAACGACGCCCGCGCATCGCGCGCGGAGGCGACGCCGGCGCGATGCACGCCGAAGCGGAGACATAGCGATCCCGCCAATCCCAGAACATCGGCGGCGATTCTCTTCTTCTTCGATTTTCCGGGCAACAGGGCGAGCAGGAGGCTTCCGGCGGTGAGCATTCCCGCCGTTTTCCAAAGCGCGCCGCTGGCGCCGTGCTGAAGCGGGCGGGCCACGCGATCGCCGAGCCGCGCGGCCTGCCTTTCCATGACCGCCGAAGAAACCAGTTCGGCGGCGCGGCCGATGGTGCCGAACGTATAGGTGATTTTGCGGGCGCGCGGGTCGTCGGAGGCGAGATCCAGAGCCGACCCGGCGCTGGCCATCGCGGAGGCGGCGAAAAGAATCGGCAGGATCCTGCGGGACTCCTGCCAGACCGGCACCGCCGTGTTCGCAACCAGGACCCCTGTGTAGGTGGACAGCGCAAGGCCAGCCAATCCGGAGGCGACTCCGCTGATCTCTCCAAGGAAGCCCGGAAAACCGCCCCGCCGGCTGAGAAGGGCGGCGAAGATCGCCGGCGGGGAGACCGAGGAGAGAATCCACACTCCGGCATTCATCGGCGAGGTAGGCCTAAAGACGCGGAACATGTGATGGAATCGGGCCGGGCGCCCCAGATCGTAGATCAGCAGGCCGCCGCTGATCAGGCTGGCGAAGATTCCCGCGCCGTGACAGCGGCGGATGAAATCGTTCAACCGGCCGCCGCGCTCAAGCTGCGCCGCGGCGCCCATCACCAGCGCGGCGCCTCCGATGCCGCCGACGAAATAATACGCCGGGATGTGCCATCCCCACACCGGTTCCTTGAGCAGCGGGCGGTCGTAATAGGCCGGACCGGCGGAATCGGGAAACGGAAGTCGCCGCCCGGCGGGCGAAATGAGTTCGACCTGCTCCGGCGCCGGCATGGATTCTTGCAGCGCCTCTTCGCCTCCGGGCATGCCCGCCCGCGGGTTGATCTCGCGGCCGCCGGTGGGCCGCCCGCCGGCCGGTTTCACACCCGTCCTCCCCGCCGGCTGAATAAAACGGAGCCGATCGCCGCCAGCGCCATTCCCGCCATCGCCACGCCCATCGAAGCCCACGCGTCTTTTCCTTTTTTCGTCGGCACGACGGGATCGGGCGGCAGGTTGTACACCTCGGGCCGGTCCAGCAGAAGGAAAAACGCGTTCAGTCCTTCGGTGCCCGGCTGCTCTTCGGCGCTCGCGCCGTAGAGATACGCTTCGTGGACGCCAGCCTGGTGGAGGTGCTCGACGCGTTCCCGGGCTCTCCGGCGCAGATCCTCGATCTCGCCGAACTGGATCGATTCGGTGGGGCAGGATTTGGCGCAGGCCGGCGCCATGCCGGCGCGCAGGCGGTCGTAGCATAGCGTGCATTTCCAGGCGCGCCCATCGCCCTCGCGCCGGTCGATCACGCCGAACGGGCAGCAGACGACGCAGTATCCGCACCCGTTGCAAACATCCGGCTGGACGTAAACCGAGCCGAACTCGGTGCGCAGGATCGCCCCGGTGGGGCAGGCCTCCAGACACCCGGCGCGCGCGCAGTGCTTACAAACATCGGAGGAGAACAGCCACGAAAATTGTCCGGCATCCTGAAACGAAAGCGGCTCCTGCCGCTCGATGAAGGCGACGTGACGCCATGTCGACGCGCCCAGCGCGGCGGTGTTGTCGTACGACATGCCGGTGAACTGGAATCCATCGTCGGGCAATTGATTCCACTGCTTGCAGGCGACCTCGCACGCCTTGCAGCCGATGCACAGCGTGGTGTCGGTGAAAAATCCCATCGTGGCGGGCATCTAGGGGTTCCCTTCCTTGGATTCCGGCTTGCGCCGCGCCTGCGGCAGATCGCGTTCCCCGGCATTGAGCTCGATTGGCTGCGGCGGAAGCGGAGGACGGCCGCGGCTCCTGCGCCCGGCCACCAACGTTCCGGTGAACGCCTTCGATTCCTGAATGGCGACGTTCGGATCGCCGGCGAAGCCGATCAGATCGTTGGCGGCATCGCCGCGCACCAGGCCCTTGTTGGACCAGTGATAGGGCAAGCCGATCTGATGAACCCAGCGATTTCCGATGCGCAGCGGCTTGATGCGCCGCGTCACCAGCACGCGCGCTTCGATTTCGGCCCGCGCCGTGCGAATTGTGGCCCAATCGCCGTTTTGCAGTCCCCGCTCGGCCGCCAGCTCCGGCGAAATTTCACAAAACATCTCCGGCTGAAGTTCGCACAGCCACGGCAGCCAGCGGCTCATGCCGCCCGCGGTGTGATGCTCGGTCAGGCGATAGGTGGTGATGACATAGGGGAAGCGGGGATCGAGGTACGGGCGATGGTAGGGGTTGTCCTCGCCGCGCCATTCCATGCGCGCGGGATTGCACTGCTGGCCGTAGAGGGCATTGTTCACCACGGATTCTTGCGGTTCATAGTGCGTGGGCAAGGGACCGTCTTCCAGTCCGGCCGGCACGTAAATCCACGCTTTACCATCGGCCTGCATCAGGAACGGATCGGTTCCCGCGATGGTATCTTTCCCGCGCGCCTGTTCCGGAGGACGATAGGAAGGCGGCCGATCGACGATAAAATCCGGAGTATCGAAGCCCGTCCATTGTTTTTTCGCCTCATCCCACCACACCAGCTTCTTTCGCTCCGACCACGGCTTGCCTTCCGGATCAGCGGAGGCGCGGTTGTAGAGGAGACGCCGGTTATTCGGCCACGCCCACGCCCACTCCGGTGCGACCCAGTTCTGCTCCCAATGCGGAGTACGGCGAGCCGTCATGTTGATTCCGTCGCGGTAACAGCCGGAATAGATCCAGCAGCCGCAGGCCGTGGATCCGTCGTCTTTTAGCGACGTAAATCCGTCGACGGGCTCGCCTGCCTCCACATGGTAGCCGTTGATCTCCCGGAGCACCGCCTCGGCGTCCACTTCCTGGCGCGGTCCCCTGGTGGGATAGTCCCAGGCAAGATCGCGAATCGGCCAGTTGCGGCGCCGGTCATATTCGGCTTCGTACAGCTTCTTCAATCGCTTTCCGAGCTGGTAGATGAAATCGAGATCGCTGCGGCAGTCCTCCGGCGGATCGATCGCTTTGTGGTGCCATTGCAGGAGTCTTTGCGTGTTGGTGAAGGAGCCGTCCTTTTCGGTGTGCGCGGCCGAGGGGAAAAAGAACACCTCGGTGGCGATCTCGCTGGGATGGACTTCGCCTTCCGGACCTCCGCGCCAGAACTCCGCCGTTTCGATCCGTTCCATGTCGCGGACGACCAGCCACTCCAGATTCCGCAGTCCTTTGGCCTGAAGCAGGCCGTGGGGCGAGCCGACCACGGGATTTTCCCCCATCACGAAGTAGCCCTTGACCTTTCCCTCCGCCATTGCGGCGACCGTGTTCATGTGCGAGTGATCGCCGGTGAGGCGCGGCAGATGATCGTAGCACCAGTCGTTCTCTTTTTTCGCCGCGCCGCCGAAATAGGCCTTCATCAGAGATACAAAATATTTCGGAAATTCGCCCCACCAGCCGGAAGGCGATTCATGGTTGGCCAAATAGCTCGCCAGATCCTTATCGTGCTTTGCCTGGGGCATCGGCAGATAGCCCGGCAGCAGATTGTAGAGAGTGGGAATGTCCGTCGATCCCTGAATGGAGGCGTGGCCGCGGAGCGCCAGAATCCCGCCGCCCGGCCGGCCGATATTTCCCAGCAGAAGCTGAATGATCGCCGCTGCCCGGATATACTGCACCCCCACGGTATGCTGCGTCCAGCCCACCGCGTAGCAGAAAGCGGTGGTCCGTTCTCTTCCCGAGTTCCGGCATAGCGTTCCGGCGACCTTGAGGAAAAGATCGCGGGGAACGCCGGTGATCCGCTCGACCATCTCCGGCGTGTAGCGCGCGAAATGCCGCTTCAAAATCTGGAACACGCAGCGTGGATGTTGCAGGGTCCGGTCGGCGTGCCTGGCCTGGATCGGCGCGCGTTGAATTCTGCCGGATTCGCCTTCGCGTTTGCCCGCGGCCGGCGTGGGATCGACGTCTTTGTACATCCAGCTCCGGCTTCGATATCTGCCGCTGTCCGGATCCCATCCGCTGAACAAGCCGTCCAGATCCTCCGTATCCTGAAACTCGTCGGCGACGATCGCCGCCGCGTTGGTGTAATTCACGACGTACTCTTTGAAGTACGACTCCGTTTCGAGAATATAGCGAATAATCCCGCCGAGAAAAGCGATATCGGAGCCGGCGCGGATCGGAACGTGGATGTTGGCGGCGGCGCTGGTGCGCGTGAATCGGGGATCGACGTGAATAATGGTCGCGCCGCGCTCCCGCGCCTTCATCACCCAGCGAAACGCGACCGGATGGCACTCCGCCATATTGGAGCCTTGAATGACGATGCAATCGGCGTTTTGCAGATCCTGCGGGAACGTGGTTGCGCCGCCGCGGCCAAATGAGGTCCCCAGACTGGGGACGGTGCTGGAGTGTCAAATACGGGCCTGATTTTCGATCTGAACGATGCCCAGCGCCGTAAACAGTTTCTTGATGAGGTAGTTTTCTTCGTTATCCAGCGTCGCTCCGCCCAGATGCGCCATGGCCATGGTGCGGCGCGTTCCGTCTTCCCAGTTCTCGTCGCGCGTCTTCTTGATCCGGTCCGCGAGCATGTCCATGGCGAGTTCGAGCGGCAAGGTCTCCCACTCGGTGGCGTAGGGGCGGCGGTACAACACCCGCCGCGGGCGATGTTCCGACGTCACCAACTGGAAAGTCGCCGCGCCTTTGGGACACAGGCAGCCCTGCGAAATGGGCGAGGCGGGATCGCCCTCCACATTTATAATGCGCTCGTCTCTGACGTATACCAGTTGCCCGCAGCCGACCGCGCAATAGGGGCAGATGGAGCGCACCACGCGGCCGGCATGATTGGTCCGCGCCTCCAGCGCGCGGGTTCGCGGCGAAGCCGCCGCGGCCCCCAGTCCGAACAGATCACGAGTTTCCATCTGGCGAAGAACCGGCCAGGCCGCCGCAAAATCCTTGGATTGCGCCACGAAGAATATGATACTTCCGCGGACGGGTGGTTTCCGCAAAATCCCAGGATCGGTTACTGGCGGTCCAGATGACGGTCCAGGTTGCAGGCGGCGCTGATCAGCGCCAGATGCGTGAACGCCTGCGGAAAATTTCCCAGCGCCTGGCCTTGCAAACTGGTCTGCTCGGCATACAAGCCCAGGTGATTGGCGTAGGCCAGCATGTGTTCGAACACCAGGCGCGCATCGTCGAGTTTTCCCGCTCCTGCCAGCGCCTCCACCAGCCAGAACGTGCACAGATCGAAGGTGCCTTCGCGGCCCTTCAGTCCATCGGGAGATTCTTTGGGATCGTAGCGGAAGACCAAACCATCGGAGACGAGCCCGCCCTCGGACGGCGGTTTCAGGATCGCCTCCAGAGTCGCCAGCATCATCGGATCCGACGGCGCGATGAACCGCACCAGCGGCATCAGCAACGTGGAGGCGTCCAGCGAGTCGCTTCCGAAGGACTGCACGAAGGCGTTTCGCTTCCGGCTCCAGCCGCGGCTCATGATGGTTTCGTAGATCCGGTCGCGGGTCTCCCTCCACTTGCGCCAGTTGGCGGGAAACCCCCGCCGGCTGGCCAGGCGCAGCGCCCGATCCAGCGCGACCCAGCACATCATCTTCGAAAAGACAAATTCGCGCCTTCCGCCGCGAACTTCCCAGATGGCGTCGTCCTTCCGCTCCCAGTTCGCCGCCACCCAATCCGTCAGCCGGCGGAGGTAAGTCCACAGATCGTAGGAAATCGGAGAGCCGTGTTTGTCGAACAGGTAAACCGAGTCCATCAGCTCGCCGTAAATATCGAGCTGAAGCTGTTTGCAGGCGGCGTTGCCGATGCGCACCGGACGTGAGCCCTTATACCCTTCCAGATGATCCAGAGTTTCTTCCTCAAGACTATGGCGGCCGTCGATTCCATACATCACCTGCAAGGTTCCGTCTGCTTTCATCTCATGGCAGCGCGCATCGAGAAAGGACATGAACCGGGCGGCCTCCTCGACAAATCCGATGCGGAGCAGAGAGTAAATCGTGAATGCCGAGTCCCTGATCCAGGTGTAGCGGTAGTCCCAGTTCCGCGTTCCCCCGACGACCTCTGGCAGGCTACAGGTGGGCGCCGCGACAATCGCGCCCGTGGGTTCGAAAGTGAGCAGCTTGAGCAGCAGCGCCGACCGGTTGACGGTTTCGCGCCAGCGGCCGTGATATTTGCTTTTGCGGAGCCAGCGCCGCCAAAAATCCACGGTCGCCCGGAACAACGTCTCGCTTTGCGCCTCGCCCACGCCCGGCTGCTGATCCTGCGCCGGGCCGTAGAGCTCGAAGGTCCGGCTTTCGCCGGCTTTCAAGGTAAACTCCGACACCAGCGCTCCCTCCTGCCGCCGCCACTTGACGCGGGACGCCAGCCGCAAAGTAAGCTTCCGGGAGTGGAAGTTCACGCCGCCTTTTTGAAACTCGATCTCGTGCGAATCGCGCGCATAGTTGAACGCCGGCTGGCATTCGGCCCGGAACTTCATTTCGCCGCGGACCACCTTGAGCTGCCGGATGATGCCGTCGTAGCCATGGCCTTCCTGCGGCGCCACTGGCATGTAGTCGATAATTTCGGCCGCTCCTTCGGCGGCCAGAAAGCGCGTTACCAGAATGTTGGTGTCGGCCCAGTACAGTTGTTTGCAACGGAGATCGCGCACCTGGGGCGCGATGCGGAAGCGCCCGCCCTTGCCGGCGTCGAGGATCGCGCCAAACACGCTCGGCGAGTCGAAGTGGGGATAACAAAACCAGTCGATGGATCCGGAGCGCGACACCAGCGCCACCGTCAGCATGTTCCCGATCACACCGTAATCTTCGATCGCCTCGTATTCGTTTCTCATCTCAAACTAGAGATGAAGAACTTGGCAGCCGGAGTGCAACAAAAAGCCCAGTGCACCGGCTTTTCGTTTTTTTCCTGCACCTTGGAGTGTTCGGACCGCTCATCCTCGGAGTGCTGGACTCCTCGTTTCTGTTTTTGCCGTTTGGAAACGACATTTTGATCGTGGTGCTGATCGCCAGAAAACCTCAGGACTACGCCTGGTGCGTGCTCCTGGCGGCGGCGGGCTCGACCGCAGGCGTTCTTCTTCTGGATCTGGTTTGCCGTAAAGGCGGCGAAGAAGGATTGCGGAAGATGCTCAAGCCGAAACGTTACGAATACTTCGAGCAAAAGATGGACCACAGCGCCGGCCTGATGATCGCGCTCGCCTGTATCGCGCCGCCGCCGTTCCCGTTCACTCCGGTGATCGCCGCCGCCAGCGCGTTCCAGTATCCCCGGAGACGCGAGCTCCTGATCGTGTTTTTCGCGCGGCTGGCCCGCTTTTCCCTGGTGGGCCTGGCGGCGATTCTGCTGGGAGACGAGATTCTTCGAATCGCCAGATCCGGCCCGTTTTATTGGGCCATGATCGGCTTTATCATTTTGTGCGGGGTGGGAAGCGCGTATTCGGTCTACGGATGGGTCCGGCGCGGCAAGCGCGCTGCGGCGGCGAGGCCGGCTTGACCGCGGCCCGCGTCTTTCCGTGCTACTCTCGCGATTTGAGTAAAAAAAGCGCCGGACTCCTGATGTATCGCCGCCGCGGCCAACAGCTCGAGGTCTTTCTCGCGCATCCGGGCGGGCCGTTGTGGTCCAACAAGGATGCCTGGACCATTCCCAAGGGCGAATTCGAAGACAGCGAATCTCCGCTCGAAGCGGCCAGGCGCGAATTTCACGAGGAAACCGGATTCGAGGCCGCAGGCGAGTTCCTCGAACTGGGCGAAATCACCCAGCCCGGCGGAAAACGCGTGCTCGCGTGGGCTTTTGAGGGCGACTGCGACCCGTCGAAACTGGTCAGCAACACCTGCTTCATCGAATGGCCGCGAAACTCCGGCCGGCAGATCGAAATCCCGGAGATCGACCGCGGCGCCTGGTTTTCTCTGCCCGGCGCGCGCAAAAAAATCTTCCGCGGCCAGGAAAAGTTTCTCGACCGCCTGGCCGCCCGGCTCCCGCCAAAACCGGACCGCTGAATCAGAACTCATAGCGGAACAGCAGCCGAAGCGAACGCGGTTCCTGGAGGGCCACCGGCAGCCGCGCGGAGAACCGGGGCGAGCTCAGATCCGATTCCTGTATCTTGTCTCCGGCGTCGGCCACATTCATCGCGTCTATGGCGCCGGTAAAAACTCCCAGGCGCGAGCGGAACCGGCGGGCGGCGCGCACATTGCAGTTCAAAACATACTCGGCGCGGTTGCCGTTCCCCGGATTGCCGCGGATGGTGGCGGCAACCACGACCGGACCTTGCGGCAGGCCCGTCACCAGCAGTTGCCGCGCAAACGGCAAGCCGTCCAGATAGACCGCCGCGGCCGTCAACTCAACCCCCCAGGGCAGCCGATAGGCGCCGCGCAGCTTGCCCGTGAATCCACGATCGAAATAGTTTCGCGCGCCCGCGTTGATCAGCGTGTTGGGATTGAGCCCAAGCGCGCCGATGACGCCCGGATCGTTCTCCATCGCGCTGTCCCCGGGATTGGTGGGTCCCCAGGCGTTTTCGGCCGTGAACGAAGCCTCAAGGAACAGCTTCCTCCAACCAATCCGCAGCGCGGCGGTCATCCCCGAGGTTTCAAAGCGCAGATCCGGCGGATTGGTGAGCAGATATCGATCCTGGCCGAAGGTCGCCGGATTTTGCGCGTAAACCGTGATCGTCTGTTCTCCCACCGGATCGAAATAAGGGACCGCGGTGTAGGCGGAAAAGGGAACGCCGGGATCCGTCAGGGCGATGCGGCGCTTATCGTCGCGCCGGTAGAGCTGCGCGACAAAACACACGCCGGGCGCGGCGGCGAACTGAGCCGCCAGATCGAACTGATCGGCGTAGGGGCGCTTGAGCGACGGCGAAATCGAGGAGTAGGCGCCGCCGAAGCGCGCCAGCAGAGGCCCGGTCTCGGCCGCAGGGCTTCCGCCAAGCCACTGGTATACCATCCCGCTGAGGCTGCCGGGATTGCCGAAATCGAGGTAACGCGCGGCCAGGGGCGAATCGGCCCGGAGGTAGGAGCCGCGCAACACCACGCGGCGCGCCGGACGCCAGGAAAAGGCCGCGCGCGGGGAGACGCTGTTCCAGGCAATCGGCGAGCCGCGGGAGAAGTCGGCGAGCACGCCGGCGGCAACCGCAAAGTTTTCGGTGATGCGGGCGCGGTCGGCCGCGTAGGCGGTGAACGACCGGACGGTTTCCGCCGTTTCCGACGGCGTATTCAGCTTCACCACGAAGGCCGGCTCGCCGCCCGCCGTGATCCAGTTCATGTTCGATGGCGCGGTGAACCGATTCTCCGCGCCGGCGCTCATCCATCCCCCGCCCGCCACGAAATCGTTTCGGGCTGAACCGAACAGCGAGCCCGGCTGCCATGCCGCTTCCACCGCCTGGCGCGCGCGCGACGCCCGGTTGCTCAGCGGAGGCGCGCCCGTCACCGCCCCGTCCAGCAGCTCGACGGCGCTTTGCGCGTCCGCCGCCGCCGGCGTGGTGTCGAGCGCGGCGTTGGCATATTGGTACCGCACCTCGGTCAAAGCGGCGCCGGCGTGAGTCCATCCGAGTTGAAACGCGTGGAAACGGTCCGATTCTCCCTGCCCGTCGAATCCGCCGGGCAGAACGAACGACGGCGAATCGGCCCAGCCGGCCAGCGCTTCCATTCCCGCCGGCGTTCCGAAGTTCGAAAGATCAAGGCGCGAGCCGCTATAGACTGCGTCCAAGCGATCCTTTTCACCGAGCCGGAAGCGCCCGCGCAGATTGCCGTAAAGCGCGCGCGTGTTCTGATCCCGGCCCGCCGCCAGAGGTTCGGTCTGCGACGACCATTGCCCGGCGGCCGCGGCGAAAAGGTCCGCCCGCCGCGAAACCGGCCCGCCGGCTTGAACCGCATCGTGCGTGAACCAGCGGAAGTACTCCGCCTGCTGGACCATTCCGCGGCTCGCCGGCGGCGGCAGATTGGACCACGCAAACGCCGATCCGCTGTCCGCTGTCGAAAAGCGTCCGTGCCAGGACCGGCCGGCCTCTTCGAGAAACACCCCGGCCTCGGAGGCAAACGCATCGGAGGTGATTCGCGAAACTCCGGCGCGCATCTCAACTGCGGCCGTCGCGTCCGGATCAGCCAGCAGCAGCGGGCGGCCCGGCTGATACGCGTCCGTCGTGTTCATGCCGTTCAGCGTGAACTCGGTCGCGGTCCAGGACATCGCCCGGCCGGAGAGGAGCGCAAGCCGGTTGTCGTGGAGCCCGGTGAGATCCAGCGGAGCGGTGACCACAGCCGCCTGGCGATTCAGCAAAATCCCCGGCAGGCTGAACGGAAAGGGATAGGAGATGGCCGCCCGCCGAACGCCGGTCAAAGTTACATGCGTGATCCGCAGCGGCCGCACAAAAATTTCGGCGCCGTTGATCCGGTAGCGTCCGTAAGGCAGGATCAGCTTGAATTCGCCCTTGGCGTCGCTGCGCGCGGAGATGTGGAATCCCGCCCCACCGTCTGCCGAAACCGCCACGCCGGCCAGCGCGCGGCCGTCCCGGTCGCGAACGCTCCCTTCGACAATGCCTGCCGTGATCTGCGCCCGCAGCGCCGCCGCGGCCGCCAGCATCAGCACAGCCTTCCTGCTCCGGATCACGGCAAAAACGAATGGAACCAGCGGTGAAATTTTCGCGAATTTCACGGCGACTGGAATGGAAACAGGCTTGCACAGAAGAATCGAGGTAGAACGATGCGCCGCTTGCTCTTCGTCGCAGGGTGCGCCGCCAGCTTCGCCGCCGCCCAGAACGCGGACTTCCCCTCCGGAGTGTACCAGCCGATCAGCGGCGGCGAGCGCGTCACCTGGACCGTCCGCGATACGCTGGGCCTGCCGAGCCTGGCCGGCGGATTGGTCAGCGCCGGGTGGGGAACTCTGTTCGATCGTCCGCCGGAGTATGGCACGCACGCGCTCGGCTTCGCCAAGCGGTACGGAATGCGCATGACCGGAATCGCCACCGAGAGCGCAATGGAAGCCAGCCTCGGCGCGCTGTGGGGAGAGGATCCCCGCTATTTCCGCGATGTGGATGCGCCCTTCGGACATCGCCTGCGGCACGTAATCAAGTTTACGTTTTTCGCCGAAGACCGGCGCGGCGAACTGAGGCCGGCCTATGCGCGCTACGCGGCGATGAGCGGAAGCAGCTTTCTTTCAAACGCCTGGCGGGCCGATAGCGAAGCCGACACCGGACACGCCATCGAACGGATCGGGCTCGGATTTTTGGGCCGCTTGAGCAAAAACGCCGCTATCGAGTTCTGGCCCGACATCCGGACCCGCGTGCTGCGCCGCGGCCGCTAACTGGGCCTGTTGCGCCGCGTGCGAAATTCGTGCTGCAGAATCTCGATCGCCGCCGTGCCGTTCTCAAAGCGCACCACCCGGCCGCGCGCCACCAGCTTCAGCGCGCATTTCTGGTCAAGCTGCGCCGGCCAGTTGATCGACAGCTCCACCCGGCGCCCCGGCAACAGAATATCTTCGGTCGTAAAGAGCACTCCCGAGCTCGATATGTTCAGGGTTTTGCCGCGCGCCTCAAGATCGCCCTCTCGTTTGTTCAGGACTCGGTACTGCACGTCCTGCTCGATGGGCAGACGCGTCGAAGCCCTCCGCTCAACCGTCTGGGCTGCCCGCCGCGCCGGGCCTTCCCATAATGGATTTTGGGTCCTCATATTTAAACTGAGAATGCCAATGTGCTTCTTTCGACACAATAGGTTCCGAGTCTTATTTGCAGTGGTACTTCGGTACCGGCGTTGATTTCCCCTGAATCGAAGGAAGCTTCCGGAAGGAAAACCGTGCCCCTCAAACACATTCTCGAAGTGAACGGACGAAAGGTTCAAGTTTCGAACCTGGAAAAGGTGCTCTACCCGGAAGCGGGCTTCACAAAGGGCCAGGTGATCGACTTTTACGTCCAGATCGCGGCGGTGATCCTGCCACATCTTAAAGATCGTCCGGTAACTTTAAAGCGTTACCCGAATGGAATCGCGGCAAAATACTTCTACGAAAAGAATAAACCAAGGTCCACGCCGCCCTGGGTCGCCACCTTCCCCGTACCGCGGAGGGCCGGGGGACCCGATATCCGCTACATCCTGATCAACGATCTCCCGACGCTGGTCTGGTGCGCAAATCTGGCGAATCTGGAGATTCATCCCTTCCTGCATCGCGCGCCAGACATCGACCAGCCCACAGCGATGGTTTTCGATCTGGACCCCGGCGACAACGCCGACATTCTCGACTGCGGCCGGGTCGCTTTCCTTCTGAAGGATCTGTTGGCGCCCTGGAAGCTGGAGCTGTTTCCGAAGGTCTCCGGTTCGCGCGGGATTCAGGTCTATATGCCGTTGAACACGAAAGTGACTTACCACGTGGTTCGCCCGCTTGCCAAATCGATCGCGGAGCACCTCGAACGCGAACACCCCGGTCTGGTCGTCGCGGAGATGGCGAAAATTTCCCGCGCCGGAAAAGTATTCATCGACTGGAGCCAGAACTCGGACTTCAAAACGACGGTTTGCGTCTATTCGCTTCGCGCCAGGCGCCCGTCTCCCTTCGTTTCCATGCCGGTCACCTGGGAAGAACTGCACCGCGCTCTATCGAATCAAGACCGCAGCTCCCTCGATTTTCCTCCCGGTGCGGCGCTGGAGCGGATCGCCAAACGGGGCGATCTGTTCGCGCCGGTTCTGGAGCTGCGGCAGCGGCTCCCGGCGGCTCTGCTCCGGCGCTTCCGGCCGGAAACATGAAAGCTTCGCCCTGCTCAGCAGGCGCGCAACAGGACCACGGTGATATTGTCCGGCCCGCCCTGCTCGCGCGCCGTCCGGATCAGGGCCTGGCATTTGGCCTCCAGCGTTCCCGAGCCGGCCAGAGTCGCGGCAAGCTGCTGCTCGCTCACCACGCCGTGCAGACCGTCGCTGCAGATCAGCACCTCGGTGCCGGGCGCGGGTTTCAGCGGATAGGTGTGGATGCGCAAATCCTCGGAAACGCCGATCGCCATGGTCAGCACGTGCCGCATGGGGTGGGACTTTAAACTTTCCTCGTCGATGCCGAGGCGGCGGCCGACTTCATTGACCCAGGTCTGATCCTCGGTGATGGTGCGCAGCCTGCCGTCTTCGTAAATATAGACGCGGCTGTCGCCGACGCTGGCGATCACCAGTTCCTGGCCGAGATCGAGCGCGGCCACCAGCGTCGTGCCCATTCCTTCCATGTTCGGATCCTGGGAGGCCTGGGCCATCACGCGGCGATTGGCTTCCTCAAAGGCGCGGACCAGCGTGGAAGCGTCGCGGTGGCCGTCGGCCGATTCGATCACTTCGCGGACCGTTTCGGAGGCAAGCCTGGAGGCGTGCTCTCCGGCGTTGGCGCCGCCCATCCCATCGGCCACCAGATACAGGCCCAAGGCGGGGGCGATCAGGAAGTAATCTTCATTGTTATTCCGAACGCATCCCGGATCGGATGCTCCGAACGCCTGGATCATAGGCTTTTCGATTATACCCGGTTCGGCCGCCGCCGGCGCTCCTCCGGCCGATGTTCGAAAGCGCAGCCGCAGCTTCATTGCGATTTTCCGAGCACCGATTTCAACTGCCAGTACGCCCGCTCTTCGTAGACCGTTTTCAGGCGCTCCAGCGCCGAAAGCCGCTCGTCGGCCGGGCCGCGGTAGCCCTGCTTTTTTAAACAGCGGCCGAGCAGGAGCGTGGCCATGGCGTCTTCCGGATCGTGGTTGAGCACGCGCCGGAAAGATTCGGCGGCGCCGGCAAAATCGCCTTTCTTCCACAGCGCGTAGCCCAAATTGAACTGGTACACCGGATCGGCGGGATCTCCTTCGGCGGCTTTCCGGAAATCATCGGCGGCCTGCGGCAGATTGCGGCGGCTCTCGGCGGCCGCCAGATTGTTCCAAATCTCGCCAATCGGGACCACCGCGGCGATCATCTGGAACTCCTTCTGCGCGCCGGCGAAATCGCCGGATTGATAGAGCGCGAGGCCGAGCAAAAACTGTCCTTCGCGGTAATGCGGATCTTCCGGCGGGATTTTTTGCAGCCACTCCGCCGCTTCCCGATATTCTTTCCGGCGGTAATGAATCTGGCCGAGTTGATAACAGGGATGGCTGAAGCGCGGATCGAGCCGCGCGGCTTGCAGGAAAAAGCGCTCCCTTTGCGCCGGATCGCGCGCCAGCAGTCCGCGAACGTAGTTTTCCTCGGCGTCGAGCCGGATCGGCGCGCGGACGCTGCGGAACTCCGACTCCGGCGGGGCCAGCCGGGGAGCCAGCATCGCCAGCGCCCGCCAGGCCAGATGAGCCTGAAGCGTGGCCAGATCCTCCAGCGCGCCGCCCTCGGCGAACTCCGGGCTGAGGCGCATCTTTCGCCGGTCCAGAATCCGCGCCGAGATCCGCAGCGATCCGTGCGCACCCGCGGCCGGGGAGCCGTCCTCCGGAACGAACTCGAAGGCGCCGAAGATCACCTGCTCGGCGTCGGTGACGTCGCCGATTTTCATCACCGAGGCTTCCGAAAGAGGCGCGCGGCTGCGCAGCCCCAGCCGGTGCACGGCGTCCTCGGTCTCATCGCGGTCCAGCACCAACAGCCCGCGCGAGCCAAGCGACTCGCGAATGGTTTCCGCGATGCTGACGCCGATCCAATCCAGGTTCGGCTGCGCCTTGGAGTTGTTCCAAAAGGCCAGCACGGCCGTGGTATCGGCGAACGCAGGCGCGGCGGCCGCCAACGCCGTCATTACTGCGATGCCGAGCCTCATCAATTCAGAAAATAGGTCCGATACAGCGTGTCCCGCTGTTTGGGAATGAATCCGGCGCCGCGGATCAGGCGGCGCAACTCCTCTTCCGTGGCGCGGTGATGCGTGCCCGCCGCGCTGACGACATTTTCCTCAATCATGATGGAGCCGACGTCGTTGCCGCCGAAGCGCAGCCCGAGCTGGCAAGTCTTCAATCCCGGCGTCACCCAGGAAGACTGAATATTCAGGATATTTTCCAGATACACCCGGGAAAGCGCCAGCATCTTCAGATATTCTACGGCGGTGGCTTCCTCCTTCACGAACCGGCCGAGCGAGGTGTTCTCGCGTTGAAAGCTCCAGGGGATGAACGCCGTGAATCCGCCGGTGTCTTCCTGGATCTGCCGCACGATGTCGAGATGATTCATCCGCTGCTCGAGCGTTTCGCCGGTGCCGAACATCATGGTGGCGGTGGAGCGCATGCCCAGAGAGTGGCAGGCGCGATGCACTTCAATCCAATCGTTCACCGAGGATTTCAGGCGGCTGATGCGGTGGCGGACTTCGTCGTCCAAAATTTCCGCGCCGCCGCCGGGCAGCGAATCAAGCCCGGCGTCGCGCAGCCGGGCCAGCGTGTCGCGGATGGTCAGGCCGCTGACTTTGGCGATGTTGACGATTTCGGGCGCGGAAAAACAGTGGCACCAGATATTAAATCGCTGCTTGATGGAGCGCAGCAGATCCTCGTACCACTCAATCTTCAGATCCGGATGCAGGCCGCCCTGCATCAGGATGCCGGTGCCGCCCAGCTCGATGGTCTCCTGAATCTTCTGGAAAATCACTTCCTTGGGATGCACGTAGCCTTCAGCGTGCCCAATTGGACGATAAAATGCGCAAAAACTGCAATATTCGGTGCAAAAATTGGTGTAATTGATGTTCCGGTCGATGATGTAGCTGACCACGCCTTCCGGATGCAGTTTGCGGCGCACCTCGTCCGCGGCCATGCCGATTTCAAGCAGATTATCCGAGCGGTAGAGATCGATCGCCTGCGCGCGGGTGATCATAACGCGACCGCCTGCCTTTCCAGCTTGGATGCCCGTTCAAGAAAAAGCTCCAGCCCGCGGTAATCGCGCTCGCCGAGCTCGAAGACGATATGTTCGGTCAGATATTTCCGCACCAGCGGCTCGGGAAAATTCCGCGCGGCGGACTCCTGGCGGACAATTTCGTCGAGGTGCGCCAGACCGTAGCGGCACGAGCCGATAAAGGCTTGCTCGTAAGCCTTTTGGATCATTTCCTTGCGGCCGGACCAGACGGCGAAAACCATCGGCAGCCCGGTGAGTTCGCTCCACTCGCGGCCCAGATCGAGGGTTTCAAAGGGAAGCGCCGCCGGATCGACGCGCAGCGCGGCGTCGCCGATGAGCAGCGCGGCGTCGGCCTCGCCGAGCATCGAGGGAAGATCGGCGGGGCGCGAGAGGAGCGCGGGGCGCACGCCGAACTTTTCCTCCAGGATGATCCGCGACAGCGCCACCGAGGTGCGCGAGCCGGTATCCGTGGCCAGCGTGCGAACTTCCCGCAGCGGCGTTTTCGAAATCAGCAGGATGCTGCGGACCGGGCCGTGGCAGGCGATTCCCGTGCCGCGAAAATATTCGAGCCGCTGGCGCCGCATCTCGATGGCCGGGACGATGCCGATATCGGCTTCCCCGCCGGCAAGCCGGTCGGCGCAGACCGAGGGCAGGGCGAATTGAAGGTCGAAAATGCCGCGCTGCTCGCCTTTCAACATTCCCCAAACCAGCGGGACGGTGTTGAGGTAGCTGACGGCGCAGACGCGAGGGAGCTGGTTTGTCGTCAAAGCAACATTCTACAATGACGGCAGATGAGCGCACGCATCGGGACCTTCCGGCGGCGGACCTGGCCCACGGCGATGGCGGTGTTCTTCCTGGCGCTGGCCGGATGCGGCTCCCAGGCGCCGTCCAGCGTGAAGATCGACGCCTCGCTGGAGACGCTGGTGCCCGGAGATACCACGCTGATGGCCGGCGCCCGGCTCGAATCGCTGCTCAAGACGCCGCTCTATCAGCGGAATTTCGCCAAACGGCAGCTTCCGCAAGTGGAGGAGTTCGCGCAGCGGACCGGCATCGATCCACGCAAGGACCTGTGGGAGCTGCTCTACGCGTCCAACGGCGGCGCGGGCGTGCTGCTGGCGCGCGGCAAATTCGGCGATGAAATGATGGAGCCCAATTTCGAGCGCCAGGGCGTGGCGAGGTCGAGCTACAAGGGTTTCCCTCTGTACGGCGACGGGCGCCAGGCGGTGGCGCTGTTCAGCCCAACGGTGGCCGCGGCGGGCGCGGTGGAGGCGCTGCGCAGGCTGATCGACGAGCGGGGCCATTCAGCGGGACCGCCGGCGGCGCTGGCGGCGAAGTTGAAACAGATCCCGGCCACGGCGCAGTTTTGGGCGGCCTACGCCGGCGGACCGATTCATCTGCCGTTCGAAGATGGGACGCCGCTGGGAAATTTAAATAAGCTGGTGGCCTCGGTGCAGTCGGGGTTTTTCTCGTTCGACCTAAACTCCGGACTGAACGGGCTGGCGCGGGCCGACTGCGCGACGGATCAGGATGCCGAACAGGTTGCCGGCGCCGTTCGCGCGCTGATCGGCATCGGGCGGTTGAGCGTGCCCAAAGACCATCCGGAACTGGCCGCGATCTACGACACGATCCGCGTAAGCGCAGAACAGCAGCGGGTCAACCTTTCGATCGCGGTGCCGGAGGCGATGGTGGACCCTTTCCTGGCGATGTGGCTCCGGCCGTAAAATTTTGCGAACCGCCGCCCGAGAATTTCGTCTTTCTGGTGATGGCCGCCCTGCGATACGCTTTTCGGGCGCGGCGGGGCCCGATCGGCCTGGAATGACGATCTGGTAACATGAAGTTTCCATGCGATTCGGCGTTGTCGTTTTCCCTGGCAGCAACTGCGATCACGACGCCTGGTACGCGATCACCCATAATCTTGGCCAGCAGGCGGAGATGATCTGGCACGACTCGCCTTCTCTGGGCGGTGTGGATGCGGTGATTCTTCCCGGCGGATTCGCTTACGGCGACTATCTCCGCTGCGGAGCCATCGCCAAATTTTCCCCGGTGATGACGGCGGTGCGGAGGTTCGCCGGGCAAGGCGGATTGGTGCTCGGCATCTGCAACGGCTTTCAAATTCTGGTGGAGAGCGGGCTGCTTCCCGGCGCGCTGCTGCGCAACCGCGATTTGAAATTCGTCTGCCGCGAAGTGCCGGTGCGGGTGGAGACGGTGAACACTCCATTCACTTCGGCGGCCCGGCCGGCTCAGACCCTGCGGCTGCCGGTGGCGCACGGCGAGGGCTGTTATTTCGCCGATGAGGACACGCTCGACCGGCTGGAGCGCGAGGACCGCGTGGTGCTGCGCTACCTGGACAATCCCAACGGCTCGCTGCGGGATATTGCCGGCATCTGCAATGAGCGCCGCAACGTGATGGGACTGATGCCGCATCCGGAGCGCGCCGCCGATGCGCTGCTGGGCTCGACCGACGGGCGCGTGATTTTAGAGAGCATGGTGCACTCCCTCGTGGCTCAATGAGCGACCTGACCCCTTTCGAGCGGGAGAAAATCCGGTCGATCCTGAAGCGCGAACCTACCGAGACGGAGCTGGGCATTTTCACGGTGATGTGGAGCGAGCATTGCTCCTATAAGAGCTCGCGGCTGCATCTGAAGAAGCTGCCGACGCGCGGGCCGCGCGTTCTGGTGGGGCCGGGCGAGAACGCAGGAATTATCGATATCGGCGACGGATACGCCATCGCCTTCAAGATTGAATCGCACAATCATCCGAGCTTTATTGAGCCGTTTCAGGGCGCGGCGACGGGAGTCGGCGGAATTTTGCGCGACATTTTCACCATGGGCGCGCGGCCGATCGCGGTGATGGACGCGCTGCGGTTCGGGCCCCTGGAGGATCCCGGCAATGCCCGGATCCTGGAAGGCGTGGTGAGCGGGATCGCACATTACGGAAACTGCTTCGGCGTGCCGACGGTCGGCGGGGAGTGTGTTTTCGAAGCCTGCTACAACGGCAATCCGCTGGTGAACGTGTTCGCGCTGGGCGTGTTCAGGCACGACGAGATTTTCTACGGCCGCGCCTCGGGCGTGGGCAATCCGGTGATTTACGTGGGCGCGAAAACCGGGCGCGACGGGATTCACGGCGCATCGATGGCGTCGGCGGCGTTCACCGCGGAATCGAAGCAGAAACGGCCGAATGTGCAGGTCGGCGATCCATTCCTGGAGAAGCTGCTGCTGGAAGCCTGCCTGGAGGCGATGAAGACCGGCGCGATCGTCGGCATTCAAGATATGGGTGCGGCGGGGTTGACCTGTTCGACCTGCGAAATGGGCAGCCGCGCGGGAACCGGCGTCGAAATCGAGCTGGCGCTGGTGCCGCAGCGCGAAACGGGGATGACGCCGTACGAAATCATGCTCTCGGAATCGCAGGAGCGGATGCTGATCGTGGCCGAAAAGGGGCGCGAAGAGGAAGTCTTTCGCGTGTTCCGCAAATGGGGGCTCGACGCGGTGGCCATCGGACGCGTGACCGGCGACGGGATGCTGCGGGTGAAGAATCACGGCGTGGTGGAGGCGGAGATTCCCAACCGCGAGCTGGCCGACCAGGCGCCGGTCTACGACCGGCCGCACGATGTTCCGCCGTATCGTCCGGCGGGGATGGACGCGCCGCAGTTTTCATCGCCGGATTTGACGGCGGATTTGCTGAAGCTGCTGGGGTCCGGCGACATTTGCTCGAAGCAGTGGATCTGGCGGCAATACGACTATATGGTCCGGACCAACACCATCGCCGGGCCGGGAGCCGACGCCGCGGTGGTGCGGATCAAAGAGACGGGGTCGAGCGTGGCCATGTCGCTGGATGGGAACGCGCGCTATTGCGCGCTGTCGCCGCGGGAGGGAACAAAGCTGATCGTGGCCGAGTGCTGCCGCAACGTATCGACGGCCGGCGCGACGCCGGTGGCGGCGACGAACAATTTGAACTTCGGCAATCCCGAGCGGCCGGAGATCATGGCGCAGTTGGTGGAATCGATCGAGGGGCTGGCGGAGGCGTGCGAATTTTTTGAGACGCCGATCACCGGCGGCAACGTGAGCCTGTACAACGAAACGCTGGGCGAATCGATCTGGCCCACGCCGGTGGTGGGCATCGTCGGGTTGATGAGGACGGCGGCGCCGGTGACGATTCCGTTCAAGGAAGAAGGCCGGACGGTGATGCTGCTGGGCGGCTTGGGATCCTGCGATGAGATCCGCTTCGGCGGGACCCAGTATGCCAAGGCCGTGCTGGAGAAGCTGTGGGGATTGCCGCCGGCGCTCGATCTGGATTACGAAAAGCGCGTGCAGGCCGCGATTCGCGAGATCGTGAACGGGGGGCTGGCCGAATCGGCGCACGATATAGGCGACGGCGGGCTGGCGGTGGCGCTGGCCGAGTGCTCGATGGAGGGAATCGGCGCGGCGGTGGAAGTGGCCAGCGGCCTGAGGCCGGAGCTCTTGCTGTTTCACGAAGGGCCGTCGCGCGTGATCCTTTCGACGGCGGTCCCGGCCGAGGTGGAACGGATCGCGCGGGCGCACGGCGTCGAGGCGCTGCGGGCCGGCGTTACAATGAAAGGGATCTTGCGAATCGGCAACGATTCGATGACTCTGGTGGATTGCCCGGTCCAGCAGCTCCGCCAGGTTTGGGAGAAGGCGCTGGAGAATCAGCTCGCCGCGAGGGTCTGATGGTGAAATGGAAGGCGCCGCGGGTTCGCCGCAACGGAATCTTGCGCGATAAATTCCGCGAGGAGTGCGGCGTGGTGGCCATTTACGGGCACCCGGAGGCGGCCAACCTGGCCTATCTGGCCTTATACGCGTTGCAGCACCGGGGGCAGGAGAGCGCGGGCATCTGTTCGAGCGACGGGCGCGCCATTCATTGCCACAAGGCGATGGGCCACGTGGCCGATATTTTTACGCCGGAGGTGCTGGGGCGGCTTCCGGGGGATCACGCGATCGGGCATACCCGCTATTCGACCGCCGGCGACACGGTGCTGCTGAATGCGCAGCCATTTTCGGTCTCCTGCAACAAGGGGCGCATCGCGGTGGCGCATAACGGCAACATCACCAACGCCGCGGAGCTGCGGCGGGAACTGGAGCGGGAAGGGTCGATTTTCCAGGCCTCCAGCGATACCGAGGTGATCCTGCACCTGGTGGCGCGGTCCCGGGAGCGGACGCTTTCCGGGGCGCTGCGCGAGGCGCTGATGCAACTGGAAGGCGCGTTTTCGCTGGTGTTTCTCGCCGAGGACCGCATCTTAGTGGCGCGCGATCCGCACGGGTTCCGCCCGCTGGCGTTCGGACAGATGGAACTGCCGGACGGGCGCAAGGCCTACGTGTTCGCGTCGGAGACGTGCGCTTTCGACCTGATCAACGCGGTTTATGCAGGCGAGATCGAGCCGGGGGAAATGGCGGTGGCGGGCCCGCAAGGAGTCTCGCGCGAGCGCTACGCGCCGGTGCGGCCGCGGGCGCAGTGCGTGTTCGAGCATGTTTATTTTTCCCGTCCCGATTCGGTGGTGTTCGGGCGTCCGGTGGAGCAGTCGCGCGAGAATCTGGGACGGCTGCTGGCGCGCGAGTCGCCGGTGGAGGCCGACGTGGTGGTGCCGGTGCCGGATTCGGGCGTGGCGGCGGCGATCGGCTATGCGGCGGAATCGAAAATTCCCTTCCGGCAGGCGCTGATCCGCAATCACTACGTCGGCCGGACGTTCATCGAACCCTCGCAGGCGATCCGCGATTTCGGCGTGAAGCTGAAGCTGAATCCGGTGCGGCACCTGCTGGAGGGAAAGCGCGTGATCCTGGTGGACGATTCGATCGTGCGGGGCACCACCAGCCGCAAGATCGTGCGGATGGTGCGCGGCGCCGGGGCGCGCCAGGTGCATCTGCGCATCTCCTGCCCGCCGACGATTTCGCCCTGTTTCTACGGAGTGGACACGCCGTGCGTGGCGGAGCTGATCGCCGCCAGCAACAACGTCGAAGAGATCCGGCGCTTTGTGGAGGCGGATTCGCTGGCATATCTCTCGCTCGAAGCGCTGCGCGAGGCGGTGGCCGACCGCGGCGACTACTGCTATGCCTGCTACACCGGCCACTACCCCACCGAGCTCGTCAACATCGGGGAGCTGATGGCGTCCAAGGACCGGCGGGGATAGCTGCCGGGCCTGGTTTCTATCCTTGTATAATGCCCTTTTGACCACAGCCTCCACCGTCGTACCGGTTCCCTACCGCGAGAACCGGTTCCTTCAACTCCTCTCCGGGGCGATGCTGGTCTCATTCCTGCTGGCGGCGTACCGGCCGGATACGATGTTTGACTGGGCGCTGGAAAACGCGCTGGTATTTTGCTTCATTCCTGTCCTGATCGCGACCTATCGGCGGTTCACTTTTTCCGATCTCTCTTACCTGCTGTTCTTCATCTATCTCTCGATCCACGAACTCGGCGCGCATTACAAATATTCCGACGTGCCGGTGGGCGAGTGGCTGAAGCCGATCCTGCACACGCAGCGCAATCATTACGACCGCATCGCGCACTTCAGCTTCGGGCTGCTGCTGGCATATCCCATGCGGGAGGTCGCCATGCGGGCGCTGGGCGTCACCGGGCGCTGGCTGTACTATCTGCCGGTGGAATGCACGCTGGCGCTGAGCGCGATTTACGAGATTCTGGAAGCGCTGATGGCCAACATCCTGACGCCGCAGCGGGGGGAAGAGTTCGTCGGCATGCAGGGCGATATGTGGGATTCGCAGGAAGACATGTTCATGGCCGCGCTGGGCTCCATCGTGGCCGTGCTGGCGATCGCCTGGGTGAAGCGCCGGAGCGTGCGCCGGGCGGAGAAGATGGCAGTGTACGCGGCCGCGTCCAAGTAAAATAGAAGCTCATGCCCGCGCAAATTTCCTCCTCCGCGCTCGCGGTCCCCTCATCCCGCATCCGCCAGATCGCCGAGCTGGCCATGTCGATGGAGGGCGTTTCCAAGCTGTACTTCGGCGAATCCAACGTTCCGACTCCCGACTTCATCAAGCGCGCCGCGCAAAAAGCGATGGCCGACGGATACACGTTCTATACCGAAAATGCGGGGCTGCCGTCGCTGCGCCGCGCGCTGGCCCGGTATTATTCCGAGCTGCACGGCGTGGAGCTGGACCCCTCATCCGAGATCGCGGTGACGGCGTCGGGCGTGCAGGCCCTGAACGTGGCGATTCGCGCGGTGCTTGATCCGGGCGACGAGGGAATCGTCGTCACGCCGAGCTGGCCCAACGGGTCGGCGATCATTCAGATGTGCAACGCGGCGGTGCGCGAGGTTCCGTGCGTGCTCGAAGGCCGGCGCTACGCGATCGACTTCGACGCGCTGGAGCGGGCGGTGAGCCCGCGCACCCGGCTGCTGATTTACACCTCGCCCTCGAATCCGCTGGGAACGACCGCCACCGGGCAGGAGCAGGAGAAGCTGCTCGATTTCGCGCGGCGGCATGAGTTGTGGCTGATGGCGGATGAGGTCTACGAGCGGATTTACTATCCGGGGCTGGCCGAGCCCGCCGAAAAAGGAAAGCCTTCGGGCGCGGCGCCCTCCATCCTGCGGAAATGCACGCGCGACGATGCGGTGATCGTGATCCAATCGTTTTCCAAGGCGTATTGCATGACGGGATGGCGGCTGGGTTGGCTGGTGGGGCGCAAGGATCTGGTGAGCAAGGCGTCGCAACTGACCGAATACGTCGTCTCGAATGCGCCGAGCTTTTCGCAGCGCGCGGCGGAGACGGCGCTGCTGTGGGGCGAGGACACCATCCGCCAGATGGTCTGCAAGCTGCGGGAGAACCGCGATTTTTGTCTGGCGGCGCTGAGCAAATTGCCCGGCGTGACGATTCCGAATCCCGACGGCGCGTTCTATCTCTTCCTGAAAGTCGAGGGCGTCACCGATTCCTTCGAATTCTGCAAGCGGCTGTTGATGGAAACACGCGTGGGGCTGGCGCCGGGGGTCGCGTTTGGAGCGGGCGGCGAAGGAAATGTGCGGGTTTGCTACGCCTCGGACCGGCCGATTCTCGAAGAGGCGATGGCGCGCCTGAAGCCGTTTTTTGAATCGCGATAGCGAGGGCGATTCTTTATTCAGAGAGCCATATCCGCGTCGAGTCAAGCTCCACGAAGTGCATTTATTCGCCTCCCAGCAGGAACACAATCCGCTCGCGGACGGTCGCGGTCAACGCGGCGCGGTCGCGCAGCGACATTCCCGCGGTCGGGATGGGCGCGCTGATCCGCACCGTCACCGGACCGGAATGGAACGTCGCCGATCCCATCGCGAGAATATTCCGGGTTCCCACCAGCGCGACGGGAACGATGGGAACGCCGGCCTTGATCGCGATGTAGGCCGCGCCTTCCTTGAACTCCTGAAGCGCGCCGGTGATGGAACGTCCTCCTTCCGGGAAAATCAGAATGGAGATGCCGCGATCGCGAATCGTTTCCGCGGCGCGGTGCAGCGTCTTGACCGAAGCGCGCGCGTCCTCAAGCGGCACCGGGATATGGCCGGCCTGCATCAGATGCGTGCCCAGAAACGGGATCTGAAACAGACCCTTCTTGGCCATAAAACGGAACTGCACCGGAATGTTGCCGAGCACGACCGGCGTATCCATGTAGCTGAGGTGATTGGCGGCGAAAACGTAGGCGCCGTTCGGATCGATTTTTTCGAGTCCTTCAACCGTGACACGAACGCGGGCGATGCGTAGCAGCGATTTGGCCCAGAGGCGCGCGGTGGCGATCATCCCGCGGCCGCTCTTATCGAACAGAGATAAGGCGACACTGACCGATCCGAAAAAGATCGTGGAAAGAATGATCAGCGGGTCGACCCAGATCAGGGTCCAGAAAAGGGCCATCGGTTTATTTTAGCCGTGCCGTTTACCGGCTTCCGGCGGGCAGAACGTTCAGTGTCGCGGGCGCGGCTTGGGGAGTCCAGCTCAGAACAGCCGAGGGTCCGGCGGGAACGGGCGGACCGCTGCCTCCAACCCACGCCGGAGTGGCCGCGGTTCCGATATACACCGGCTGAGCTCCCACGGGCGCGCCAAGCGGAACCACGAAATTGATCTGCGTCACTCCGACCAAGCCGGGCGGGACTCCGATGAAGGTGATCGGCGCGTTGACGCCGCCGACGGAGACGGCGTATTTGAGAATCGGCTGCGGCAAAAACTTCGCCGAAGAGCCCGCGGCGGGCGAGGCGCCGGTGGCGAGAAAGGGCGTGACGTCGCCTTCGCCGGTGATAAAGGCGGTGATGGTTTGGCCCTGTTCGGCCGATCCGTTGGGCACAAGCGAGCCGCCGCGGGTGGTGAAAAACGCGGGCGCGGCCGCTTGCACCGGGAACAGGTACGACGCGATCCGCCCGTTATTGTTGATTCCGAGCACGGCGTCGCCGAGTCCGGTCTCATAGGGGATCTGGATGGCGACTGTGTCCGGCGCGATCGAATACAAGGGCGCGGTGATTCCGTTGACCGTCGCCGACACGCCCCCGAGCGAGAGCGCCAGGGGCAGTTTTCCGGTTTGCTGGCGGGAGGCCGCCAGGTTCGAACCCTGCACGATGGCCATCGCTCCGGGAGCGAGCACCGGCCCGCCGGAGGCGGCGTTGGAGACGCCATCGATGGTGACCTCGCCGGAGGCGCCGACAACGAAGACGACGCGGATCGCCGCCACCTCGGGCGAAGCGCCCGGCGAATGAACGAGGATCGTCGCGTCATAGACGCCGTTGGAGAGTCCGGACCCGGAGGCGGTGAGATTCAGTTGCGCGGCTCCGGCGCCGGAGAGCGGAGAGATTTTCAGCCAGCCAGCCGCACGCGCGGGGACGATGGCCGCGGTCCAGTTGGCGGGCGCGCCGTTGAAATCGATGCTGGCCGTTCCGCTTCCCGCTTCCGAGGAGTCCGCGGCGAGCATCTCGACCACGGCGGGCGACACCGCCAGCGAGGGCGGGTTCGGAGCGGCCGCGACGAGCGATGACGCCGCTTTCGCCGTGACCGTGGTTCCGATCTCGCTTTCCGCGGTGACTTGATAATTGACGCCGCCCGTGGGAGTCGCCTCGCTCCAGCAGATGCGCCCCCGAAGAGCGGAGTAGGGCGCAAGGCGGGTGGTGCCGAAGACGGATTGTAGGGAACTGCTCAGATTCACCCCGCCGGCGCTGAGGCCGGTGAGCAGGAAGAGGAAGCCGCTGGTTTCCTGAAGCGTCAGCTCCTGCGACCAGGCGCACAGCGGCCCGCCTTGCGGATTCCGCGTAACGGCGGAGGTCGTGGTGAGAGTAAGCGACGGCACGAACGGCGGACCGGCGGGCCCGAGAAACGGCACCGTGAGGTCGCGCGTCCAGGTGGCGCCCCCGGCGTCGGCGCCGGTGAAGTGAAACACGCGGTTGAGCGGCGGCGCGATTCCCGACGCAACCAGCGAGGCCGACACTTTTCCATTCGCCGGGATGTTGGTGGAGGACCAGTAGGCCAGATTCTGCGGCACGCCGTTGATGGTGAATCCGGTGAGCCTGGTGGCGACGCCCGCCCTTTCGATGAGCGAGACGGTATAGGGCCATTCATTGACGCTCTGATTCACCGGGTTCGGCGAAACTGAAGGAACCACGAGGGAGCCGGAAGAGGGCAGATTCAGCGCCGCAGTGGCGGTTCCCGACGAGGCGTTGTAGACCGCGTCGCCGCTGTACAGTGCGGTAATCGCACCGGTGGAGGCGGCCACGAGCACGCCCGGCACGCTCAGGGACGCCGTTCCGGAGACCAGCGGCGCGTCGCCCAGCGAGAGGTCGCCGGCGATGAAAGTGACCGATCCGGTCGGCGGAATCGCGCCGCCGGTAACGGTCGCGGTGAGTTGAAGCGTATCGCTCAAATCGAAGTTCGTGGGACTCACGCTCAGTTGAGTTGTGCTGCCGGTTCCGCTGTTCCATTCCGCGGCCAGGCGCGCGACATCGAGGGAGCCGAGGCCGGAAGCCATGTCGTAGCCCGGCGCGGCGACGTATCCCGCCAGCCCATTGACGCATGCCGGACTTCCCTGCTCGCACGGGATTTGATTATCTCCGGCGGTGACGTCGTGAAACACATCGGCGGAGGCCTGCGCCAGCCGGTACAGCAGCGGATTGATGTTGCCCAGGCCGGGCCGCGGCAGGCTCCCGCGGGCGGCCAGCCAGTGGTTGAGCAGCGCCACCACGCCCGCAAATACGGGAGTCGGCGCGGACGTTCCCCCCACGGCGATGTTCGCGCCGCCGGTGGTGATCCAATACGGGTCGTGATCGGGCGATCCGGCGAAAACCACGTCGGGCACGTCGCGCGCGCCGTCGTTGGGAACGCCCGCGCCTTTCTGCCATACGGGTTTCGCAAAAAATGCGCTGGCCGCGCCGCCGGTGGCCGCGATTTCATGCCGCAGTTGCGATCCGTTCCAGGCCGCCTCGGGAATATAGCCGAGAGCCGAGCCGCCATTGGCGTCATTGGCCGCCGACCAGTAGTTGCCGCTGCCTTCGGTCAACTGGGTGGCGCCCACGGCGGTGATTTCGGGGATGCTGGCGGGAAACGTCGCGGTCAATCCCTTGGAAGCTTGCGGCGATGGCGCGTCGATATCGCAGGCGTTGGCGCCCTGATCGCCCGATGAGGCGACCCAGGTAATGCCCTGCGCGTTGGCCTGCTGCGCGATGGTGCGCAGCGCGGGCGTGTTGGCCAGCTCGCATCCGCCGTAGCTCATCGTAATCACCGGCGCCAGGTTCTGATCGACCGCAAACTGCGCGGAGTAACCGACATCGAAGGAATATACGTAGACAATCGCCGCGGCCGGAGCGATCGCGCCGGACCATTCCAGATCCAGATCGGCTTCCACCAGATCCGGCGGGCTGACTCCGGGATTCGGCCCGGCCAGAACAAGCTGGGGATCGTTGGCGGGCAGGTTGAACCGCATCCGGAAGGCGCGGATATCGGAGAGCGCAACGGCCGTCTGCCCCAGAACCGCGATCTTTTGTCCTGATCCGTCGATGCCGGCCCGATACAGGGGGGAAATATCATAGATGGCCGCGATGTCCTCCGGCGCGAGCAGGTGCGAGGAACCGGAGTTGTAGCGCGCGTTCAACACCGCGGGGCGCAGCCGGAAATCGTGGAGGCCGGTGAAACCGGCGACGACGCCCGAAAGCGCCTCCGGCACGGAGGGATCTCCGGAGTTGGCGAAATGCGTTTCGCCGCCGACGACGTAGCGATGAAATTCGGTGTGCAGCGCGGCGGACATCCGCGCGGCGGTGCCGCTGAAGGCGATCCAATGGCGGCCGCGGGCGACCCGCTCCACCCGCAGCCCCTGCGACTGGAGCCAGGCGGTCACCTGCGCGATATCGCCGGCGCTGAGGCCGAACCGGTCGGCGAACTGCTCCGGGGTGAGCCAGCGCCGGTAGTTGGCCGAGGCGGGATTCTGCTGCTCGGCGAGAAATGATTCGAGTCCGGCGGCGGGCGCCAGCAACATCGTCGCGTAGCGGATCTCAAAGGAAGGGTCCAGCACGCCGCGGTCAAACGACGCGCGGGCGTTGGGATGCACCTGCCCGTGAAGGGCCACCGTGCGGCGGGGGTCGATCGGCTGGTGAATACGATCCGGCGCGGCGGAGGCGGCCAGCGTGGCGCACAAACAAGCTCCGGCGGCACGACAAAGAGCGGAGTATTTCAAGTGTGATCTTCTAAAGAAGAAATTACATCACATCGGCGCCGGCCTGTGGGCCGCCCTGGCTCCGGGAAGGCCGCGGCGCGGAAGGTGCCCAAGGCTCAGTGGTAGCGCTGCAAGGTGCATTTTTATCGCAACGTGCTGGTGCATGTGCCCAAAAGCGCAGCTAGACCGAGGTGAGCGAGGCGATGAAGGCAGTGTTCGTGTGACCTTCTCCCGATAATCTCCTCCAGCCATCGTTTGGAAGGCTCCCTTGAAGACAGCAAAAGGAGCTTTCGAAATGAAGAAGACGAAGTTCAGCGAAGAGCAGGCGACCAGACGCTGTACAACTGGCGAGCCAAGTACAGCGGCCTGGAGGTCAATGAGGCGCGGCTCTGCGGGCGCTCGAGGACGAGAACCGGCGGTTGAAGACGATGGTCGCCGATCTCAGTCTCGACAAAGAAGCGCTGAAAGCGGTGATCCAAAAAAACGGCTGGAGCTTGTGAGCGCACGGCGGGACGTGGCGTTCGTCATGACCGAGTTTCGGTACAGCGAACGCCAGGCTTGCAAGCTTCTCGACTTGGACCGCAGTAGCTATCGCTACGAGGCTCGTCCCGAGCCCATCGAGGCGCGGAAACTGCCGGGCGGCACGCCCGAGGAGCTCTCCGTCGAGGCTGATTGGTTTGCCAAAATCTGACGCCCGCCTCGCTCTTTAGGGAATCGACATCCAACCGTCCGCCGGGATGGTGGCGGGCGGCAGGCCCTCGCGCGCGATGGTGACGCGGAACTTGCGGCTCGCAAGAGGCGCGCGTAACTCGATGATTCGCCCGCGCACAGCCTCGACCGCGGGGGCGCCGCTTTCGAACTCGATTCCGAACTGCGCGTCGGAGGCTCCGTCGATTCGCACGAAAAGATCGCGGCCGTCGGTTCCGTAGAAGATCGAGCGCAGGCGCGGCGCTCCGCCGTGCATCGCGCCACCGCGCGGATCGGGCCGATACTCGCCCGCGCCGAGCCATTCAAAAAATGACGTGACCTCGCCATCCAGCACCGGATGGATCGGATTGGCGGGCGGGGAATGAAACTCGCCTTCCTGCGATTTCAGAATCGGGCGTTCGAGAGCCTCGGGCGGTTCAATTCCCAGGGCGCGATAAACATTGGACAAATGATCGCGATAAAGCTGGTCAAACTCGGGCCGGTTGTCGGAGCCGTGTTCGGGACCATACCACCAGTTCCAATCGCTGCCTTCGGCGATCAGCAGCTCTTCGTAGGCCAGCCGCCGCATTTCGCCGGAAACATCGTGCGCGCCGTCGTAGGCGCGGCGAGCCTCCAGCAGCAATTCCCAGGCGCGGTTATCCTCTTCGGCGCCGATCCAGATATCGAAGTTCGCATTGATCCAGGAGCCGGGAAAAATCCAGTCGAGCGGCTGCTGTTTAAACCGCGCCAGCGCCTCGCTCACCGTGACCGCCTCCAACCCCGGGTCCTCCGCAATCCGGCGATAGAGCGCGCGAAGAAAGGGCCGGCCGTTGGCCTCATACCATTCCCAGGCGTTTTCCCCATCGAGAATAATCGGCACCAGCGCCTCGCGGCCGGCTGAATTCTCGCGGATGCGAGCAAGAAAGTGCGCCGCCGCCGATTCCGCGTCCATGCGCTGATACTCGAAGCCGATCAGATCGCTCAGGTAATGATCGCGGAACAGCATCCGTATTTCGCGGCCCTGCTGCCGCCAGAGATAGGCCTGGTAGGTCGCCTCCGGGCCGGCGTCGCGGCGGAGCGTCCGCGCCAGCACGCCGTTGTCGCTGGCCGCCCACTGAAAGCCGCAGTCGGCGGCGATGGCCAGCGCTTCATCCGATACCGATCCCTCCGACGGCCACAGTCCCACCGGCTCGGCGCCGAGTTTTTCGCGGACATACGCCCGGGCCCGGCAAAGCTGCTCGCGGGCATCCTCGGGGTAGCGGAATCGCGGCGGCAGCGGGATCCCGGGATGGGAGACGGCGGCGACGTCGGTGTCGCAGATCAGCGGCAGAATCGGATGATAGAACGGCGTGGTGGAAATTTCGATGCGGCCGCGCGAGGCGAAATCGCGATACACCGGAAGGACCCGCTGCAACAGCGCGCGCTGCTTGCGGGCCATCAACGCCTGGTCTTCGGGCGAAAAATCGCGGCCTTTCCGGATCAGCTCGCGCAGCTCTTCGTCGCGCACCAGCACGTCTTCATCGAACCAGGCGATCTGGCTCAGCACCTGAAGGTCGCGCGTTTCCTGAAGCGAAAAGGGGCCGTGCTTCTCGTACAGCTCGCGGTAACGGGGATAGCGGTAAATGATGCGCGGGACGTTGGCCTGAAACAGATAGCGCCGCATGAACTGGAGGCGGGCTTCGTCGAGCGATTCGGCCGGCGCGACCGCCACCTCCAGAAACGGATCGGAGGCGGCGCCGCCGGCGTAATCCTCGATCTGCGCGATCATCGACGGGACCAGATTGAAGGTCTGCCGGATGGAGGGAAACTCGTCCAGAATTTGCACCATTCCGGCGTAGTCCTTGAGCGCGTGCAGCCGCGTCCAGGGCAGCTTATATTGGCCGGTCCACAGATCCTTGTAGAACGGCTGATGCATGTGCCAGAGAAAGCACAGCGTGGTCATCGGCGGCCGCGCGCGGCGCTAGCGCCGTCCGGAGAAGTAGCTGCGAACAGGCGCGGGAGGCTCCGTGCCCTTGATGGCGATCCAGAGAATCTCATTCAACTCATCATCGTCGATTTCGTCGGCGTCCTCAAAGTCCATCTTGGCCGATCGCGCCGCCGTGGCGGACCGCGCCGGATTGCGCTCGGTCAGCGAGATCCGGGGTTTTTCGACTTGATAGGGCGCCAGGTTGGCCTGCGCCGAGAACGCCGCATACAGCGGATGCGAGCCGGCGTCGAAATGGGTCATCGGGCGCAGCCCCAGGATCAGTTCCATTGTCCGGAGAATCGAAGTGGTGTTGTAGAACGTGCTGTCGATAATCCCGCGCCGGGTGTACGGCGAAATGGCCAGCATCACGGAGCGGTGCGAATCGACGTGATCCGGCCCGTTCTGCGCGTCGTCCTCGACCACGAAAATGGCGGTGCGGGGCCAGAAGCGACTGTGCGAAACACCGTCCACGATCATTCCCAGCGCGTAATCGTTATCGGCGAACAGAGCCCTCGGCGCCAGCTTTCCCGGCGTGGTGCCGTTGGTGTGATCGTTGCCCAGGCGCAGAATCATAAATCGCGGCATCTGGCCGCTGGCCTCGAACTGCTTCAAATCGTCGAGAAAGGTTTTGGCGCGCTCGGTGTCCGGATAATCCAGATCGAAGCCGCGATACTTCATGTTGGTGATGGATTTCAGCACCGGATCGCGCAGATTCTCCACCTGCTCGCCGTCCGGGCCGGGCTGCTTGCGGTTGGTCGAAAAATAGCCGTAATTGCGCACCGTAAGACCCGCGTCGACGGCGTTATCCCAGATGTAGCCCGCCGGTGGCTGGCTGGCCGCGTCCGAGCCTTCGAAATCGTACGACTTTCCGCGATGCGCGTATTCGTTCGGCCACAGCTTCTGGACGTAATCCGGGGCGATAGACGCCGTGGACCAGTTGTGCCCGTCGGCGCTCACGTCGGCGTTGACGTAAAAATTGTCGAACAGGACGAACTCGCGGGCCAGCTTGTAATGATTCGGCGCGGCCGATTCGTCAAACAGGCACAGGGCCGGATCGCTGTTGCCCTTTCCGATCGCTCCGAACACCTGATCGTAGGTGCGATTTTCCTTGACGATGTAGATGACGTGCTCGATCGGGGAGGGCTTGCCCGGCTTGGACACGATCACGCTGTTGCCGGGGAGGCTGCCGGCATCCAGATCATCGTCGCTGTAGGGCGATAAGCTCTGCGCGGTTTTGGTGTAGGCATCAAGCGCGTCGGCCGATGGCGCATCGATCACCGAAAGCGTCCCGGTCTGCATCGCGCCGACATAGTATGGCCCGCGCGGATCGCCCTGATAGGGCGTCGCGGGCGCGGCCGGGCCGTGGTATTTGGGATTGGGATAGCTGCGCGATCCGCGGCCGTTCAGCACGAGGAGACGGCCATCGTCCAGGGTGCGGACCGCCGTCGGATACCAGCCCACGGGGATAAAACCGGTGACGCGGCTGCGCGGCTCGGAAATATCCGCCACCGCGACCACGTTGGCGTCCGAGCAGGCCACGTACAGCGTTTTCTGATCCGGGCTGAGCGCGACCGCCGAGGGCGTCATTCCCAGCGGATGGCGCGCGGTCATCGCCACGTTGATGGATTCGATGAGCTTCAACTCCTGGTTATCGCCGACGCCCACCACAAAGACGCTGTTGGTGTTGGCCGCCGCGACGAACAGGCGGTACGGCTGATCTTTTTCCGCGCCCTCCGGGCTTTTATCGGCGAGCACCATGTCGGTGGGATGGGGCCCCAGGCGCAGGCGCGCCATTTCACCGCCGGTTTTGGCGTCGTGCAGCGATACGCTTGCATCGGCCCAGCTCGAAACGAAAAATGCCTTTCCGCCCGGATGGAACAGAATCCGGTAGGGGCGCCGCCCGGTCTTGAAGTGATTCAGCACTTCGCCGCTTTTGGCGTCGAGCACCGCGACGGAGTCGTGATACAGCTCCGCCGCGTACAGGCGCGCGCCGTCCGGCGAAACCGCCACGTCGCCGATGAAATCCTGAGATGCAGGCTTTCCGGCGGCGATGTGCAGTTCGCGGAGCGGCCGCAGGGTCCCGGAGGAAAACGAAAATTCAAAGACCGATCCACGCGCGCCGCCGCTGGTGTACACGCGTTCGCCGTCCGGCGAGACCGCCAGCCCCAGCCAGGCGTCCGCCACCGGCGTGCGGGAAACTTCCTTCCACGACGCCGTGTCGATCACGATCACCGACGGCGGCCGGAAGCCATTGTTCAGCACCAGGAGGTACTTTTTATCCTTCGATAACACGGACGCCATCGGCAGCGTATCCAGGTCCACCTGCGCGCCCGCCGGTTTTAATCGCCAGCCGTTCGATAACAGGAACGATCCATCCGCCTGGGGGCCGACGTGTTCTCTCCAGGAAGGCTGCGAACTAAGAACCGCTGCGCACACAACAATGAACGCCACACCGGAATATCGTTTCATGGAACCTCACTCTGAGTATCGTTGCGCGATCGGGAAACGCCGCCCGATGCCGAACGCTTTGGTGGTCACTTTCAATCCTGGGGCGGCCTGCTGGCGTTTATATTCGTTCCGGTCGACTTTGCCGACGATGTCCTTGACCAGTGCAAGCGGCACGTTCATGCGCCGCGCGATATCCGCCGGAGTCCTGTAATGCTCGATGTAATCCTCCAGAATCGGATCGAGCACATCGTAGGGCGGCAGCGAATCGGTGTCTTTCTGATCCGGTTTCAGCTCGGCCGAAGGCGGCTTGCGGAAGACGCTTTCCGGAATCGCGCCGCCATGACGGCGATTGGCGATACGGGCCAGAGAATACACCATGGTCTTGGGAACGTCGCTGATCACCGCCAGGCCGCCGCACATATCGCCGTAGAGCGTGCAGTAGCCGACCGCCAGCTCGCTTTTATTGCCCGTGGTCAGCACCAGCGCGCCGGTTTTGTTGGAAAGCGCCATCAGCGTCATGCCGCGCAGCCGCGATTGCAGATTCTCCTCGGTGACATCGGCGGAAGATCCCGCGAAAACCGGGGCCAGTTGCTCGAGCATCCGTTCATAGGCGGGAGTAATCGGAATGATGTCGAAACGGATGCCCAGCCTTTCCGCCAGCTCCCGCGCGTCGCGCACGCTGCCTTCCGAGGAAAAAGGTCCTGGCATGCCGACTCCCCTGACATTTTCCTTTCCCACTGCTTCGACCGCGATCGCCGCGGTGAGCGACGAATCGATTCCACCCGACAGGCCAATCAGCACGCGCGCGAAGCCGCACTTGCGGATATAATCGCGCGTGCCGAGCACCAGCGCCTGATAAACAGCTTCGCACTCGTCGGTGAAATCTTCATGACGATCGCCGCCGCCGGCCCCGGCGTCCACCACCACCAGATCCTCTTCAAAAGACCGCGCCGAGGCGATCACCTCGCCCGCGCCGTTCATCGCGAAGCTGGATCCGTCGAAGACAAGCTGATCGTTGCCCCCCACCTGATTGACGTAAATCACCGGCCGCTGATAGCGCCGGGCCGAGGCGCGGTAAATGCCCCGGCGGATTTCGCGCTTGCCCATGTTGTACGGCGACGCATTGATGCAAATCAGCATCTCGCCGCCGGCCGCGAACAGCTCCTCCACCGGATCCCGCTGGTACAGACGCTGCTTCCAGAAGCGCCGGTCGTTCCAGGCATCCTCGCAGATGGTCAGCGCGATCTTCTTGCCGCGGACCGTGCAGACATATTCGCGTTCGGCCGGCCGGAAATAACGCGCTTCGTCGAAAACGTCGTAGGTCGGCAGCAGCATTTTATCCTGGCGGAAGACGATGTTGCCTTGTTCGAGCACGGCCGCGCTGTTGACGGCGCGCTTGCCGGTTTCCGACGGCGACCGCGCGACGTATCCGGCGATGACGCTTAAATCCAGCGCGGCGGTATCCCGCGCCAGGCGGCGCAGCTCGGCTTCGCTGCGCTCGATAAAGCTGGGTTTTTCGACCAGATCGCGGGGGGGATAACCGGTGACCGCGAGTTCCGGAAAGACCACGACCTCGGCGCCGCGCGCAGCGGCGCGGCGAGCCGCCTCCGCCATCCGGTCGACGTTGCCCGCAAGGTCGCCGACCGTGGGATTGATCTGCGCCAAAGCAATGCGCATCGGGATCTTCCATTGTATCGGGCGCGGCGCCACCACCGCCTCGGAGTGGACGCGCCTGCCGGCGGATTATCGGGCGCCGCGGGCAACCGCGCGCGCCCGCACCGGCGGTTCCGCCTCGGCGGCAGCCTGTTTCTTCACCGGAGCTTCGACTTCGGTGGCGCAACCGTTCGGACACACCAGCCACAAGACGCCATCGCGATCCTCGATCTGCATCCGGTCCAGGCAAAACGGACACTCCACTGCCCCGGTCCTTTGCATGGCTGATCGAAGGCTATCACGATTCCGGTTCCCTGTCAGGGCTTGAAGAGGCCGTTTTCTTCGAATATTGTTCGCCCTTGCGCGCTGATCAGGAATTGCAGAAACTTGCGCGCGGCGGCGGTGTTGGGGGACGATTTGACCACTCCGCCCGCCTGGCGGATGGGCGGGTGCAGATTGGCGGGGATCAAGATTCCGCGTCCTTTCAACAGCGTCCAGGAGGCGATGACGGCGTCGGCGTTGCCGCTTTCGGCGAACTGCACGGCCTGGCGCACGTTTTCCCCATAGACGATTTTCGGCTGAATCGCCGTCCAGACGCCAGAGTTTTCCAGCGCCGCGCGTGCGGCCGCGCCGTAGGGCGCGTGTTCCGGATTGGCGAGGGCGACGTGCTTCACTTCAGGCTTCTTCAAATCCTCCAGCGAGCGGAGGGGGACCTTCGGAGACCACACGGCGATCCGGCCCTGGGCGTAAATCACCACCGTCTCGGCGCCGATCTTGCCCGCCGCGGCCAGTTCTTTGACGTAGTTTTCGTCCGCCGAGAGAAAGACGTCGAAAGGAGCGCCGTTTTCGATCTGGTGGGCCAGCGATCCGCTGGAAGCGATGGTGAAGCGCACCGGGCCGAAGGCTTTGGCCAGCGCGGGCGTCAACGGCGCCAGATCCGAGGCCGCGGCCACAATCAGATCGGCGCCGCAGGCCGGCACGATCGCCAGCAGTGCGGCAACCAGGAGTCTCATTTGATCTCATGATAGAGCTTCCAGGTCCGCTCCACCGCAGACTCCCAACGGAAGCGCCGCGCGCGCTCCAGCCCGCGGCGGATCAGATCGGCGTGCAATTGCGGATCTTCCGCCAGCCGGATCAGCGCGGCGGCGATCGCCTCCACGTCGAAGGGATCAACCAGCAGCGCCGCATCTCCGGCGACCTCCGGCAGAGCGCTTCGCCAGGAAGTGACCACCGGCACGCCGCGGGCCATCGCCTCCAGCACCGGCATTCCGAAGCCTTCATCAAGGGAGGGAAACGCGAAGATCCGCGCGCGGGCGTACAGATCCTCGAGAGCGCGCGAGGGAAGGTAGCCCGGAACGTGGATGTCGGCGCGGCGCGGGCTCTGCCCGACCGCTTCCAATTCCTTTTCCGCTCCGTATCCATCGGCGGCGCCGGCGAGCGTCAGCCGCCAGCCCCGCGGCATCCGCTCGAAGGCGCGAACCAGGCGAGCGACATTTTTTCGCCGCTGGATCGCGCCGGTAAACAGCACCAGGTTTTCGCGGGGCGCGTTCGATTCGACGATATCGACGCCATGCGGGATCACGCGGATGCGCGCCGCCGGAACCTGGAGCAGCTCTTCGGCCTGCGAAGCGGTGAAGTTCGATACCGCGATGATGGCATCGCTATTTTGCGCCGCCCGCCGCGCCTGAGCCGCGAAGCGGGCGCGAAACTCGGGCGTGGAATAATCGCCGGTCAAGACAAAAAGGTCGTGGAAGGTGGAAACGGTGCGGCGCGCGGGCCGGTCCACGCGCTGGTTGAGGGCGTGAAACAGGTCGCCGGGCGGAGCGCCGATCAGCAGCCGCCGCGCGGCGTTGGGCGGGATTCGTTCGCGGTAGGAGCGAAGGAAGCGGTGCGGCCGGTAGCAATAGAAAAAAGTTTCATCCCGGTGCGCCGCGGCCAGACCGGCCAGGATTCGACGCGAATAAACGCCGACGCCCGACAGATTCCGGCCCAGGCTGTAAGTCGCGTCCAGAGCGATCGGCATTTTTCACAGCTTACAAGCCCGCGGGGCTGAATTTTCCCGGCGCGGGGCTTGCCGCTCCGCGCCGGGCGCCGAAAGGACGGAAATCTGCGTCAGCGCGGTTCAATCGCGATGTAGGAGGTTGTGCCGCCGCGGTTGATCAGCAGCAGCACGGTACGGCCCGCCGCCCGGCGAATCGCCCGGTTGAAGTCGTTGGTGTTGGAGATGGGGGTATGATCCACCTCCTGGATCACATCGCCGGGGCGAAGACCGTTATCGGCGGCGGGGCTGCCGTCGGCGACATCGGTCACCACCACGCCCTTGGTCGAACCTGGCAACTGGAGCTGGCGCAGCGTCTGGTAATCGAGATCCTGCACCGAAACTCCGTCCAGAGCGTTCGACCCGCTCCCGGAGCCGCCGCCGGAGGAGGCCCGCGCCTGATCTCCCGGCACCTCGCCGAGCTTCACGGTCACCGCCTTCTCCACGCCGTCGCGCAGCAGCTTCAAGTGCACGATGGTGCCGGGCGGCATCATCGAAATGCGCAGACGCAACTGCGTGGAATTTTCCACCGGCTGCCCGTCCATTTCGCGGATGATATCGCCGCGCTGGATCCCGGCGGCGGCCGCCGGCGTGTTCGGCTCCACTTCAGCCACCAGGGCGCCGCGCGTATCGGTAAGCTGGAACGACTTGGCCATGGGCGGGGTGATCTCCTGGATCTGCACGCCCAGATAGCCCCGCGAAACCTTGCCGTGCGCGATCAACTGATCCATCACCGCGCGCGCCATGTTCACCGGCACCGCGAATCCGATGCCCTGATTGCCGCCGCCTCCTCCGGAAAGAATCGCCGTGTTGATGCCGATCAGATCCCCGTGCATATCCACCAGCGCACCGCCGGAGTTACCGGGATTGATGGCCGCGTCGGTCTGAATGAAATCCTCGTAGCCCTGGGGATTGAGGTCGAGACCGTCACGCTCGGTGCGGCCTTTCGCGCTCACGATTCCCATGGTCACCGTGTGGGACAGGCCGAACGGCTGGCCCATGGCCAGCACCAGGTCGCCGACGCGCACCTTCGAGGAGTCGCCCAGGGGCAGGGTGGGCAGGCCGGTGGCGTCGATCTTCAATACCCCGATATCGGTCTTCGGATCGGTGCCGATCGTCTTGGCCTTGAAACTCCGCTTATCGAGCAGCGTCACGGTGATTTCGTTGGCGCCTTCGATCACGTGATTATTCGTGAGAATGTAGCCGTCGGACTTTACGATTACGCCCGAGCCCAAGCCGCGCTCGCGCTGCTGCGGCGCGCGGAACTGCCGCCCGAAATTATCACCAAAAAACTGCCGGAAGAACGGATCCATGAAAAACGGCTCGTCGGCGCCGGTCATCCGCACGATCTTGGAAGAAGAGATATTGACCACCGCCGGCAAGTCCTTATCCACGATCGGGGCGAATGTCGTTTGAATTCCCGCCATCGACTGCGGCACGGCGGACTGCGGCGCCGCCGCCACCTCCGGCACCCGGAAATACGGCGTCAGAGCCTTGGACCCGACCAGAATGCCGGCCCCGCCGGCGAGCAAACAATACAAGACGATGCGAACTCGTTGCGCCCGGTTCATTGCTCCTGTTCTCCTTGCTGGATCCAGATTAAGCTCTCTTCTGGCCGAGCACCAATCCCCGCCGGGGGGGATCCCCGGACCCGAAAGGAAGGGAAAACCTTCGCCGCGCCGCCGGCTTAGAGCGGGACCCAGCCGGGCAGATCCCGCATGTCGGGCGTCCCGGGCGCTTGCGGCTTATCCAACTGGAGCGGGCGCACGGATTCATAGCCGAGCACCACCTGATAGAGCACCCAATCGAAGAAGAAGCTGACCCGATTCTCCAGCTCCTCCTCGACGTAGATTTCCAGCGCGTTCCGCGCCATGCCTTGCGACCGCGCGAAATCGACGATGCGGCTCTTCAGCAGATGAAGCGCGCGCAGGAGCTGATGCAGCGGAATGGCGTTGCGCGCGCAGGCTTCGCCGAAGGCCAGGTGCAGGCGCTCGGCCTGATTATCGGTGGCGATGCCGGGCCAGCGGTCCAGCGCTTCGATGATGCGATGGAACCAGGCGGCGACGTCGCAGCGGCTGTCGATCAGGCCGGCGAGCTCGGGCTCGAGGCGCACACGATCGATGGCTCCGCTGACGATCTGGCCGCGGTGATCCTGGATCAGTTGCGGTAAAGTCTCGGCGTACAT
>JAJPIT010000093.1 GCA_021324615.1 Terriglobia bacterium | reverse complement strand
GGCGCCATGCGATAAATCCCAGGGGTTCGGGGACCGAGTCCCCGATTCATGAAAACGGTGACAGAATCGCTGGCCTGTTAACCGGACATTATCGCTGGCCTACAACAGTCCCTATTTCAAAGGATGTTTCCCAGGAACCAGGGTTACCGGGTTTTGAAACGCTCCAGGCTTTTTCCCCTCTCCATTCGGCACAGCCGGATCGGCTGGAGCCGAACCTCAGGCTCGTTTGTGGAGCAAGTCCTTCAGTTCCGTCAAAAACGCCTCAACATCCTGAAAATCGCGGTAAACCGAAGCAAACCGGACATAGGCGACTTTATCCAGAGCCCGCAGACGGTCCATCAGCAACTCTCCGATGGCTGTGGTCGAGATCTCGCGCTCCGCGCTATCCGCTACAATCGATTCCACTTCGTCCACCACCTCGGCCAGTTTTGCCATCGCCACCGGGCGTTTTTGGCAGGCGCGCAGAAGGCCTTCGAGGATTTTTTGGCGGTCGAACTTCTCGCGCCGGCCATCGCGTTTGACCACCATGTAGGGGATCTCATCGCTGCGCTCGTAGGTGGTGAAGCGGCGCCCGCACTTCAGGCATTCGCGGCGGCGGCGGATGACGTCGCCTTCTTTGCTTTCGCGCGAATCGATGACGCGGTCTTCTTTATGCCCGCAGAAGGGACAGGTCATGATTTCCGGCCGTCCTTGCCGGAGCCGCTAACCGTGGTTCTCATCTGTTCTTAAGTGTCTCAAACTGCGAAATTTGATTCCTTCATGAAAGGCGAACGCCAGGCCCAGTGGAACGATGGAAACAAACGAGATGAGCCAGAGAACCAGGGCGATTCCACTGGCGGCGGAAATTCCCAGCCCGAAGAACTCGGTTAACACCAGCACGGCCGCGATCTGCATTCCGCCGCCGACGCCGGGAATCTGCACCGCGCTGCCGAAGGCGACGAAACCAAGCAGGATCACGACGTCGGTGACCCCGAACTTCGCTGTGGCTGGAAAAGCTTTGAAAAGACAGTAAAAAGCGGCGGCGATGACCAGCCACTCCAGCACCGTATAGGCGATCAAGAGAATCGTAAAGGCGGCGCTGCGGGTCGATTCCATGCCTTCTTCGAATGACTCCAGAACCGTGTGAATCCGCGCGACGATGCGCTCGGGCAGGAAAGACAGGCCGTCGACCAGGCGCTGGCGGACGCGTCCGCGGAATTGCCGCAGGCCGATCAACACCGCCAGGCAGGCGGCGCCGGTCAGGCCGGCGGTATAGCCGCCGAGTTCGAGCACGACACGGAACTTCGGCCCGGGCTGGATGGCGCTTGAGGAGACCTGCGTCAGGGCCACTCCGAAGATCAGCAAGACCATCAGCAGGTCGAGGATTCGCTCCACGATCCAGGCGGCGATCTGGCTGGAAAACGTGACATTTTCGTTTTTGGCGATGAGGTAGGGGCGGACCGGCTCGCCGGCGCGGCCGAACAGGACGACGGCGGTAAATCCGATGGCGGTGGCGCTGAAGATCCGGCGGAACGAAGCGCCGCGGCGCAGCGGGCGGATCATCACCTCCCAGCGCAGCACCCGGCCGGCGTAGGAGCCGAGAATCAGGGCGAGCGAAAGCGCCAGCCAGGACCAATCCACGTTACGGAGGGCGGCGGTGAACTGGTTCCAGTCGAATCCGGCGTTCCGCCAGCGAAGGGCGGCGAAGGCGATGGCCGCCAGCACCACCGCTGCGCCGAAAGCGATCCCCCACTTTTTCCGATTCAAACGTTTACCGCCGGTGTTTTTCCGCCGTTCACCGATCTGACTGGCCCTCCGGCATAGCCCACGGCTAGAATGTAAAACGAACTTCTGATGTCAGTTCCTCGTTATTATGATCGAGGCGTAATCGTACGGGAGCATGGACTGGCATGGGAGCCACGGCCACAGTTGCACAGATTAGCACGACGGGCCGCCTGGCGGCAGCGCCGTGGCGCGAGCGGGGACGCTTCTTGGACGCCGATTTAGAGCTAGTCGGGCGCTGCCTTGCCGGGGACGAGAGCGCCTGGGAGGATCTGGTGAAGGTCCACAGCCGCCGTGTGTACGCCATCTGCTTTCGTTTCACAGGCGCGGATCAGGAGGCGCAGGATTTAACCCAGGAGGTGTTTTTGCGCGTTTTCCGGTCGCTGAAGACGTTCCGCGCCGGCGAGGGGACCTTCGCGGTCTGGCTGGGAAGGCTGACGCGCAATCTGCTGATCGATCATTACCGGCGTAGCAAGCTCGACCGGGCCACGGATTCGATCGAAGAACAGCTTCCGCAACTGGAGGAAAAGACCGCGATGATTTCGCGGACCGAAGGAATGCTGGCCGGGCGCGAAGCGAGCGAATTGCTCCAGGCGGCGCTGCAAAAACTGTCGCCGGAGCTGCGGGAGACGGTGATTTTGCGCGATCTGGAGGAACTCGATTATAAAGAAATCGCGCAGATTTTGAATGTACCGGAAGGCACGGTGAAATCGAGGCTGAATCGGGGCCGTGCCGAGCTCGCCCGGGTGTTGCGGCAGCGCAGGGTGGCGGTATGAGGGAGAAGGGGCCGGCGCCGGCGTGCGGGGCCGGCGGGCCGCGGGCGATTTGCTTATGACCTGCTCGGATCTGGAGCTTCTGCTGGCCGAATACGTGGATGGAACGATCCACGGGGAGCAGAAGTCTGCCATCGAGCAGCATCTGGCAGGGTGCACCGAGTGCGCGGCGCTGGCCCGGGACGCGGCGGCGGCGGTGGCATTCATGGCTCGCGCAGCCGAGGTGGAAGCGCCTCCGGAGCTGGTCACCCGGCTGATCTTTGAAGTGACCAACGGGCCGAGCCGAGCGGCGGTGAAGCCTCTGCGGGCGCGGGGCATCTTCTGGCGGCTGCTGGGAAGCTGGGGCGAGCGCGTGCTTCAGCCGAGATTCACCATGAGCATCGCCATGACGATTCTATCCTTCGCGATGCTGGGGCGGTTTTCGGGGATTGAAGTGCGGCAGTTGAGATTGTCCGATCTGGATCCGGTGAAGGTGTGGGCGGCGGTGGAGGACCGGATGCAGCGGACTTGGGAGCGGACGGTGAAATACTACGAAAACCTGCGCGTCGTCTACGAGATTCAGACGCAGTTGAAGGAATGGACGGACCAGTCCGACGACGCCAAGCAAAAGGCGGCGGATTCGAAATGAGCGCGACTCCCAACGTTGTCGGCTACTGCCGCGCCTGCGGCAAGGCTTTGGATGAATCGACGGCGCGGCAGGCGCATGGAACGATTTACTGCGCCGAGCACGTACCGGCTGCGCCGCCGTCTCCGCCGGCCGCCGCTCCCAGCGTAAGCGAGCCGTCGCCTTACACCGCCAAGACGCCGCCGCCGATCCCTCATCCGGACGTGTCGCCGGGCATCGCGTTCATCCTTGGATTCATTCCCGGCGTGGGAGCGATCTACAACGGGCAATACGCCAAGGGTCTGATCCATGTGATCATCATCGGGCTGATCATCAGCATCATCAGCGGCGACGCGTCCGCCGGCATGGAGCCGCTGCTGGGCTTGCTGCTGGCCGGCTTCTGGTTCTATATGGCGTTCGAGGCATGCCACACGGCGAAGAAGCGGCAGCTCGGCCAGCCGGTGGACGAATTCTCCAGCCTTATTCCGGCGCGCGGCCGGACGGCCGCGTTCCCGGCCGCGCCGGTGGTGCTGATCGCGCTCGGCGTGATTTTTTTGCTGAATAATCTCGATCTTTTAGACATTCACCGGCTGCTGCGGTACTGGCCCGTGGCGCTGATCGCGCTGGGGGCTTACATGCTTTACGCGCGGATGTCGGGCGCTGGCGACTAGCATGGAACCGGGGATGGGGGACGGGATTGTGGAACCTAAGCGGCGAACCATGACGGGGAGTTTCATTGGCGCCATCCGCGGGCCGGTGATGTTGATCCTGCTCGGGGCTCTGATGGCGATCGATCAGATGGGATCGTACAGCTTCTGGCGGACCTGGCCCGCGCTGCTGATCGTGTTCGGGATTCTTAAGCTGGCCGAACGGGCCGGAGGGCCGGCGGCATGAGGCGCTCCTCGATTGTGGCCCCGCTGATTCTGATCGCGATCGGCGCGCTGTTTCTGGCGCGCAATCTTTATCCGGAACTGCCGGTTCTGGATTATATCGCGCGCTACTGGCCGTTCGTGCTGATCGCCTGGGGAGCGCTGCGGCTGGGCGAAGTGGTATTTTGGGCCGCCCGCGAGCGTCCCCTGCCGCGCTTTGGCGTCTCGCCCGGCGAATGGGTGCTGGTGATCTTTTTGTGCATCTTCGGATCCAGCCTGCATGCCGTGCGCGGATTCTCTTCGTGGTGGCCGCGGAGCCGGGTGATGATCGGCGGCCTGGAGATGTTCGGCGAAAACTACGAATTTCCGCTGAACGGGGAAAAGGCCTCGGGCAGCGCCCCGCGCGTGGTGATCGAGAATTTCCGGGGCAATGCGCGGATTGGCGGATCCGACACCAACCAAGTGAAGGTGACCGGGCATTGCACCATCCGCAGCCTGGACCAGAGCGCGGCTGACGAAGCCAACGCGCAGGCTCCGCTGGAGCTCACCGGCGACGCCGATGAGATCCATATCCGCACCAACCAGGACCGGGTGAGCAACGGGCGGGTGCGGCTGACGGCGGACATGGAGATCACGGTTCCCCGCGGCGCCAGCATTGAAGCGCACGGCATTTACGGCGATTTCGACATCCACGGCGTCAACGGCGGCGTGGACATCATCTCCGACAACGCCGGCGTGCGGCTGCAGGATATCGGCGGCGACACGCGGATCGAGCTGCGGCGCAGCGACCTGGTGCGCGCCAGCGGCGTGAAGGGCGCCTTCGAGCTCAAGGGCCGGGGCGGCGACGTCGATCTCCAGGACATGCAGGGCCAGGTGACCATCACCGGGGCCTACTCCGGCGTTCTGGAGTTCCGCAATCTGGCCAAGCCGCTGCATTTTCAGGGCGAGAACACCACGCTCGGCGTGGAGCGGCTGCCCGGGGACCTGCGGATGGCGCTGGGCGACATGACCGGGTCCAACCTGGTGGGTCCGATCACGATTTCCACGCGCTCGCGCGATGTGCAGTTGAGCGATTTTACGAATTCGGCCGAGATCCATGTGGACCGCGGGGACATCACGCTGCGGCCGGGCGCGCTGCCGCTGGCGCGGATCGAGGCGCAGACGCGCAGCGGCAACATCGACCTGGCGCTGCCGCCCAACGCGAAGTTCGATCTGTCGGCCACCACTTCGCACGGCGAGATCAACAACGACTTCGGCCCGCCGCTGCGTCAGGAAGAGCAGGGCCGCGGCGCGGCGCTGCGGGGATCCAACGGCGGCCCGGCGGTGACTCTGCACAGCGATCATGGCGACGTGACCGTGCGCAAAGCGCCGGCCGGGGAGAAACCGGCCACGGAAGACTCAAGGCCGCTCAAGAAAATTGAGCAGTGAAGGAAAGTCCCGCCGCTCGATCTGCTATATAATTCCGCTTATATAATTCCGCTTATGCGAAAACTTCAAGCGGCGGGAGTATTGGCGGCGGTTTCCGCCGTATTGGCCGGCCAGCCGCGCGCCGACCAGCCCTCCAGCGCTTTTGTCCTTAAGTCCGCCCGCACCTTCGATGGCGAAAGCATGCATGAAGGATGGGCGGTGCGCGTCAAAGGCGGCCGCATCGAAGCCGCCGGACCCGCGGCGAGCATCGATGTTTCCGGCGCGAAACTCATCGAGCTGGGCGGCGCGACGCTGCTGCCCGGCCTGGTGGAGGCGCACTCGCACGTTCTGCTGCACGCCTACAGCGAAACTTCCTGGAACGATCAGGTGGAGCATGAGCCGCTGGCGCTGCGAGTGGCCCGGGCGACCAACCATCTGCGCGACACGCTTTTGGCCGGCTTCACCACCATCCGCGATCTCGGCACCGAAGGCGCCGGCTACGCCGATGTCGGACTGAAGATGGCGGTGAACGAAGGGATTATTCCCGGACCGCGAATGCTGGTGGCCACGCGCGCCATCGTGGCGACGGGCACCTACGGCCCCAAGGGGTTCGTTCCCGAATGGACCGTGCCGCAGGGCGGCGAGGAAACTTCGGGGCCGGACATTATCCGGGTGGTGCGCGATCAGATCCGCCGCGGCGCGGATTGGATCAAGCTGTACGGCGACTACCGCTGGGGGCCGCATCCGGGCTCGCATCCGACCTTTTCCCTGGAAGAGATGAAGTGGGCGGTGGAAACCGCGCACGACGCCGGTGTTCCCGTGGCCGTTCACACCAGCACGCCGGAAGGAATGCGGCGGGCGATTCTGGCGGGCGCGGACACCATCGAGCACGGCAACGACGGCACGCCGGAAATTTTCAAAATGATGGCGGAGCATCACGTGGCGCTGTGCCCGACGCTGACGGCCGGCGGAGCCGCGCCGCGGCCGGGACAAACCGAATCTCCGGCGCGCGCCCGCCGGCGCCAGGTGTTCGCCTCGGCGCTGGCCGCCGGCGTGACCATCCTCTCCGGCAGCGATGTCGGCACGTTTCCGCACGGCGACAACGCGCGCGAGCTCGAAGCGATGGTCGATTTCGGAATGTCGCCGGAAGCCGCGCTGAAAGCCGCCACCTCCACCGCCGGCAAGGTGCTGCGTATGGATATCGGGGAGGTGAAACCCGGCAAATTCGCCGACCTGATCGCGGTCGATGGCGATCCGACCAAGGACATCTCCGCCCTCCGCCGCGTGCGATTCGTGATGAAGGACGGAACGATCTACAAACAGTAGACCGCGGGCGACCCGGTGGCGCGCCGAGCCTGGGGGGCGGTGAGACCTGATTCGTTCTATTGTCCGCCAGCCATCAAAAACCTCAGGGGCATCAAAGGGCCAACGGGAATGTACTCATAGTCCATGAGGTTTTCCTTGTGCAGCGGAAGGCTTTCCACCAGCGCCTGGGCTTCGGCGACATCTTTCGCGTCGAGGAGAAACAAGACGCCTCTGCCATCGCCGCGCGAGAACCATTCACGGATTCTGCCGTCCAGATACAACCCCACCGTCGCCCGGATCTCGGCCGGCATCACCTTCATGATCTGTTGCGGAGTGACACCCTGCCTGGCGGTGAGTATGACCAGCACCGCCGTCGTCTTCGGTTTCGGAGGCGGGCCGGACTGAGCTTGCAGGAGCGTGCCAGCCAGCGGCAACAGAGTCATCAGCGGAATCAGAAGCGATTTCATTTTTCTTCTCCTGGGGATTGATTGGGGCGGCCTTTGGGCTCGCCTGCTGCCTCTGGATTTGCCCGCCACGGCCAATTCGTGACAGGATTTCGAAGGAGCGATTTTTTTGGATAGCCCGGTCACAAGCGGGCCGGGTCCGGCAAAGAGTTGAGTGGTGAGCGAGGAAGAACAACTTCGCGCCCTGATGATCCGCTACCAGGGCGGATCGCTGGAAGCATTTCAGGAAATCTACGCGCATCTGGCGCCGGCAGTGCGGCGGTACCTGTTCCATCTCGCCGGCGGCTCAGAGATCGCCGACGATTTGCTCCAGGAGACGTTTCTTCAGATGCACCGGTCCAGGGCCGCTTACAACACGTCATACGCGGTGCGGCCGTGGGTGTTCGGATTGGCGCGAAACGTTTTTCTGATGAACCGGCGCGCGGCCCGGCGCTGGGCGGATCTGCATGAATCGCGTGCGGAGCTGCCGGAGTTTCCGGTGTTTCCCGAAGCCGATCGCCTCGGCTCCAGAGACGAAATCCGAAGAGGGATGTCGCGTTTGTCCGCGGATCAGGCCGAAGCGCTGTTGCTCCATCATGAGTGGGGGTTCAGCTTCGAGGAGATTGCCGGGATCCTGGGCATCAGCGCCGCGGCGGCTCGGGCGCGCGCCAGCCGCGGAATGGCCGACCTGCGCGCGGCGTTGAGTAGTCTTCAAAGGGCACGGGCATGATCGATCGTTCACCGAAACCGCCGGAAGCTCTGCTGCGAGTGATTGCTCAGGATCTGAAACCCGTCAAGCCGTCGCCTGGCCCGCTTCGCCTGGTTCTGGAGACCGCGCCCCTTGCGCTGCTGGTTTCTTCCTTGATCCTGCTGGCGATCGGAATCCGCGGCGACTCAGCGATTCTGGGGCCACTGCTGACCTGGGGCGCTTCCGCCGCGCAGTTCACCTTGGCTATCGTGCTCGTGTGGGTCGCCGCGCATGAGAGCGCGCCGGCGGGCAGGCTGCCACGGGGGATCGTATACGCGGCAGCCGCGGTGGCGTTGCTGGTTATTGTCGCGATCACCGTGTCGACGTTCTCCATCAGTCCGGAGGGCGACACATTGCGCGCCGCCGGCGCAGGGCGTGTCGTCCCGCCCTGGATCACGGATCTGGCTTGCGGCGCCGGCGGCACGCTGGCGGGAGCCATTCTGGTCCTGCTGCTGGTTTGGATGTTCCGCAATTCGCTCGCGATCCGGCCGGCCATGGCGGGCGCGCTGTACGGCGCGGGCGCGGGGGTTGCGGTGAATGCGGGCTGGCGCATTGCGTGTCCGTTTGCGACGCTGAGGCATGCGCTTGGAGCTCATGGAGCGGCGATTGCCGCCACGGTGCTATTAGGCGCTCTGCTCGGGCGGCTCCTGGCAACTCGCCGGTTGCCAGCCAAATATCAGACAGATAGTTGATAGGGCTAACGTGTTTCTAAACCAGCCTGTTTTTGAAAACCGCCGATGCGATTGCCGCCGGCGGCGCCCCGACCGGATCGCCACCGCGTCGCTATTTGACTGGCCGAATCCGATCCAGACCAAATTCAGCCGCAGAATCGAAAAAAGGAGCTCGCCCCGCCGGTCGTGCGCCGCTGTAGGCTTGCCCGCCCCATATCAGGCCCGCAGCAACAGCGCCACATTGCACGCCTCCTGCAGGCTTCTCCGATCTGCCCGGCCACCGCTTCGCCCGCCGCCACCGTCTCGCCCATCGATTCCCTGTCGCCGGCCGCGCCCGCATGCGTGGTCACCGCCACGATCGCTCCGCTTTCCATATCCACCGCTTGCTCGACTTTGTAGGCCAGCGCCGTGCCGGGCGTCTTTCAAGCGCGTGATCTCGGCTTCCGGATCGTTCGGATTCACCCACTCTTCTTTGCGCATTTTCTTCGACCGCTTGCGGTCCATGCGCCGCACCGCCGCCGCGTCCTTCGCCTCCAACCCTTCGGCTTCCGCCAGTTGTTCCAGATACGCGCCGTAGCTTTCCTGCGTGTCCCGCCGCACGATCGACTTCATCGCCGCGTTGGCGTCCACCGTGGTGGAATCGACGCCGATGGTCTTGCCCTTCATCAGACCACCGCGCGCCAGCCGCTTCAACACCATGCGAACACCTGCAGCGTGAGCGAATCGGCCACCCGCCAGGCGATGCCGAGTTCGTTCATCGAGGCCCTCAAAAAACCGATCGGTGTTGAAGCTGAGAACTGAGTAGGATGCCCCATGCCCTATACGGATTGTCTCAAAGCGTTTGGTTGAACCATCAAGGTGTGGAGATCGAGGTAGGTCCGCTTCGGAGTCATACCCGGTGGCAAGTGTGGGTGGATATATTTGGCGAAGAAGTCGGACGCATCATTTTGCGTCTCCCAGATCTCGAAGACACGCCAGCCCTCGGAAGAAGCGCCCGCTCCATGAGCAAGAAACCCCTTCGCTTGTTCAAGCAGGGGCTTCAATGTAGTCATCAACTGGTCATAGCCTTCCTGCGTTTGTCCGGGAACCACGGCTGTAATGAGCACTGGCATCTTTTGTCCTCCATACGGATGTGTTCGCTGAATCGCCAGGATTGATATCCTCCTGGGCAAAATGCTGAATCCCGCGCCGATCACTGATAGATTAGCAGAAGTTCTCGTCCGTTCCAGAGTCGGACGCCGCCATGCCGTGACCCTAGCAGCCCGTGGTGAAACGCCAGAACATGTGACCTAAAACAGAAGCTACTGCGCGGAACACCGGATCAAGCGGTCAGTTATGGATGCAGCATCACTTTCGCCGATCCTCTTTCCGTTGTAGGTGACGTATTCAAACGTCCGGACCACGTGTGCGAGGGTATGCTGCTCCCATATAACTCTTACAATTCCAGCAGCGATGTCGGCGGCTTGGATAAAAAACGAGTCCCTTGAATCGATCACTTCGAGCGGCTTCATCGCTGAGCCTAGCGGGAAGCCAATTCTGGATCGCACATCAGCTCTCTTGCTGTCGATCCATGCCACCGCCTTCTTGTTTCCATCATCAAAGGTGTGAGACTGGCCGAGCGCGTGGTCGACACCCCAAAAATCCCAGGCCGTGGCGGGCCATTGCACAGTCTTTACCGCCTCATCCAATTCGTCGAGAGCCGGATAGAACACTGATCCAGATTTGGACACAAAGACCGAAACCGAATTCACGTTGAGGCGAGACCTGCCGTCTTCAAAAACTCCAAAGTCAAAATCCGCCTCCGGAGAGCGCTTTCGTGACTCTGGCCCAAGCCGTCTCGATATTCCGGGGGAGTTGGTCAGCGCGCGATGCTTGCGTATGAGGCGTTCAGATGGAGAGTCCGAAAGAATCAGTCCAGCCACAAACCGGCGCGACTCTCTCTGGATGCGTTCGGCGACTTCCTTCTGTGCTCCCCTAAGTCGCACGAGGAATTCCTTTGCGTTCACACCTGGGATGATAGTGCCAAGGATTTGGTCGAGGTCCGCAATGTAAGGCCGCGGATCGGTGATGTTCACCCGAACAAATTTCAGAGTGTTGGCGATTTTCGGTTTCTCAGAATTCGGCAGCGACAGAAAAGTGCTCGTAACGTCGCTGGACTTTAGTTCGCCGGGCTTGCTCGGTGTGCGCAGCAGTAAATCGTAGTACCATTCCGGCGGGCGCTCCCTGAGAACCTGACAATGAATGGAGACCTTGCTGCCAGCAGTTTTCCGCGTATCCAGTGACGTGTCGTCAGTGAACGAGACCGAATTTGGGGGGCCGGCGCAGAGGATCATTTCCCAGGGTGCCGTAGTGCTGCCGCCTCAGCGGTCCTTCCGAATTCCTTGATGTGATCCCGGCACAGGATGTTGGCAGTCAACTTCCTGATGGAAGTCTCAACTGGTGGTATCCCGAAAAAGCCACCGTGAACGCGAATGCGCGTGCCGAACAGAGATTATGTGACGAGATGTTCGCGGGTGATCGGCCCACCGCATCCTCCAAGGCTTGCAGCCCAGCACTTGCCCTTGTTCGCGGGCTTCATACTCTCAGTGTAGCGCCGCGTTTCTCATCCGCCAAGGCTCTCGGATCGATCGGTTCCGGGGCCACGCACCTGCCTTTTGTGCAGGTGGCCTGCCGGTGACCCACTGAAAACACTCGTTCGGGTGTCGGCGCGATGCGCCACGCGGCAACGATTCGGGAGCGCCAAAGCTACAACACCATCTATAGTCGGATTCTTGAGGCAGCCTGAAATAGCTGTATCTGCTGGATCCGATTGGTCGGGGCGGGGAGATTCGAACTCCCGACCCCCTGCGCCCAAGGCAGTTTTCGGCCTTCTCCGAAAATGACCTGTTTTCAACTACTTATGTTTCAAGTAGATACGGGCAGCCGGTTGAAGCCTGTGGAACCCGGTTGAACCTGGAAGCACCGGGCAGCTACAAGATCATCTACAGTTACGGAATTCGGACGCAGTCCACTTTGGAATGGCTCAGCGTGGCTTGCGACAACTCCTGCGAGTGGATACTAGCCGTTGGTGAACTGGGAGACGACCGCACACAAACACCCGAGCGGGTACAGTCAATCTCAAGGGCTCTTCGAGTTGTCGGTACCGATATTGGATTTCAACGGCTGTGCTCTTTTTAAGAATTAACGCTCGTTCAGAACCTCTCCGCCTACAGCCGAACCATTTTTGACTTCTATTGTGGTATTCAGGTATGCTGTCGCCAAAGCATAGAAGAATACCTGAATATGGCTAAAGCCACAATAAGAACACCCCAGGGTATCCAGGTCAACGTCGAGGGCACTCCTGCCGAAATCGCGGCTGTCGTGAAAGACCTCGAAGGGAAGGACGCCCCCAAGGACGGCCGGAAGCCGCGCAAGCCCGCTTCGGGCAAGGCGACCCTGCAGGACCTGATCGACTCCCTGATCGATGGCGGCTTTTTCAAGAAGCCCCGCGATCTTGCGAGTATCAAGGGCGCTCTCGCGGAAATGGGCCACCACTATCCGCAGACGACCCTCTCGCCGACAATGCTGCGCAAAGTGCGGAGTCGAAGCATTCGTCGAATTCGCGACCAGAAGCGGTGGATGTACGTTCAATAGGATCTCATATGAAGGTACAAATCACACTCACGGATCAGAACGGTGCGGTGTACCAGGGAGACGCTCAACTGGTGCCTGTCGCAGCCTCCCTTAAGGGAAACACGCGGGCGACTCCCGTGACGAAATCCAAGCGCCCGACAAACGGAAAAGTGGCCCCACCTGTTGACTTTGATGTCAATGAGCATGCCTTTATGAAAGCTCATGGTCGCGGGTTGAGCGGGCCGAAGAAGTTCGTCTTACTGGCGGCTTACATGGTGAAAGGACGCAGTGGCGCGGAAGTCGAGCTCGGAGAGGTCCTGAAACGCTGGAACAGAATGAAGTCTCTGCTGGGGAAATTCAACTTGTCGTACACGAACCGCGCTAAGGAAAACGGGTGGGTCAACCCGAGGGAGAAAGGAGTATACGTCCTTACATCATCCTGGAAAGGAGCGCTCACTTAGCGGCAATGGACGAGAACCAGATCGAAAGTCTGCTTGTGCCGAAGTTCCCAAAGCGCCATGTCGTCCCCGCACTGGAGCATTTCTCCGCGACAGTGGATAAGTACCAAACGGCCGATTGGGAGCCCAGTATCGTCAAGGCCGGCAAATTCGTTGAAGCGGTGCTGAAGGCGCTGATGGTTCACGCAGGAATGCCTCTCCCGCCGTCCCGCAAATTCTCAGCAGGAACAGTGATTGACGATCTTGGCAGACTTCCTGCGGCAACCGTGGACGACGCCGTTCGGCTCGCCATCCCCCGGGCGTGCCGGTTCGTCTACGACATCGCCAGCAACCGAGGAGCGCGGCACGATGCCGGTGATGTGGATCCGAATGAAATGGACGCGAACGCCGTTGTCCTGATGTGCTCCTGGATTCTCGCCGAGATGATCCGGTATGCGCAGAAGGGCGCCGTGGACACCACCAAGGCGCAGGAACTCGTGGACTCGTTGACTGCGCGACGGTATCCGTTGATCGAGGAAGTGGACGGCCGCGTCTATTTCCATCACACCAAGAAGAGCGCACCCGATGTCGCCCTGATGGCACTTGCATACAAATACCCAAAGAGAATAGCGGCGCAAGAACTGATCGCCACCATTCGCCGCCATGGCTTCAAGCCGCGAAATGCGCAGGTGGCCATCGATCGTATCAGGCGCTACGTCGACGACGACGGCCAGGGCAATCTCCGCCTGCTGTCAACAGGGAGACAACGGGCGGATAGGATTTTGACCAAAACAGAATAGCCGCCCCGCCGTGGGGTCTCCGCTCGACCTTCGCCACGAGGTCGGGCGTTGCGAGGGGGCGGGTGCCTACGCACCTGCCTTTTGTGCAGGTGGCCTACCGGTGAGTCGCTAAGAACACTCACTCGCGCATCGGCGCGATGTGCCACGCGGCACCGATTAGGGAGCGTCACAGCTACAAAACCATCTACAGTGGGATTCTTGAGACAGCCTGAAATAGCTGTATCTGCTTGATCCGATTGGTCGGGGCGAGAGGATTTGAACCTCCGACCCCCTGCGCCCAAGGCAGGTGCGCTACCAGGCTGCGCTACGCCCCGACAGGTGAAGCTTCCTTGATTTTAAACCACGTTGCCGTCCCGGGCCCGTTCAGAATCCGGCTGCCGTGCAGGTGCCGCTGTCCGAAATCGCGTGGTGCGCCGGAGCGGCTCAGCGGGATTGCCGTTGGTGTACAATCATCTATCCCGGCGCATCTTTCAGAATGACCCCCAGAATGACCCCCGCGTCCCTGGGCGCAATGAGATGGCCGAAAGGCGATAACGGCACGCTTGCCAATCGGCGCGGTAGATGTTTCCTTACATCGATACAACCCGGTGGCCCTTCAATCCATTCGCGACGCTGGTGGCGGTCGCCCTGGGGGTGGGCTACTGGATCGCATCGGCGCGCGCCAAAGCGTATGGAATCGACCCGGAGCGATTTGCCAAACTCGGCCTTTGCGTGATCGGGTGCGCTTTCCTCGGCGGGCACATCGCGAAGTTTATTTACAGCCCGGGAAGCTGGCGGCTTCTGTTGTTTAATCCGTCGATGATGCTGCGCGTGCTGAACGGCCAGGCGTCGTTTGGCGCATTCCTCGGCGGATTCGCCGGCGCGGTCGTGTTCCTGTGGTCCGGCAAGACGCCCTATCGAGATCAGTTTCTCTACGCCGACGCAGCCTGTTTCGCCGTGCCGTTCAGTTGGTGGATCGGGCGCGTGGGATGTTATTTAGCCCACGATCATCCAGGCATTCGTACGACGAGCTTGCTCGGCGTGCGCTACCCGGGCGGAACGCGCTATGACCTGGGATTGCTCGAAGCGCTGTTTCTTCTGTCGTTCTCCGCTGTCTTGTGGACGCTCGATCGCCGGCCCCGCCCGCGGGGTTTTTATTATGTCGCGTTTTTGTTGGGCTACGGGACTTTTCGTGTGCTTCAGGATCAGCTCCATGTGGATCCGCCACGGTACGGCGGCTGGAGCGTCGATGAGATCGCCGGAACCGTCATGATCGCCGCCGGTATCCTGACGATTCTCGATTTGAAGAGGCTGGCAAGACAGATCCAGCTCGGCCAGGCACTTTGATGAAAGTACAATCTTTGCAAAGGCGCCTGCCGGCCGCCGTCGCCGCGGGAATCGCCGATCATTACGCCCTCCATGACATTCAGGAGAAGGGACCGGCGCCGGAGGCGCCCGATCCGCGCTCAGTATGTCACCGGCCCGGTGGAGCGCCGCGGGTCGGCGATCATCAGCCGGGTGAACAGCTCGCGGCCGGCGAGGGCTTTGGCTGCGCACGTCTCCACGATCGCCGGATGGTTGTTGTGCTCGCTTAAATGCCCCAGGATGATGGTGGAAGTCCGGCTGTCCAGATGCTCCCGGAGGAATGAACAGGCCATGTCGTTTGAAAGATGTCCCATGCGCCCCATGACCCGCTGTTTGACGGACCAGGGATAGGGGCCGACCTTCAGCATTTCCAGATCGTGATTGGATTCGAGCAGCAGAACATCGGAGCCGGCCAGATGAATGCGCACCGAGGCCGGCAGATAACCCAGATCGGTCACAATCGAAATCTTGATTCCTTCGGCGCGAAAGGAAAAAGCGACCGGATCGAGAGCATCGTGGGGAATGGTGAAGCTGGAAACCTCAATATCGCCGATGGTAAAGGACTCGCCGGCGGCGAAGATCTCGATCGGAGGAACGCGCTCTCCCCAAGAGATCGCCGGCGCGGTGAGGCGCGAGAGAAAGGCCGGAACGCGGCGCGACCCGTCATTGAGTTTCGCCGCAATGGCAGGCAGGCCGGCGACATGATCGCTGTGCTCGTGGGTGATCAGAATCGCATCAATCGACTGCCAGTCGACGCCGTTGGCCTGAAGCCGTTCGAAGGTTTCGCGCCGGCTCAATCCGGCGTCGATGAGGAGACGGGTTCGGGAGGTCGCCACCAGCGCGGAGTTTCCGGAACTCGAGGAGGCCAGAACGGAAAGTTGAACGATCGCGCGATCTCCTTCTTTACATTATTCCTATTTTGAGCCCGGCGGACAATGCCGCGCCGCGCCGTGGCCCGGGCGCGCTCCTGTCGCGGTTACGATCCGCCAGAGCGGCTGCGCTCGAACATCTACAATAGGAGCATGAAGGCTCGCGTTTACGTTTCGTTCAAGAGCACCGTGCTCGACCCGCAGGGCCAGACGATCCGCCACGCGCTGAACGGACTTGGGCATAAAACGGTCGCCGACGTGCGGCAGGGGAAATTTTTTGATATCGAGCTTGCGCCGGACGCCCGGCGTGAGGAGGCGGAACGCGAGATGAACCAGATCGCCCGGGACGTACTGGCCAATCCGGTGATCGAAGAGTACCGGGTGGAGTTCTTAGAGTAAGGTTATGTGTGGAATCGTCGGCTACATCGGACCGCGCAAAGCGGTGCCCATCATTGTTGACGGGCTGAAGCGGCTGGAGTACCGCGGCTACGATTCGGCCGGCATCGCGGTGCTGGAGGACGGCGACGTGCTGTCGGTGCGGCGCGCGCAGGGCAAGCTCCGCAACCTGGAGGATGCGCTGCGGCTGAATCCGATCGAAGGCGATTACGGCATCGGCCACACCCGCTGGGCGACGCACGGACGGCCGACCGAAGAGAACGCGCATCCGCATCGGGACTGCCGCGGCGAGATCGTCGTGGTGCACAACGGCATCGTCGAAAACTACCTGACGCTGAAGCGCGAGCTTCAGCAGGAGGGCCATCGCTTCTGCACGGAAACCGATACGGAGGTGATCGCTCACCTGATTGAAAAACATTTCGACGGCAATCTGGAGAACGCGGTGCGCGACGCCGTCCGCGAGCTGTCCGGGGTGTTTGCGCTGAGCGTCATTTCCAAACGCGATCCGCACAAGATCGTTGCGGCGCGGCAGGGTCCGCCGGTGGTGGTCGGGCTGGGCGATAAGGAGTATTTTGTGGCCTCCGACGTGCCGGCCATCCTGAGCCACACGCGCGATATGTTCTTTCTGGCCGATGGCGACGTGGCGGTGCTGACCGCCGATGGCGTGCACTTGACCGATTTCAACGGGCGCCCGGTAAAGCGCCAGGTCTCGCACATTTTGTGGGATCCGATCATGGCGGAAAAGGGCGGCTACAAACATTTCATGCTCAAGGAAATTTTTGAGCAGCCGCGCGCGGTTCGCGATACGACGCTGGGCCGCGTGGGGCAGGAATCGGGCCGGATTTTCCTCGACGAGATGGAGATCTCGGCCAAGCAGTTCCAGGAATTTCGCCAGGTCCGGATTGTGGCCTGCGGAACAAGCTGGCACGCCGCGCTGGCCGGAAAATTCATGATCGAACGGCTGGCGCGGCTTCCGGTGGAGGTCGACTACGGCAGCGAGTTCCGCTATCGCGATCCGATCGTGGGCCAAGAAACGCTGACGGTGGTGATCTCGCAGTCCGGCGAGACCGCCGACACGCTGGCGGCGCAGCGGGAGGCCAAGCAGAAGGGATCCAAGACGCTGGCGATCTGCAACGTGGTCGGGTCGATGATCACGCGCGAGGCGGCGGGAACCATCATCACGCACGCGGGTCCGGAGATCGGCGTGGCGTCCACCAAGGCGTTCACCGGGCAGTTGACCGCCATGTTTCTGCTGGCGATGTATCTGGGACAGGTGCGCGAAAAGCTGGACGCGGAGCTTTCGCGCAAGCTGGTGGACCGGCTTCTCCACCTGCCCGCGCAGCTTGAGGAGATTCTGCGGCGCGACTCGATTTACGAGGATTTGAGCAAACTTTTATTCCGCGCGACCGATTTTTTGTATCTCGGACGCGGGGTGCATTTCCCGATCGCCCTCGAAGGCGCGTTGAAGCTGAAGGAAGTCTCCTATATTCACGCGGAGGGCTATCCGGCCGGTGAGATGAAGCATGGCCCCAATGCGCTGATCGACGAAAATCTGCCGACCGTGGTGCTGGCGACGCGCGATCCGGGCGATGAGGCAAGCGGCGTTCTCTATGAAAAAACGCTTTCCAATATTCAGGAAGTGAAGGCGCGCGGCGGGCTGGTGATCGCGGTGGCGTGCGAGGGCGACGAGGAGATTTCGAAGGTCGCCGATCACGTGATCCGCATTCCTTCGACGCATGAGCTGCTGCTGCCGATTCT
>JAJPIT010000010.1 GCA_021324615.1 Terriglobia bacterium | reverse complement strand
TCATCTTTGGATTCCAGCGCTTGGTCTGGTGCCCGAAGTGAACGCCGGCTTCGAGCAGTTCTTTCATGCTAATCGACGGCAAAAACCCTCCTTTTGGGTCCGAGTCTCATCCCGAATCGCGGCCCAAAGCGGAATTTGCGATTCAGGCACGTGTGGATCTAGGCCGGACCGAGCGTGGTCCGGCTCCGGAACTTCAGCGCTTGCTGAACTGGAAGCGCTTGCGCGCGCCCTTCTGGCCGTACTTCTTTCGCTCATGCTGGCGCGCGTCGCGCGTCAAAAAACCCAGCTCCTTCAGCTTGCCGCGCAGCTCCGAGTTGAATTCGATCAGCGCGCGCGCAATTCCCAGCTTGGCCGCTCCGGCCTGCCCGGAAATCCCGCCGCCATCGGCCGTGATGATCACGTCGAACTTGTCGGCCGTTTCCGTGGCCAGCAGCGGCTGCCGGACGATGGCGCGCGCCGCTTCGCTCGGGAAATAGTCCTCAAACGCGCGGCCATTCACTTTGATCTCGCCTTTGCCGGAACGCAAAAACACTCGCGCCACCGCGGTCTTGCGCCGGCCGGTTCCTAAATATTGTACGAGCGGCACTCTCTCCTCAAATCTCCTAAATGGCTAACGCCGTGGGCTTCTGGGCCTCGTGCGGGTGCTTGGGACCCGCGTAAACCTTCAGCTTCCGGTACATCTGCTTCCCAAGCTTGGTCTTGGGCAGCATTCCCTGAATCGCTTCCTCGACCATCCGCTGCGGGCGAGTTTCGCGCACCACGCGCGCGCCGGTTTCCTTCAAACCGCCGGGATAGCCAGAGTGGCGGCGGTAGATCTTCTGTTCTTCTTTGCGTCCGGTGAGCCGGACCTTGGCGGCGTTGACCACCACCACGTGATCGCCCGTATCGAGAAACGGCGTATAGGCGGGCTTGTGCTTGCCTTGCAGCAGCATCGCAGCCTTGCTGGCGATGCGGCCCAACACCACACCCTCGGCATCGATCAGGTGCCAGTGCCGCTCGATCGCGCCGGGCGAAGGAATCGCGGTTTTCATGTAGACAGACCTTCTCCGTGCAAGTTCTTAACCATTTAAGATTAGCGGATGAGAACAGGATGTGTCAAACCCGGGTTCAACCCTCGCCGCCCCGCTCGCCGGACCGCTCAAGCCGCGCTCGTTCAACATCTTCGCTTAGGATTTATTCCACCGCTGCCCTAAGGCTAAATCCCTAAAACCGGCGCATGTCTTGTCAGCCAACTGCCGCCGATCTATAGGATTAGTGTTGCTCTGGCACATCCTGCGCGTAAAACCTTTCGCCGGGCTGTCGATCCTGCTGTGCCTGGCCACAATCTTCGCCTGCTTCCGGCTGGAACGCCGCCGCCCGCGCCAGAGCAGCGACCGCTTTCTGATCGGGGTGCTCGGCCTGCTTAGCGTGTACCAGGGCCTGCGCATTCTGCACGACGCCGGGCTGGTCTCGATCATCGGCAACACCATGGACGACGCCATCGAGGTGGTGATCACCACGCTGTAGTCTGGGGGCGGCGCTGCTGCTGCGCTGGTCGGCGGCCAACCGCCTCGACGCCGAATCAGCGATCCGGCTGGCGCAGGCTGCTCCTCCACGATCCTCGCGGCCCATGGAGCCGTTGCGCGACTTCAGCCTGGAATCGATCGGTTGGGCGATGCCGCGCGTCTCCGACGGCGCGTTCAAGCTCTATGCGTTTTTGTGCCTGCGCGCCGGATACGGCGGCGGCCGCGTTCCTGTCGGCTTGCCGGACATCCGTTTACAACTCGGGAAAACGCAGGAGGAACTCGACCGGTTTCTGGGCGAGTTGCAGAAGGCAGGAGCCGTTCAGGTCAGCCGCGAAGGCAGCAGTCTCAACATTGAGCTGGTCCCCCAGACGCGGCGCGGCTCGGCGCCGGTGCTGGATGAAATTCCCAGGGCGCACATCAAACTTCCGGCTTAGACGGCGCTGGATCCCTCCGCTCTCCGGCCTAAACCCGGCGGAAAATCCATCCGAAGTGGGGAGCTAAGCCAGAGCGTGCTCGGGCGCGCGCCGCCGCGCCAGCACCTGATGAATCGCGCGGCACTCTTCGACCAACTGTGCGAACTGCTCGGGATACAGCGACTGATGGCCGTCGGAGAGCGCGTGATCGGGCGTGGGATGCACCTCCACCAGCAGCCCCGCCGCGCCGCAGGCGACCGCCGCCAGCCCCATCGGATGCACGCGATCGCGTTTGCCGGTTCCATGGCTCGGATCGACCACGATCGGCAGATGGCTGAGTTTCCGCACGGCGGGCACCACGCTCAGATCCAGCGTGTTGCGGCTATGGTCGTTGAAGGTGCGCACACCGCGTTCGCACAGGATCACGTTGTAGTTGCCCTCGGAAAGAATGTACTCGGCGGCCATCAGATACTCCTCCAGCGTCGCCGACATCCCGCGTTTGAGCAGGACCGGCAGCCGCGACCGCCCGGCCCGCCGCAGCAGCGAAAAATTCTGCATGTTGCGCGCGCCAATCTGCACGCAATCGGCGTATTTTTCCACCAACTCGAAGGTCTCCACGTCAACCGCTTCGGTGACGATCCCCAGGCCGGTCTCCGCGCGCGCCTCGGCCAGCAGTTTCAAGCCCTCTTCGCCGAGCCCCTGAAAAGCGTACGGCGAGGTCCGCGGCTTGTACGCTCCGCCGCGCAGAAGCTGCGCGCCGCCGGCCTTCACCGCGCGCGCCGATGCCAGGATCTGCTCGCGGCTTTCCACCGAACAGGGACCGCCGCAAAAAACCAGCTCGGATCCGCCGACCGGCACGCCCTTGACATAGACGATCGAATCTTCCGACTTCACTTC
>JAJPIT010000068.1 GCA_021324615.1 Terriglobia bacterium | reverse complement strand
TTCCTCAGTGGAGGCTGGCCCATGTGGCAGCAGAATTTTACCCCCCTCGCGGGTAGCCTGGGCTATTCGGCGATCCTGGCCGCGGCTCCGATCTTCGTGCTGCTGTTGATGCTCGGCGTGCTGCGAATGCCCGCCTGGATCTCCGCATTTTGCGGGCTGGCCACGGGAGCGGTGGTGGCCGTGGCGGGCTATGGAATGCCGCTCCGCAATCTTTTCGGAGCCGTGACGTTTGGCGCGGCCTTCGGGCTGTTTCCGATCGGCTGGGTGGTGTTCACCGCGATGCTCATGTATTACGTGATCGTCGAAAGCGGCAAGTTTGAAATTATCAAGGACTCCGTCGGCCATTTAACGGAAGACCGGAGATTGCAAGCCATTTTGATCGCGTTCGCTTTCGGCGCTTTCATCGAAGGCGCCGCGGGTTTTGGCACGCCGATCGCGATCGCCGCGGCGATGCTGGCCGGACTGGGATTTTCGCCATTTTCGGCCGCGGCCATGGCTCTGATCGCCAACACCGCTCCGGTGGCGTTCGGCTCGCTCGGCATCCCGATGGTCACGCTGGCGGCGACCACCGGCCTTCCGCTGGACCATTTAAGCGCAGCGACGGCGTGGATTCTCGCTCCGCTTTCGGTGATCGTTCCGTCATATCTGTTGCTGGTGATGTGCGGATGGAAGGGTCTGAAAGGCGTCCTGCCGGCGGCGATTCTGTGCGGGCTGGCGTTCGGCGTTACCGAATTTTTCATTCTGAACACTGTGGGCGTGCAGGTGACCAATATTATTTCGTCGCTGACCTGCATCCTGGCCCTGGTGATTCTTTTCCGGGTATGGAAGCCGTCCGACGATTTCGTGCTCGACGCCAAGCACGGCAGCCATCGCTTCATCGCGCCGCCGCGCCATAGCGCATCGGAGCTGCTGACCGCCTGGAGCCCTTATTTGCTGCTGGTGGTGATCATCCTGCTGTGGGGTGTGCGGCCGGTGGCGGCGTGGCTCAACGCGCGGAACATCATCGTGAACTGGCCCGCGCTGCACAACGAGGTTCTGCGTGTGCCGCCGATCGTGGCCAAGCCTTCGCCATACGCCGCCTCGTACACGTTTTCCTGGCTTTCCGCCTCCGGCACGGCTTGCTTTCTGGCCACGATTCTTTCGGCGGTGGTGTTGCGCATGAGCCCGCGCGTTTTCTGGAAAGTTTTCGTTCATACCTGCAAGCGGCTGCTGCCCGCGGAAACGACGCTTGCCTGCGTGCTGGGTCTGGCGTATCTGATGAATTATTCAGGCAGCACGGGAACGCTGGGCTTGGCCTTCGCCGCCACCGGTTCCCTGTTCCCGTTCTTCAGCGGATGCCTGGGATGGGTCGGCGTATTCCTCACCGGAAGCGACACGTCGTCGAACGCCCTTTTCGGAAACCTTCAGGAAATCACCGCCAATCGCCTGCATCTGGACCCGGTATTGATGGCGGCCGCCAACTCCAGCGGCGGCGTCATGGGAAAAATGATCAGCCTGGGCAGCATCGCGGTGGCGGCCGCGGCGACCAGCATGAAGCGCGAGGACGAATCGAATCTGTTTCGTTTCACCATCGGCCACAGCATCGTGCTGCTGCTGGCGGTTTGTTTGCTGGTGATGCTGTATGTGCGCATCCAGCCGCATTTTTACTGAATACGTCCGGCGCGGGAATGGGGGGGACGTCCCGGGAAGCCGCAAGTCCCGCGCCGAAGATTTTCCGATGAAGGAGATCCCGCTTGAGTACGATGACCGCAACCCGACTTTCGCCCGTGGAACCGCTGGCCGAGCTGCACGACCGCGAAAAGATCGAAGACGTCGGATTTCTCACCTGCATGACGCTGGTGCTGCTCGGCAACTACGCGCAAACCGGGCACTTCGGCGGACCGCTCGCCTGCACGCCTTATAACGTCGCGCTGCATCTGGCGGGCCCCGACTTCGGCGGCATGACTTACGATTACCGCCATCCGAAGCTGCCGCTCTGCGACAAATTCCTGCTGGCCGGCGGCCATAACATCCCGACCTGTTACGCGTTGTGGATCATCATGGGCGAGGCGCTGGCGCGGAGGCACAAGGCGACCGGCGATCCGCGCTATCACGTCGATCCGAACACCGCCATGCTGGCCATCGACGCGCTCGGTTTCCGGCGCGGCGCGGGCGCGCTGAAGACGCTGCTTCAGGACAACGGTCTGGCCGATCATCCGCTGTTTGCGCAGGCCAAAATCCGCGGCATCCGCGCGCTGCAAGGCCACGCCGAATCGACCGATCTGACCAACGACGTCAATGGCGGGCCGTCCGGCGTGGGCGTCGCCACCGTCGCCGGGAAGGCGGCGTTCTGGGATTTCGTGGGGGCGGGCGCGGGCCCGCGTATCTTCGCCATCGAAGGCGAGTTCGCCATGACCGAAGGCCACGCGCAGGAATTGAAAACCCAGGCGCTGGCGCTCGAAGTCGGCAAGCGCGCGCGTGTGCTGCTGTCCTATAACAACGCCGGAATCGACGACGTTCTGGTGGGCGGGGTGGTGCGCGAAAAATACCGTGGTCTCTATAATCTGATTGATCAATGGACCTCCTACGGCTGGAACGTTTTCTCGCTCGCCGATGGAAACGATTACGGCCAGGTTGTGTCCGCGCTCAAGAGCATGGAGAACTGGGACCCGGCGGACCGGCGACCGATGATCCTCATCGGCGAAACGGTGAAGGGCTACTGGCCTTGCGCTTCGCAGGGCAAAATCGGCGGCTCCTGCGATCAGATCGTCAGCTATAAAAGCCATCCGTATTCGCTGAAGATGAATTCGGAGTATTTCGTCGCGCTGGCGTCCACTTTTGAGAAACGGTACGGCGTCGAGTTCGCGGGCATCCGCAAGGGGCCGGTGAGCGACCCCCGCGAACGCCTGATTCAATTCAAGACCAACATCGATATCGCGCTTTCCGTTCTCGACCGGGGCCTGGGCGACTGGCTGGCGGATCGCCTGGTCGCCATCGGCGATCGGGTGCCGAAAAGGCAGCCGCTGCGCATCGACGTTCACGCCAATCCGTTCCTGGACGAGCGCCTGAAGGCCGCCAACCTTCCCGTGGAGCCGCAAAAGGTGACGGTCCGCAACGCGATTTCCGGAGAAGAAAAACAAGTCAGCATCCAATTGTTTAAACAGCCGGGCGAAGCCGCCGGGGCGCGCCGCGCGGTTTCGGAAATCATCAAGTGGATGAATTACGTCACGGAGAACCGGTTCTTCACCATCGCCGCCGACCTTTCCGAATCGATCAACGTCGAACACGGCAGCCTGTGGGGCCATTACAATCCGGAAACCAATCCGCTGGGCACGCGCCTAAAGGCGGCGATCCAGGAGGCCGGCAACGTCTCGACGGCCATCGGCATGATCAGCCAGAACGCCTCGCCCGATCCGAAGAATTTCGCGGGGGTGTGGGCGCTCAGCGGCACGTATGGCGCGTTCACGCCGCTGATGTACCTGCCGGCCCGCGTCTGGAGCCAGCAAAGCCAGGACAGCCCGTTCCGCACTGGTGTGCTGCACATTTTGGCGGCGCATTCCGGACCGGAAACGGCGGCGGACGCGCGCACCCACTTCGGAATTTTTTCGCCGCAGGTCTGGAAGCTCTTTCCGCGCGGCCACACCATTCACCTGAGCTTCTGGGATTACAACGATGTGGCGCCGGGCTACTTCGCCGCCGCCGAAATCGCCGCGCGCGAGCAGAAAGTCAGCATTATTGTGATCGAGGTCGCGCGCCCGGATTTCGCCGTGGCGGACCGCAGCGGATTCGCGGACCCGGATCTGAAGGCGGCGGCCAAAGGTTTTTACCTGATCCGCGACTTCGCTCCCGGCAAGCCCAGGCATGGCTACGTGGTGACGCAGGGCGCAAGCTCCACCGTCAATCTGGTGAAGCAGCTTCCGGCGCTGGAGAAGGCGGGCATCAATGTCCGCGTGATCGCGGCGGTGAGCGAAGAGCTGTTCGACCGCCAGCCCGCGGCATACCGCCATTCGGTGCTGCCACCCGAGGCGTATTACGATCTGATGATCGTCAGCACCGGCACGCGGCGGGTTTGGCCGCTGCGCAATGTAGGCCCGCTCACCGACGAATACTCGATGACGGCGGATTTTCACGACAACTGGCTGACCGGAGGCCTTGAAGCGGACGTGATCGCCGAAGCGCACCTGGATGGCGCGTCGATTTTCGCCGGTATCGAGCGTTTCGCGCGGGATCGCGCGCGGCGCCTGGAACGGCAAAAATCCGCTCTGAACCAGTTGTAGCGGAATGCTAAACTATCCAGTGACGGCCATCTAACGGGCTCGTAGCTCAGTTGGTTAGAGCGCCTGCTTGACACGCAGGAGGTCACAGATTCGAGTTCTGTCGAGCCCACCACCCGCCGGTTCCCCTTGCGCCAGCGCCGCGCGCTTTTCCAGCCGACTACAAGCTGCGGGTTCGCCGTGCTGGTCATGAAATCATCGTTCTTGGCGATTTTGGCTCCTCGAAAGCCGCAACCCACTTCACAAAGCGATCAAAGTCGCTGTGCTCCTCGAAGCCACGGCGGGGCAAGATGTAGGCCTGCGTCGAGGTGATATAGATGTATGCTCCTTCCGGGCGGATGGCCACGCAAACGACCGATTTCCACGGGAGCTTGTTGGTCAAGCCGTCGGAATTGCTGACGTGGATTCCAGTCGCATCAATCATGGTATGGGTGGGAACGAATAGATTGTCATGCGCGCCATCCGCGATGCGGCGCAGCGTTTCGCGCTTGGCGGACCAGCGGCCCAGGGGTCTGGCGAAAGCGATCATGAAGGCTGAAGCCAGAATGAAAAGCAGGGCGGACCTCAAGCTCAACCAGATCTTCGAATGGACAAGCGTAGCCAGAATGAGGAACCAGCACACCAACTGAAGCCGCAGAGACCACCGACGCCGGCGCAAGTAGGGGGAGTGGTCCCAGGTGTACACGCTGAAGCGGATGTAATCATCCGGCGTCAGCGTGTAGTCCAGCGTCCAGGATTCCGGCGCCGCGGCCATCTTCATTGAACCTGGGACATAATTCGCGCGCAAACGTGCTTTCCCGCCCAAGAGCCGGGCATCACGTCCGTTCCGTTGCTGGCAATGATTGTCGGGTCCAGCGAGTTGTCGCCAATGCAGTATTGCTGGTAGCCGTGCGGAACGCTGTACAGCTTTCCGGTTTGCGGGTCGCGCACGAGGTCTTCACCGCGCAGCGCAGCGGACCATTGCTCCGCATCATGAACGATCTGCGCCTGCCGCCGCTCAAAGGCTTCCTGCTGCATCTGTTGCACCGCTCGTCCGGCCTCGGCGATCATCTGCTGGCGATATGCGAAGCTATTCGCGGTACTCCGGCCCATGTTGATCAGCGCCTGCGCTTCCTGGGCATATCCGTTCACCAGGGTGGCAGCGAAGCGATTACCCCACGCCGGCGACGGCCGCAGCGAGTGGATGATTCCTGCGCATGTGGCGTAAAAGCTCTCCGCCTGGCCGGAAGGCGCCGAACAGCCGGCCAGCAGCGCCAGACTGGTGATTTCGCCCGGCCCTAACATCGGGTTGGCGAAGTGAAACATGGTGATGCTGCCCCAATTATCCAGCGCGCCCTCGGCGCCGGTGCTGGAGACGCGGTAATAGGCTTGCGCCGGAGACGCCGGGCTCCACTGCGGTGCGCCGAAAGAGACGCGGCCGGTCTGCTGGAGCCTTTGCATGATGATCTGCGCGGCTTCCTGCGGAGTCCACGGGCGGCTGGAGTCCTGAAGCTGCATCCGCACCGAGGGGATCACACAGCTTGTCAGGATGTTGCCCAGAGGGTTAAAGGATCGCGAGCAGGCCGTGAACCGCGTCGCGTAACGCAGATCGGAAACCGTGAACAGGGCCATGATCACCGAAGGCTGCGTCCTGCCGGCCGGGGTCATCGTGAGCGAATCGCCTTGCGGAGACGCGTTGATGTTCCAACCGGCGGGAAGCGCCACGGCGACGGCGCCGTCAGGGGAATGCGTGGGCGTCAACGGAACGCCCGGAACGACCTGTATTCCGGCCGAGGACGGGGCGAAACCTGAAGCCAGGGCTGCCGCCAGAGAGAAAATCGCCAAGTTACGCATAGGCGCTGGCGTTCAACCGCGAATATGTCCAAAGAGGGCGTGGAACCATCCCTCGATCGAGTCCAGAATCGACCCGATACTAAAGGCCGGATTCGCGCGTTCGCGATCCGGAGAAGAGAGTCCGATGCCCCACGCCTGCCCACTCAGACAAGCCAGAGCCAGCGCAGTTGTCATGAACATCCGACGGATCTTTTTCATTCTCTGTTCTCCTTTCCGGAAGTTCGCTCTTGCGAGCTTCACCTGGTAATGCGCAAAACGCACCTTAAACCGGGTCAACGAGCCTCAGCCGGTGCGCCCAAAGGCGCCGGTTCGCCGGGGAATTTGAGGTTGAAACGCCGAACAAGGTCTTCTACGCTTTCCGGAGCCATATCCAGTCCATAGCGGCCGCACAACTCCGCCAATGCGGAGGTATGAAGCACCGCGGCGCCGCCCAAATCGGACAGCTCATGGAAAAACTTCTCAAATCCCGCGGGCGAAATGATCTCCAGGATGCTCGCCGGCTCATCGCCGGCATTCCAGAAGGTATGCCACTGATTGCGGGGCTTGAAAACCAAGTCGCCAGGACTGGCGATCACCACGTCGTCGCCGAGCAGCGCGCCCATGCGGCCGCGAAGAACATAACTGTACTCGTCTTCGCGGGTGTGCCGGTGCAGCGGCGCCGCCAAAGCGTGGGGCGACATGGGATGTTCGACCAGCGAGAACCTGTCGCCGGCCTCTTTGCCATCGATTATGAATCGGACTCCGATGCTGCCCAGGAAACCGAGTTTCCCATCCCCTGGACCAACGATTTTTACAGGCATAGTTGTCTCCTCCCGAACAAGAATCCGGTGCGCGCGGGCGAACGCGAAATCCGTGCCGCGCGCTGGTGAGTCGTGCAAATCGGCGGCCATCTTTCCGTTGTGGATCGATGGAGCCTCAACGGTCGGTCGAGTCTAACCCGATGAGCGCGTGGAGCCATCCCTCAATCGAAGCCAGAATCGATCCGAAATAAGAGGCGGTTTGCTGGGCGGAAGCCTGCGGCTTGAGGCCATCTGACCTGCCGAGCCCGATCGCGTCCGCCTGCCCACTCAGGCAAGCCAGAGCCAGGGCAGTTGTCATGAACATCCGACGGATCTTTTTCATTTCTGTTCTCCTTTCCGGAAGTTCGCTCTTGCGAGCTTCACCTGGTAATGCGCAAAAGCAGCCGTGGAATGGCTCAATGCGCCAGCTCGCGCTGGAGGGCCTGGGCGCGCCGGCGGGCGCGCTGCGCCTCGTCTTTCTGTCCGGCCGCGTCCAGCAGATTGGCGAAGCGGCTCAATCCGGCTGCGAGCTGCGCCTTGCGCTGCCGGTTGGCCGGATCGGCGGCCGCCACCTCTTCCGCGATCCCGATTGCGCGGCGAACGTCGGCGATGGCCCGGTTGCGGTCACCGCTCTCCGCCTCGGCCTCACCCAGGGAACCCAGCGAAACGGCCAGATCATCCTTGAACTGCGCGTTGGCCGGATCGGCGGCGGAAAGTTTCTCGGCGATAGCCAGCGACTTGCGCAGGAGGGCGAAACCCTCGCCGCGGCTTCCCGAATCCCAGAGGTATGCGCCCAGGCGCTGCTCCTCGTAGCGCAGCTCGCGCTGCGCCTGCGCGTTATCCGGCCGGGCTTCGGCCACCGTCTGAAACATTTTTAGAGCCTGGCGGTGATGCTCGACGGCGCCGTGAAAATCCTTCTGAAAGCCAAGAATATCGCCGATTTTCGACTCTTCGATCGCCAGGCGGCGCAGCGGCTCCATGTCTCCCGGATGGGCGCCGCGCGCCCTTTGCAGGATCGCGACCGCCTTGCGGTAATTCTCAAGGGCCTGGCCGGGCTGGCCGAGATTGGCGACACTGGCGTGGCCGGAGGCGTCGCCCAGAGTCTCATAACAGGCGCTCAGCGCCAGTTGTTGGTCCAGGTTCCCGGCGTTCCGCTCGGCCAGAGGTTCCAGCAGAGCGATGGCCTGGTTGAGATTCGCCACCGCGTCCTTCGGCTTGCCGGAGAACAGTTGCGCCTGGGCGATGTCGTAATCGGCGTCAGCCAGCACGCGAATATCGTCCGCATTGCCGGGCTGCTGTTTCACCAGCCGTTCGGCGATTTCGCGGCTCTTTTCCGCGCTTTTCTGCCAGCCTCGCAGATCGCCGAGATTGGGTCCCACGGGATTGCCCTGGATATCGCCGACGCGCAGATACGCGCGCGCCAGGTCGCGTTCTAACGAAGGGTCCGCGCCGGTTTCCGCCGACAGGCGATTGAGATATTCCAGCGCCTTTTCCACAACGAGCTTCCGGGCGGGCGTGCTGCCCGGCAGGGTGCGAATGGCGCGGTCGAATTCAAACAGAAAGGAATCGGCGAGTTGATGCAGGTCATTGAAGCGGCGTTCGGCGGCCGCGCGCTCGCGGCTCGCCACGCGGGCTTCATACATGCTGATCGCGGCGGCGCCGATCAGCGACACGGTGACCGCCGAGGCGACCGCAACCGCCGCCGCGTGCCGTCGGATAAATTTTCGCGCGCGATAACCAAACGTCGCCCTTCGGGCGGCAACCGGAAGATTGGCGAGAAAGCGGCGGATATCCTCCGCAAAGTGGTCAACCGAAGCGTACCGGCGTTGCGGTTCCTTCCGCAAAGCCATCAGGACAATGTTGTCGAGGTCGCCCGCCAGGCGGCGGCTCAAGCGCTCCGCATTCACCTCGCCGCGGGCCGCGCAGATTTCGGCGCCCGCCTCTGCCGCCGCCGCGCTCGGCGGCAGGGGATCCTGCTCGCAAACCACGCGTTCCCACTCGAGCGGAGATTCCCGTTCAAATTTGAGAGGCAACCGCCCGGCCAGCAGATCGTAAAGAATGACGCCAAGAGAGTACACATCGGCCGCCACCGTCACGTGCTCGCCGCGGACCTGCTCGGGACTGGCGTACTCCGGGGTCATCGGGCGCGCGGCGGCGCGCGTCACCACGGTCTCCGGTTGAAGCTCTGGATTGAGCAGCTTGGCGATTCCGAAATCGAGCAGTTTTACGGCGCCGCCGGAGGTGACCAGAATATTGGCCGGCTTGAGGTCGCGATGAACCACCAGATTGCGATGCGCGTAATGCACGGCGGCACAGACGGTCAGGAACAGAGTGAGCCGTTCGTGGATGGTGAGGCGCCGGGCGTCGGCGTAATCGTCGATGGGCGCGCCCTCGACGTAGTCCATTACCAGGTACGGCAATCCCTCGGCGGTGGTTCCTCCATCAAGCAGCTTCACAATATTGGGGTGATCCAGCGCAGCCAGGGTTTGGCGCTCGTTCCGGAAGCGCCGGACCAGCTCCTCGGAACCGAACACGTTGACGATTTTCACCGCCACGCGTTTGTTGAACTGTTCGTCGCTGCGGGCGGCCAGATAGACGGTGGCCATGCCGCCGCGGCCGATCTGGCGAAGCAACTGATAAGCGCCAATGCGGCGTCCTTCCAGGGCCGCACTGGGGCCGGCTGCCGGTTCCCGCATCGTCTGGGTCGAGTCGTGTGATTCGAGCAGGGATTGAACCTCCTGGAGAAGTTCGGCGTCGTCTCCGCAGGTTTGCTGGAGAAAGCGCGCCCGTTCCCCGGGCGGGCGCTCGAGCGCGGCGGTGAACACGGTCTTGAGTTGCGCCCAGCGTTCGGCGGTCATGACTTGCCGATTTCGCGCGTCAGCCAGGCCTTGGCCATTGCCCAGTCGCGCTTGACGGTGGCCGGCGAGATGTCCAGCGCCTCCGCGGTCTCTTCAATGGTCAAGCCGCCGAAAATCCGCAGCTCCACGACGCGGGCCTGCTGCGGATCGAACTCGGCCAGCCGGTTGAGGAGTTCGTCCACCGCCAAGAGATCGCCGGGCTGCTCGTTGGAATACACGATCGCCTCGTCGAGCGTCAGTTGGGGCCTGGCGCCGCCGCGCCGCTGCGCGCCTTTGCGGCGGGCGTGGTCCACCAGCACCTGGCGCATCGCTCGGGCGGCGATTCCGAGGAAATGCGCGCGTCCGTTCCAGGGCGGGTCACTTTGCTCCACCAGCCGCAGATAAGCCTCGTTCACCAGGGCTGTCGGCTGAAGGGTGTGGCCAGCCCGCTCCCGGCGAAGATAGCAGGCCGCCAGCCGGCGCAGCTCATCATAAAGCAGCGGGATCAGCTCATCCGTGCTTCCGGGTTTGCCTTCCCGCACTTCGCCAAGAAGCTGCGTGATGCGGTGGCCGGAGGCAGGCATAGTCTGTTTCGAAAAAAAGTATACCGCCGTGACGAGCGCTCCGCTGCGCCGGCGCCGCGCGCATGAGCGTGGATCTTTGCAATAATTCTTAGGCGTCCCACCGAAGCAAATTTTTTGACGCGGGAGAGAATTCATGTTATCCAGGCGCTCCTTCATGTTGGTTTCCTCGGCCGCGGTGTTGTCGCGGACAGCGCCGCCGGTCTTGGCGCAGCGCGCGCAACCTCCGGCCTTCCACGGTCCGCTTCCGCCTTCCATCGCCGCGCTCCAGTCCTTGACGGGCCAGGTCCGGCCGGTCAGCAACGAGGAGCGCCAGGCGCGCATCGAGAAAGCCAGAAGATTGATGGCGCAATACAAGATCGGCGCCATCATTCTTTGCGGCGGCGCGAGCTCTCTTTACTTCGCCAACCTTCAGATCGGCGGCAGCGAGCGCCTGTGGGCGCTGGTGATCCCGGTCAGGAACGATCCGTTTCTGGTCTGCCCGGCATTTGAAGAAGACCGCGCCCGCGAGCTTCTGGCCAATACCCCGTTTGCCGGCCGCGCTGACATCCGCCTCTGGCAGGAGGACGAAAGCCCTTACGTCCGGCTCATCCAGGGATTAAAAGACCGCGGGATTTCCGGCGGCCGCATCGGGATCGAGGAGACCGTGAAGTTTGTCTTTGCCGACGGCATCGCGCGCGCGGGCGCGCCGGCCTTCACTGCCGTGAGCGCGACTCCGGTGACCGCCGGCTGCCGGATGATCAAGGATGAACACGAAGTCGCGTTTCTGCGCCTGGCCGGCAAGGCCACCTTGCAGGTGTATGAGGCGGTGTACAAAGCGCTCCAGGAAGGAATGACGCAGCGCGATGTGAGCGCGCTGATTCAAGCCGGCTACGCGCGCGTCGGCTTTCCCGGAGAAGCCAGCCTGAACATCGGCGAATACACCGCCTCGCCGCACGGCTCGCGGGCGCCGCAGACTATTCGCGAAGGCACCATCATCATGCTCGACGACGGGTGCCGCGTGGAGGGCTACACATCCGACATCACGCGAACCTTCGTGCTCGGCAAGCCGTCGGAAAAAATGGTTCGCGTGTTTGAAACCGTCCGCCGCGCGCAGCAGGCCGCCCTCAAAGCCGCGCGCCCGGGAGTTCCCAACGAAGCCGTGGACGCGGCCGCCCGCGCCGTGATCACGGAGGCGGGTTACGGACCGGGCTTCAAATACTTCACGCACCGGGTGGGGCACGGCCTGGGCATGGAAATGCACGAGTGGAATTACCTGGTGAAGAACAATATGTTCGGTTACGACGGCAAACCGACCTTGCAGGCGGGCATGGTTTTCAGCGACGAACCCGGCATCTACATCCGCGGCGAATTCGGAGTCCGCCTGGAGGACGATATGCACATCACCGCCGACGGTGCCGAGCTTCTGACTGCGCCCAGTCCGTCTCTGGAGCATCCGTTCGGATAGGCGCCGGCTGCCGGTCTATTCTGCGGGGCCGCCGATCGCGATCACGTTCTTAATCCCCTCGACGCGCCCCGACAGCGCCGCGGCCGCCTGCTCGAGCGGGATACGGTGCGAAATGATCCCGGAAAGAGCCCGCGGCCATCGCTGCGCAAACGCGCCGATATCGGCGATGGCGCGCCGGAAGTGGTCCGCGCTGGCGTTTACCGTGCCGAAAACGATCTGATTCTTCAAAACGTGATCGCGCATCAGTTGATCGGTATCCACCGGAACCGGACCTTTCCGGCCGGGCACGCCGGTAAAGATAAAAACTCCATTCACGCCCAAATAACGGATCGCCTCGAAGGCCAGCGACGAAGCGCCCACCGCCTCATACACCACATCGATATTGCCGATCTGCGCGGCCAACGCGGCGACGCCGGTGGTCTCGGCGTGAACGAACTTCGCTCCAATGCCGTGCACCAGGCCCGCGACGTCTCCCACGCGTCCGGTGCGCGAATAAACCGTCGTATCAAATCCCTCCATCACCAGCTTCATCGCGCCGAGAAGCCCCACTGGTCCGGCGCCGAGCACCAGCGCGTTCCGCCCGGCCCCAGGCGGTTCGCCCGGTTTCACCGCCAGCGCCCAGGGCAGCCGCCGCTGCACTTCCCAAAGTTGCTCCACCGCCTTTTCGGCGATCGTCAGCGGCTCCACCAGCACCGCGACATCGCGCAGCGAGCGCGGCACCGGATTCACGTAGGCGGCGTCCTCGACTGTCCATTCCGTCATGTAGCCGTGCCGCTTCAGGATGCCCCGCTCGGTGTACTGCATCGTGTAGCAGAAATCCGGACGGCCCGCACGGCAGGCGGCGCAGCCCGCCACATCGCAGGGGCGGCGCACCGTGGCCACCGCCAGATCTCCCGGCTTCAGCTTCGTAACGTCCTTGCCCGTCTCCACCACCTCGCCGAGCGATTCATGGCCGATGATCAGGTACGGCGAACCCGGCGGGGGTGTGCCGTATTGAAAATTGACAATTTCTTTGTCGGTTCCGCAAATTCCGACGTCGAGCATCCGCATTTTGACTTCGCTTGCGCTGCTCAGGTGCGGCTCCGGATGGTCGACCAGATCGAAGCGATGTTCCGTTGGAAAAACGGCGGCGGCTTTCATTTTTGTTCGACTCGAATCCGGTAAAAAGGTTTCATCCCTTCCGGATCGGGCTCGAACCACCCGCTGTTTTCCCGGTTCAAAATTTCAAAATAATAGACCAGATCCGAAGAAGAGCCCGGAATTTCAAACGTCATTGCGGAAGCCGCCGGTTTCTCGATCACCCCGCCCAGCGCGGCCGATTCGGCCGGCCGGTAATGCAGACGCACCGTACGAATCTCCTTGAGCGGGCTCAGTTGCAGGGTCAAACGGACCGGCTGATCCGCGGGTGCGGATTTCACCGGAAGGTGAACAATCCGCGGGCGCGGCAATCTCCTGGGCGCGGGAGGAATCGCCGCGCCCGCCGCGACCGCGTTTGTCTGCCGGCGCTCCGCGGTTGGCCCACCGGCGGCGGGGAACAGGGCCTGCGCGGCGCTCATCTCCCGTTCGGCACGGTCGAGCGCCGCGCCATCCTTGACCTGGTCGAACAGCTCCAGCTCGTAGGCGGCGCGCTCCCGGTGCGCATGGAACTTCGCCAGTCTGGTCAAGAGCTGAAAATCCGGCACGCCGCTGTTCTCCAGCAGCGCCGCCGCGCTGAGCAGCGCGTCATCGATCTCCGGCGGCGTCCACTTGGCCGAGGCCGAATGCTCCAGGCGGTTGCGGACCGCCTCGTCGATGGTGGCGATCCAATCGTTTCCCGCCTCGCCCGGCTCCGGTTCCGGCCGCGGGTCCTCCGGCATCACCGACATCGCTGGATCGGCGGCCTGCGCTTCGGCGAGCAGGGTGGTGATCCGCTCCGCCGCCTGAAACTCCTGCGGATTTTCGCCGTGCGCAGGCTTGAGCTTCCGGTCGTAGGCGGCGCGGCCCCACAACCAGTAAAGTTCGGCGTGGGATTCGAATTCGCGCGGCAGATCCAGCTCGAAAGACGGCGGAAACGACGGCGGATCGAAGCGCAGCGCCACTCCCATCGCGCGCGCCGCCTTGAGAAAATCCGCCCGAGCGAGCTTCCCGCGCGGGTCGAGCGCGACCCGGTGGCCGGCCTCGCGCAGCGGGCGGAACAGCGCATTGCGGTACACGTTCACATCGGCCGCTTCGCCGAGCACCTCCACCGTGCGGATCAGGGGGCAGGCGCTCACCACCTTCGCCAGGCCGCCGGGGAGATTCCCCCACAAGCCCAGGGTAAAGTCGACGGCGTAATCCGCCGCCAGTTGCGAGATCGCGCGCAGCTTTTCCAGATTCGCGGGCGCCGAGGTGAACACCAGCGTAAACCGATTGAAGCGGTCGCGCGCCAGCATCTGAAAAAACGCGCGCCAATCCGCCTCCGGCGCTTGCATATCCTCGGCCGACGCAAACCGGCGGACGCCGCGCACCGGCGTCGCCGGTTCGCCGCGCGCCTGCCGAAGCCGGCCCGTCGCGCGGATCTGATCCGCGGCTTCGAGCAAACCATACATCAGCCCGCGCAGATCCCCGCCGGTGATGTGTGCTCCGCCCGCCGCGTAGGGTTCGATCCGGTAGGTTTCCGGCGGATCCGTGGTCAGCTCGCATTGAATTTTCCACTTCACATGCCGCGCCTGCGCCGCGGCGCTATACTCGTCCAGCCCGAAATCGACCGGTCCGGCCGCGGCAGAAACACAGAAAAGGGCTACCGCCAGGCCGCCTGCGGCCAGCCTGCCGGCCGGGTTAGTCCACCACCGCACTCCAACCTCTCCTTGAAAGATCCCAGTAAATCACCGCGCCCGCGCTCAGGCCTGCCGCGACCAGCGCCACCCCGGATAATATCTCGTGCAGCAGCAGCTTTCCGGCGCCGAACAACAGGCCGTAGATCAGCACGCATCCGGCGATCCAGTCCACCAGGTTCGACCACCCGTCGCGCGAAGGCCGCACGTCGGGTTTCAGGCGCGCGATCCGCCGCCATCCCGCCTGCGAGGGACGCGTCCGCGCATAAAACGAAATCAGCACCGGATCCGGCTCCGGCCGCGTCAAGAACGTCGCCGCCAGCCAGGTTACGGTGGTGATGGCCGCGGTGAGGATCATGATCCAGGCGAAATCCACCGGTTTGTCCGTATCCAGTTTCCAGATCGTTTGCAGGCTGAGGGAAACCGCGAACGCCGCGATCATCGACGAAACTTCGCTCCAGGCATTGATGCGCCACCAATACCAGCGCAGCAGCAGCACGCCTCCGGTTCCCGCGCCGGTCGCCACCAGCAGTTTCCATGCGCCGGCGATCGAATCGAGATAGAACGTCACCACGGCGGAAAGCAGCGTCAGGAGCACTGTGGCCGCCTGCGAAGCCGCCACATAATGCCGATCGGATTCGTGCGGCTTCAGAAACCGCCGATAGAAATCGTTGACAAGATAGCTGGCGCCCCAGTTGAGCTGCGTGGCGATCGTGGACATATACGCCGCCGCGAACGCCGCGATCATCAAGCCGCGCAGCGACGGCGGCAGATACGCGATCATCACGCGAATATATCCGGTTTCCGGCTTTTCTAATCCCGGATAAAGAATCAACGAGGCGAGCGCCACCAGGATCCACGGCCACGGCCGCAGCGCGTAATGCGCGATATTGAACCACAGCGTCGCCAGCAGCGAATTTTTCTCGTCCTTCGCGCTGAACATCCGCTGCGCGATATATCCGCCGCCGCCCGGCTCGGCGCCCGGATACCAGGTCGCCCACCAGTTCAGCGAAATGTAGACCAGAAAGGTGATCAGCGGCATCCACGCCGAATTCAAATCGGGAATGAAGTTTAAAACCGACCCCTGATTTCCCCGCGCCGCATCCAGGGCGAGCAGCTTCGTCTTCATCCGGTCAATCCCCCCGACGGCCCGCACCGCGAACACCGCCAGCGCGATCACCATGCTCATCTTGATCACGAACTGGAACATATCCGTGACCAGCACGCCCCACAGCCCGCCCAGCGCCGAAATCAGCGAGGTCAGCGCGATCATCCCGATCACGATTCCGAGCGCCTGGATCTTGCTCACGCCCAAAACCAGCATCAGAATATCGACCATCGCCTTATTTACCCAGCCGAGAATGATGCAGTTGATCGGGATGCCCAGATACAGCGCGCGAAATCCGCGCAAAAACGCCGCCGGCTTCCCGGAGTAGCGGATTTCGCAAAATTCAATATCGGTCATGACGCCGCTGCGCCGCCACAGCCGCGCGTAGAAAAATACGGTCATCATGCCGCTGGCGACGAAGCACCACCACAGCCAGTTGCCCGCAATCCCTCCCACCGCGACCATGCCCGTCACCGCCAGCGGCGTATCGGCGGCGAACGTCGTCGCCACCATGGACGTCCCCGCCAGCCACCATGGAACGTTTCGTCCGGAGAGAAAGAATTCGCTGACGCTCGATCCGGCGCGGCCTTTGTAATAGAAACCAATGGCGAGGTTGAAGGCGAAGTACGCCGCCACCACCGCCCAGTCCACCACCGTGAGCCGCACTCAAGCATCATACCGTGCGCCGTCTACCCTCCCTACGGGACTGCTTCCCGGCGCGATTGGCGTCATCAATAGATGTAGGATGTACGCCGAGACTTTACCGCAACTGATCCAGGATCACCGCGGCCAGATCGTCAGCGGAGCCATCGATCGTGTGCGCCTCGAGCCCGAGCTCGCCGGCCTG
>JAJPIT010000124.1 GCA_021324615.1 Terriglobia bacterium | reverse complement strand
TGCAGGATGGGGACCGATCCGGCAACGAGCGTGTGCGACAGCTACGGCCGCACCCATGATCACGAGAATTTATTCGTGGTGGGCGCGCCGACGCTGCCCGCGGCCGGATGCACGAACGGGACGCTGACCTTCGTCGCCCTGACGCTTCGCTCGGCCGGGCAGATCGCCAAGAGCTGAAGCGTGGGATTCGGGCTGTGGCTGGATGAAGCCAATGGCATCGCGTGGGCGCAGGGGACGCAGGAGTATCGCGCCATGGGAGCCGCGGCGATCGCCATCACAGGGCAGTTCCGCATTTGCGATTTTCAACCGGGCCGCCCGCTCCCGGCGGAACTAAAACGCTCGTTCGCGGGCTTTTTCGGTTCGCTCGAGGAGGTGAACCGCCAGTTGAAGCAGCGGAGAAGATGGAGGCGGACGACACCGGCCTGGCTGCGGTAGGCCGGATCCGGTAGCGCCGGAGTTGACCGCAAGCCCCTGCCCGGCCCGCCGTCCCCGCTTGCGGATTTGTTCGGGGCCGGATTCCCGCTGTAAACTCGCTTTATGCGCCGTCGAAATCTCCTCGTTCTTCTGCTGCTCTCCCTCGCGGTTCTGCTTCCGGTGGCGAGCTTCGCCTGGCAAAGCGATGCTTCGGTCGATCCGTCGTATTTACAGTTGCTGCGTTGGCGGATGGTGGGGCCCTCGCGCGGCGGGCGCGTGACCGCGGTGGCGGGCGATCCGGTGAACAAGCTGGTGTTCTATTTCGGAGCGACCGGCGGCGGCGTCTGGAAGACGGAAGACGGCGGAATCAGTTGGCGCAACGTGTCGGACGGCTTCATGCAAACCGGATCGGTGGGCGCGGTCGCGGTGGCGCCGTCGAATCCCAATATCGTTTACGTGGGAATGGGCGAGGCTTGTGTGCGCGGCGACGCTTCCTACGGCGACGGCGTTTATAAATCGACCGACGGCGGGCGCACCTGGACCAACGTCGGGCTCAAGACGACGCGCAGCATCGCGCGCGTGCGGATTCATCCGAGCAATCCGGATCTGGTTTACGTGGCCGCGCTGGGCGACCCGTGGGGGCCGAGTCCCGATCGCGGCGTGTATCGATCCAAAGACGGCGGCCGCACCTGGGAGAAAATTCTCTATCGCAGCGAGCAGGCCGGCGCGATCGATCTAATCATGGACCCCAACCACCCCGAGGTGATGTATGCCTCGACGCTTGAAGAGCATCGTTTCCCGTGGGGATTTCGCAGCGCGGGTCCGGGAACGGCGCTGTATAAAACCACCGACGGCGGCGATCACTGGACGGAGCTGACCAATCGTCCCGGGCTTCCGAGCGGAGTGAAAGGACGCATCGGGCTAGCGCTCGCGCCAAGCAAGCCGGAGCGCGTCTTCGCGCTGGTCGACGCCGAGCTGGGCAAGAAGGGTCTGTTCCGGTCCGATGACGCGGGCCAAACCTGGCGGCGCCTGACCGACGACGCGGAGTTGACGATGCGGCCGTGGTATTACCACCACATTTTCGTCGATCCGAAAAACGCCGATGTGGTTTATGTTTTAAACGTCGGCGCGTGGAAGTCCACCGACGGAGGCCAGAAGTTCGCGCCCTTCCGGCCGCCGCACGGCGATCATCACGATCTGTGGATCGATCCCAACGATCCGAACCGCATGATCGAAGGCAACGACGGCGGCGCCGCCGTCAGCTTCAACGGCGGCCAGTCCTGGTCTTCGATTCTCAATCAGCCGACGGCACAGATTTATCACGTGGTCGCCGATCATCAGTTTCCCTATCACATCTACGGCGCGCAGCAGGATAATACGACGATCGGTTTGCCGAGCCGGTCCGACTACGGCCGCATCACCATCGAGGATTGGGAAACGGTGGGCGGCGGCGAGGACGGCTACATCGCGACGAATCTCGAAAATTCGGATGTGATATACGCCGCAAATCATCACTGGCTGACGCGCTACGACCGGCGGACCAAGCAAACCCGCGACATCTCGCCCAATCCGGAGACGCATTACGGCTGGGGCGCGGCCGACATCAATTTCCGCTTCTGGTGGACTTATCCGGTGATGACCTCGCCGACGGTCCCCAACGTCCTCTATGTCACTTCGCAGTACGTGCATCGCTCCACCGATGAAGGACAGAGCTGGCAGGTGATCAGCCCGGATCTGACGCGGCACGATCCCAAAACGCTGGAGCACACTCCGTCCTATGGGCACGAGCAGGAGACTTCGGAATATTGGGGTCCGATCACGCGCGAGGCATACGGGCCGGAGTGGTACGCGACGATTTTTGCCTTCGCCGAGTCGCCCAAGGATCACAACGTGCTGTGGGCCGGCTCCGACGACGGCTATATCCACGTGTCGCGCGACGGCGGCAAGAACTGGACCCGCGTGACGCCGCCGGACCTGCCCGAATTCGCGCTGATCAGCATCATCGAGCCGTCGCCACACGATGCCGCGGAGGCTTACGTGGCCGCGACACGCTACAAATTGCAGGACAACAAACCCTATCTTTATAGAACGACGGATTACGGAAAATCGTGGACGAAAATCGTCGGCGGCATTCCCGATTGGGATTTCACGCGCACCATCCGCGAGGATCCGGAGCGGCCGGGTCTGCTTTTCGCCGGAACAGAAACGGGCGTTTATGTTTCTTTCAATGACGGCGCCCGCTGGATCCGCATGAACAACGGCTTGCCCGTAGTCCCGGTGCACGATCTGCTGTTCAAGGAAGGCGACCTGATCGCCGCCACACACGGCCGGGGCTTCTGGATTCTCGATAACGCGGCTCTTTACCGGCAGTTGGATGCGGCGTCCATGAGCGATCGCGTGCATCTGTTTGCGCCGCGCACCACGGTTCGCTTCCGCGCCACCGCGAGTCTCGCCGGCGGCTTCGGGTCGGAGCCGTCCGGCACCGGCGAAAATCCGCCCACTGGCGTGCAGATTCCGTTCTATTTCAAGGATCCGCCATCGGGAACCGTGACCCTTAAAATTTCACGGGAGCGCAACGGATCGCTCGAGCCGGTGCGGACGTTCAACCTGGACACCACCGGCCGGGCCGGCCGCGGCGGCAATGGAGGCCGGGCGGGCGGAGGCGGGCGGCGCGGCGGCGGATCGGGTCCGTTGCGCGCGGTCCAGGGCGCCAACACCTTCACTTGGGATTTCCGCTACACCCCGCCGGCCGTGCTTCCAGACGCGGTATTTCAAGGCGCCGCCGCGGGACCCCTCGCCGCGCCGGGCAATTATCGGGTCGAACTGACCGCGGGCGGCCGCACCTACACGCAGTCGTTCAAAATCGTCAAGGACCCCCGCGTGACTTACTCCGACGCGGATCTCGAAGAGCAGTTTCAGTTCATGAAACGGGTGGCGGACAAGCTGGAGCAGACCATGTCCACAGTGAAGCGGATTCGCGAGATGCGGAAGCGCGCCGAGGATATGATCGCGCAGGCCAAAAAAGAAGGCAAAGATACAGCCCAGCTTGACCGGGCCATGAAGGCCCTGAACGACAAGCTCTATCCGATCGAAGAGCGGTTGGTCCAATTCCGCGCCCGTGCCGGCGAGGACCTGATCAACTATCCGACCGGCATCGACAGCAAACTGGCGCGGCTTCTGGATTTCGCCTCGATGGCCGACGCTCCGCCAACCGAGGGAGAAAAGGAGCTGTTCGGCCGCCTGTCGGAAGGCCTGTCCGACCGGGTGAAGCTGGTGGACCAGGTGGAGAAAACCGAGTATGCAAACGTCGTGAAGGCGGCCGGCTCCCGCTGAAGACTCGCTTGCTTCATTAATTACCAGGAAACGATACCGCCCTGCCAGCGATCTTCCTTGCAGGAGCGTAGCGTTTCATGAAGACGAGAATGGCCATCGCCGCTCTCGGTGCGGCGATATCGCTCAACGCCCAAACCTTCGCCAACCTTTGGACGTTCAGCGGAAATTACGTTTCTGGCGCGCAGGCGTCGATGATTCAGGCCAGCGACGGGAACTTCTACGGCATCACCAACGACGGCGGATCCCACGGCCTGGGGACCGTTTTTAAGATCACCCCCATCGGCGCGATGACCACGCTCTATAATTTCGGAACGAACCCGGGCGATGGAGCGGGTCCGAATTCCTTGGTCCAGGGGCCGGACGGAAATTTCTACGGAACCACGCAGGGCAATTCGAATACGGTCGGCACCGTTTTCCGGATTACGCCCGCCGGAACGCTGACCACTCTGTTCACCTTCAGCCAGGCCGCGGTGGAGGGCGCATCTCCGCTCGCGCTGACCGCCGCTTCTGACGGAAACTTCTACGGCATGACCAGCACCGCCGGGCCCAACAGTGGCGGCACCATCTTCAAAATCACCCCCGGCGGGACGCTCACTACGATCTATAGCTTCACGCCGCAACAGACCGGAAGCGGATTAAGCGGAATGCTGGTGCAAGGCGCCGACGGAAATTTCTACGGAACCAGCGCATCGGGCGGAGCCAACAACTCCGGCTGGTTTTTCAAGCTGACCCCGGCCGGCGGCTTGACGCCGCTCTACAACTTCGGGCCGCTGGCGAGCGATGCCGGTCCCCCGGGATTTGTCCTTCGCGGCATCGATGGAAATTTTTATGGAACCACCAATCCGGGCGATCTGACCTCCGGCACCGTTTATAAGATCACGCCGGGCGGCGCGCTCACCGTACTCTATGATTTCCGCGGGCAAAACATGGGCGCCAATCCGACCGCGCTGGTGCAGGCCCCCGATGGCACCCTCTACGGCGCGACATACGCCGGCGGTTCCGACAATAGCGGCACCATTTTTCAAATCTCCACGGCGGGAAAGCTGACCACGCTCTATAACTTTGTTTATTTGACCGACGGCGCGGACCCGATCAGCCTGGTGCTCGCCTCCAACGGCAGTCTCTACGGCGTCACCAATCAGGGCGGAGCGCGCGGCGAGGGCACTATCTTCAGCCTCACGCTGCCGCCGGCGCCGCAGACGACGGTGCCGGTGATTACCTCCGTCGCCACCGCTTTTTCCGGAAACGCGACCATCGCTCCGAATACTTGGGTGGTGATCAAGGGGACGAATCTCGCGCCCGCCGGCGACGCGCGAATGTGGCGGGCGTCGGATTTCAGCGGCTCCCAGATGCCGGTGGCTCTGGACGGCGTCAGCGTCCAGATCGGCGGCGAGCCGGCTTACGTCTATTACATCAGCCCGGCGCAGCTCAATGTTCTGACCCCGCCGGATCTCCCCAGCGGGCCGACTCTGGTTTCGGTCACCAACAATAATGTTTCAAGCGCCGCTTTCGCCTCGCAGGTGCAGCCCGATTCGATCGAATTCTTCGTCTTCAATGGCGGCCCGTACGTCGTTGGCACGCATCTGAACGGCAAGGATCTGGGCCCGCCGTCGCTGTTCCCCGGCTTTAGCACTCCCGCCGCGCCCGGCGAAATCATCGTACTTTACGGCAACGGCTTCGGCGCCGTCTCGATGCCGATTGTGAAGGGATCGGAAACGCAGAGCGGCATCCTGCTTCCCTCGCCCGTGATCCAGATCGGCGGCGTGCCGGCCACGGTGCAATTCGCCGGATTAATTTCGCCCGGCCTGTATCAATTCAACGTTGTCGTTCCGCCGTCGCTTCCCAATGGCGATAACGCGATCGTCGCGCAGTATGCCGGCCAGAGCACACAAAGCGGCGTGCTGCTTTCCGTGCAGAGCCAGTAGCCGGACAGATCCATGCCGGCGCTCCCTGTTGGGCGATTCCAGGCACGCCGGCAACGGTTATCATAACGGCTATGAGGAATTTGTTGGTCGTGTTCGGGATCTTCGCGGCTTTGGCCGCGGCGGCGCCGGCCAAAGCCAGCGGCGCGGAGGCGGCGCGGCTGAAAAAGGCATACCGCAAAGCGCCGCAGAACGGCTGGATTTTTGTGCACCTGGAGGGCTCGCCCGCCGATATCGGATTCCAGCACGGATATCTGCTGGCTCCGGAGATCGCCGACGCGCAGCGCGCCATCCGGGCCGTGTTGACGCACGATTCCAAAAGCTGGCCGTACTTCCGCGACGCGGCCCAGCGCGTGTTGTGGCCCCACGTCGAACCGGAATACCGAGCCGAGCTGCAAGGCATTGTCGAGGGCGTGAACGCACGCGGCGTGAAGCTCGATTTGTGGGACATCGTCGCCGCGAACGCGTGGCTGGAGCTGGACCCCTATTATCTGAAATGGGCCGACAGCAGCTCATCGCGCCCCACCCCGGACCATTGCAGCGCTTTCGTCGCCACCGGCAGCTACACCAAAGACGGCCGTCCCGTCATCGCTCACAATAATTGGACCGATTACATCACCGGCTCGCGCTGGAACATCATCTTCGACGTTGCGCCGGAGCACGGCAACCGCTTCCTCATGGACGGAATGCCGGGCCTGATTCACTCCGCCGACGATTTCGGGATCAATTCGGCGGGAATCATGATCACCGAGACCACCATCAGCCAGTTCCACGGCTTCGATCCCACCGGCGTGCCGGAATTTGTGCGTGCCCGCAAGGCCATGCAGTACGCCAACTCCATCGACGACTTCGCCCGCCTCATGAAGGAAGGCAACAACGGCGGATACGCCAATAACTGGCTCCTCGCCGACCGCAAAACCGGCGAAATCGCCAGCCTGGAGCTGGGCTTGAAGCACGTGAATCTGTGGCGCACCAAAGATGGATACTTCGCCGGCTCCAACTTTCCGGTCGACCCGGATTTGACGCGCGAGGAGACTGATTTCAACGTGCATGATCCGTCCAACAGCGCCAACGCGCGGCACATCCGCTGGGATCAGTTGATGGCCGAAAATAAGGGACGGATTGACGTCGCCCTGGCCCAAAAATTCCTCGCCGATCACTACGATACCTACGATCAGAAAATCGAACCCGACGAACGGACCCTCGACGGGCATATCGATCTGTCGCCGCGCGGCTCCAAGCCATGGCAGCCGCCCTATGGAAACGCGGGCGCGGTGGAAAATAAAGTCGCCGATGCCGCCATGGCGGAGAAGATGGAGTTCACCGCGCTGATGGGGCACGCCTGTGGCCTTCATTTCCACGCCTCGCAGCATTTGAAAGCGCATCCCGAGTTCGGCTGGGAAAAGGACGTTCTGCGGAACCTCGAATCCCGCGAGTGGACCACGTTTAAAGCGCAGTGAACCGTCCGCCGCGCCGGCTCCTGATTTTCGCCGTGCTCGCGCTGGCGGCCATCGCCGCTTATCTTCCCGCGCTGCGGCAGCCGTTCATTGAGGATGATTATCCGAATCTCGCCCTGGCCGCCCATTTCAGCGAAGAGTCGCACTGGTCGGATCTGCCGTCCAGCGCCCCGTTCCGCCTGCGCGCGACCTCCGAATTTTTGATGGCCGGCCTTTATCTCGTCTTTGACGTTCACGCCGCGCCCTTTTATGCCGCCGGAATTCTGCTGCACGTTCTGAACACCTGGCTGGTGTTCGCGCTCGGCGCCTGGCGGCGGATCGGCTTCGGGGCCAGCGCCTGGGCCGCGCTGTATTTTGCCGCCGCCGAAGGACATCAGGAAGCCGTGATGTGGATTTCCGCGGCGAGCGAGCTGCTGCTGTTCTTCTTCGGCGCCGGCGCCCTGCTGGCATGGATTCTGTTCCTGCAAACGTCGCGATACAAATGGCTTTTGGGGTCGATCGCGGCATTCGCGCTGGCGCTTGTATCTAAGGAATCCGCGCCCGTATTGGTCGCGCTGATGGTTTTGCCGCTGCTCGATTATCGCGGCAAATGGCGCTGGCTGCTGCCGTTTGCCGTTCTCGCCGTTGCCGCCGTCTGTTCCGTCTTCTTCACCGCCGACGATTCGTTCCGTCTGCGCGACGGTAGTTTTTCGCCGCGCGCGCCGTTCTGGATCACCTTGCCGCGCAGCTTCGCTGCCGCGTTCTGGATCTGGGGGTGGATCGCCGCCGCCGCCCTTGCCTTCTGGCGCAAGTTCGGCATTCTCCGGATCGGCTCGCTGTGGACGATTCTCGCTCTGGCGCCCTATTCGTTCCTGACCTACTCAACGCGCATCCCCAGCCGCCAGACCTATCTGGCAAGCGCAGGGGTGGCGCTGATCGTGGGAGCGGCGCTGTACGAGCTGGCGCAAAGGCGGCGGCGGCTTGCGCCCGCCGCTGCCGCCATCCTGGTTCTCCAGAACGCCGGGTATTTGTGGACCCGGAAACACTCCCAGTACATGAAGCGCGCCGAGCCTACCGAGCAGTTGATCGCACTCTCGCGCTCAACCCGCGGCCCCATCTACGTGAAGTGCTTCCCGCGCCCGCGGATCGTCGCCGAGCAGGCCGTATGGCTGATGACCTCGCGTGCGCCGAGCCAGTTGATCTGGGATGAGCGCGAAGCTCCGCCCGGCGCGCCGGTTTTTTGCTACCGCGGGCGCTAGTCAGCACGGACAGGCTTAATCGCCGAAAGAACCGACCGCTTCCTCTTCCTTCTTGACCGGAGGATTGCTCGCGGGTTTGATGGATCCCAGCGGCACCAGGTCCGGCTGCGGCTTCTCGCCCAGAACGTGTTCGCGATAGAGCTTCATCATCTGCTCATTCCGGGCCTGTTCGGCGAGTTTCGCGTCGCGCGCGCGCTTCTTCTCCTCCCGCGCCGTCTTGGCGATGCCCAAATGATCGAGATCGTGCTGCCGCTCGCGGTTCACATCCTCCGGGCGCAGGACCAGCGAGTGCTCCGTGCTGGGGAGATTCACCTTCTTGCCGCCGGCGATGATCTCATGGCGCCCGTGCTCTTCATACCACTTGGTCAGCGTGGCGGTCATGTGCATCTTCTCGACGATGTTCCGCCAGCCCACGCCGGTGTTGTAGGCGCAGAAGGAAATCTCGCCTTCCTGCGTCGCGTAGGGGATGATACACTGCTCGGTGCGGCGGAAGTCGTAGTTGAACAGATCCTGGAACCACATGCCGGCGATGAACAGAAAATTCCAGCGGTCCGCCCGCCGCTTCTGAATGTCGGCCAAAGTGCGGTCGCCGGTCACCTTGCCGTAGCCGCCCTGCTGCGACTTCTTCGTCATCCCGAAGCATTTGTCGAACTTCGCAATCAGGTCGCTTAACCGGAAATGGGTCGGCGCTTCGTAGGGGTTGTAATTGCGCAGCAGCGCAAGCGATACGCCCAGCACCGAAAGAAAGCGCCCCCGCGCCGCGTCGTTGATACGCGCCACGTCGCGCGCCAGCCGGTCCGCGTTCAGGAACGCCGTCACCGGACGGTATTCCTTGGTTTCCTTGTCGCACATCACCGCCATGCCCACGCCGCAGTTGGGATGGCATCCGCAGCTCAACTGGCCCCACTCGGCCTGCGGGCCGTGCACCAGATCGGCGAAATCGGAGAAGGTGCTCATGAACGAAATCGGGAACCAGTCGCGCACCGGCTCGCCCAGGCCGGTCTGATTCTTTACATCGTGCGC
>JAJPIT010000044.1 GCA_021324615.1 Terriglobia bacterium | reverse complement strand
TCGTAGCTCTTGTTATACCGGTTGGCGAGGAAATTCACGCCGCTCACCACCGCGATCACGATGGCCACATAAAGAACCGTGTAGGCGGTGAACCGGGTTTGCCGGGCCTTCATCCATCCGCTGTTCATACTATGCTCTCCACCGCAGCGACTCCATCGAGCGCGCGGTCAAAAACAATCCCACAAAAATCACCGACAAATAAAACACAATGTCCTTGCTGTCGAGCACCCCGCGCGAAAACGTGTCGAAGTGCTGGAGCACCGAAAGGTAGCTGATCACCCGGTCGGTGACCGTTGTGCCGAACGACGACGCCCAGTCGAGCACCCACAGCAGCAGCATGATGGCGAAGCCGGCCACGCCGGCCACGATCTGGTTCTTGGTGCAGTTGGAGATGAAGGTCCCGATGGCGAGCAGGCAGCCGCCCTGCAACAGCAGCCCCAGATAGCCGACCAGAATCGGCTTCCAGTCCGGATGCCCGTAGACGAACAGCACCGACAGGCTCAGCGCCGAGATGGCCAGCATCGCCACATACAGGATCATCGCCCCCAGCCACTTGCCGAGAATAATCTCCAGATCGCTGACGGGCGAGGTCAGCAGCAGCTCGATGGTGCCGGTGCGCTTCTCCTCGGCGAACAGGCGCATGGTGATCATCGGGATCAGGAACAGCCCGATCACGCTGATATTGGAAAACAGCGGGCGGATAATCATTTCGCCCATGTCCATGGGAAAGCTCTGGCCCATCATCGCGCTCTCCATGCCGCGCCGCACGAAAAACACGACCGCGACATAGAAAAAATATCCGGCGATCAGCGCGAAAAACGCCATCACGCCGTAGGCGATGGGGGAACGGAAGTAGCTGTTCAGCTCCTTGCGGGCGATGGTGAAGGTGTTCATCGTGACTCTCCAACGGGCGCGGCGGTGGCGGCGACGGCCTCCTCCTGCCGTGTATTCTCCGGCGAGGCGGTCAGTTGCAGGAAGATCTCTTCCAGGCTCAGGCCCACCGCGTGCAATTCATTCAAATTCCATCCGGATTCGATCACCGCGCGGGCCAAACCGGGGCGGATGGTGCGGCCCTCCAGGCTCTCCACCATAAAGTTCAGTTTGCCGTCGCGGTGCTGGTTGGCCAGCACCCGGCTCACCCCGGCGACCTGCTCCAGTTTTCTCTGAACCGCGGCGGCCTGGCTCTCTTCGGCCAACACCTCGACGGCCACCGTCTCGGCGCCCCTTAAGCGGCTGGTCAGGTTGGCGACCGTATCCATGGCCACCAGTTTTCCCTTGGCGATAATGATCACCCGCTCGCAGGTTTGCTCGACCTCGGGAAGAATATGCGTCGAAAGGATGATCGTATGATCGCCGCGGGCGGCCAGGCCCTTGATCAAGTCGCGCGTCTCGATGATCTGGTGTGGATCCAGGCCGGCGGTGGGCTCATCGAGAATCAGAACGTCGGGATTGTGAATGATCGCCTGCGCCAGGCCGACGCGCTGCCGGTAGCCCTTGGAAAGCTTCCCGATCAGCGTCTTTCGGACATCGCTGATTGCGCACGCCTCCGCAACCTCGGCGATACGTTTCGCCAACTGGTCCTTGGCCACGCCCTTGATCCGGCCCACGAACTCCAGGTACTCCTGAACCTCCATCTCGGGATAAACCGGCGGCGTTTCCGGCAGATAGCCGATCCGGCGTTTGACTTCGAGCGGCTGTTCGAGCACGTCGAATCCGGCCACCGAGGCTTTGCCTGCGGTGGGCGGCAGAAAACAGGTCAAAACGCGCATGGTGGTCGTTTTGCCCGCTCCGTTGGGGCCGAGAAAGCCGACAATCTGGCCCTTTTCGACCTCAAAAGAGATGTTGTCGACTGCGATTTTACGGGCGTATCGCTTGGTAAGCCCTTCGACTTTGATCATATAGAATTACTCAGGACGAGCCAGGGCGCTCTTGGTGAGCGTGAATAACACCTCATGATAAAGATTCCGAAACGGCACTGTCAATCCAGCCCGGGCAGGGTCGCTTACCATTTGTGAATCTTCTTATGAATTTTCCGTGAACGTCAAAAAAAACGACGTGATCTTTCCCCCGCCAGTTACTGGCGCCGGTCCGGGCGCCGGAGTAGCCCCGCGCCGCTATGGCTTCCGGATCCTGTTCGCTTTAGAACTTGTCCATCAAGGGGTTGGGGAACGCGTCGACCTGCTCGGCGCCTTCCTTGTGCAGGCACTGAAAATCCTTTTCAATCAGGATTTTGGGCGATCCGCCGGGGGTTTCGATCCCTGCCTGTCCGCTGCCGATCCAGCTCCGGGCCTGCTCGCGGGGAACCTCGACGCGAATCCGCGCGCCATCGAAGGACGCGGTGATCTCCGGCGAAGCCCCCAGCTCGATTGCGTACGCCAGCTCGCGTTGGGGGAACGAGATGGATTCCTCCACCCGCCCTGTCTCGGCCAGCCGCGCCACCTCGGACCGGCTCAGCCGGAATCGCAAAGTATTGGAATAAAATCGCAGCTTCATGAGTCCCGATGCGCCGTTTCGGGCGAAAACGCGGGGGCGCAAACCGCGATATACTCGGCGCCGCGCGGCGTGCTGTAGCGGATCCATTCCCCGCGCCGCGTAATCACGGCCTGTCCCGCCGGCACTTCGATGATTCCGTCTTCGCATTCTACCGTGACCGAGCCTTGAAGCACGATGGTGAACTCGTCAAACTCGGGACGCTGCCCCGGTTCGGACCAGCCCGCCGGGCTGCGCATGTGCGCGATGGAGAGCGCCGTGTCCTTGGAGTTCACCCGTCCGATGTACTCCTCGATCAGCTTGCCTCCGGGGACGGGAATGCGCGCAGGCGCCGCGATCAAGGTAGGCATATTCAGAAGTGTAAAAAAAAGAAAGGCCGGCGGGGAGCCGCCGGCCCGTCAGTTGGAGCTGCCGTTTTTTAGAAGCTGAACCGCGCGCCGAACTCCCCGGCGAAGGACTTGGGCACGATCACCCCGGAGGCGGCGATGAAATTTGTCGGATGCATGAAGTTCGCCGCCCGGATGCTGGCCTGGTACGAAGAACCGAAATTGGCCCGGTTGGTCAGGTCGAACGCCTGGAAGAACAGCTCGAGCCTGGGTTTTTCACCCAGCCGGAAGACCTTGCCGAAGCGAGCGTCAAGCTGGAAAAAGTCCTCGCCGCGGAGATAATTGTAGGGCAGTTGATGGCAGGTATTGGCGTTCAGGCAAGCCACCAGTTGCGCGGCGGTGTAGGACTTGGTCGCGGTCAGATTGGTTGGATCGCTGTTGAGAACGATCGCGTGCGTGGCGCCGTTGCCGCCGCCCCACCCGTAGACGTCGCTGATGCCTTCGGTCGGGTTGTAGGGGCGCCCGGTCGCCCACTGCATGATGGGCGATACGGTGATGCCGAACGGCAGGTTGAACAAGCCGCTCAAAGTGATGCGGTGCCGCTCATCGGATGGCGTCGGGCCGTAATCGTGCGGGGCGAACCAGTTCAGCTCGTCGGTGGGGGAGTTGGCGTAGGAAGCCGCGCTCCCGTTGTAGGCCCGCGCTTTTGAGAGCACGTAGGCGGCGTTGATCGAGAAGTTGCGGGTCAGCCGCTTGCGATAGGAGACGTTCATGCCGTCGTAGCGGCTGCGGCCGTTGGACATGGCGTCGCGGATCTGGCCCAGCACCGGCAGACCGGCGGCCTGGAAGGCGGCGGTGGTGTTCCGCACGCCGTTGATCTGCGGGTTGATGATGATGCGCTCGTTCTCGTGCAAGCCGAGTTCGTGAATATATTCGATCTCAATCACCGAATCGCTGGTCGCCTGCCAGCTATAGCCGGCGTTCCACTGCTCGCTGTAAGGATTGCGGTAGTTCGGATCCATGATGAAGCCGGTGGATCCGGTGGGCAACTGCGAGGTTCCCGGAGGAATCGGCGGCAGCGGATCGATCCCGAAGCGCCAGGCCGACAACAGCTCTCCGTTGGGCAGCTTCGCCGCTGAGGGGCTCCCCGGGCCAGGGCTGGTGTAGTTGATGGTGGTAAAGACCGTGGCGTTGGCCTGCTGTTCCATGAACAGCGGAATGTTCTGGAACGTCTGGCCGTAGTACAGGCCGTAGCCGGCGCGGAGCACGTGCTTGCCGGAGCCGGTCAGGTCGTAAGCCAGACCAAACCGCGGGCTGAAGTCGCGATTCTCATTCTGCGGCAGCCGGTAAGCATAGGGACTGCCGATCGCCTTCAGTTCCAGATAGGTTTTGCTGGTGGCCTGCTGCGCGCCGCCATTCAAATCGTAGTCCTTGTCCCACCGCAGCCCGATATTCAGCGTCAGCCGGCGGGTGGCCTTCCAGTCGTCCTGGACGTACAAACCGATCGATTTGGCGTTTTCGGCAAAATAAGGGTTCCCGGTGTTGGGAACGGTAATCGATTGCACCGCGCCCGGAGTCGCCAGGCCCTGCGGGTAGTCGGCCGGGTCGGAGAGAATCTTGGTGGGATCGTCGAAGAAGCTGATCGCTGGCGTCGGATCGGTGACGAAGAAGCCGCCAAGCTTGGGCTCGTAAAGATAATCGACGCCGAATTTGAACGAATGGGCCCCGTGGTTGATTGAGTAATCGTCCTTGAACTGCCATTTGGCCTGATAACTCTCCTGCGGCACGTTGGGATTGGTTCCGGCCGAAAGGTTCGGGAAGGAGAGATTGGGCACGAACTGGTTGGCGTCGATCAAATTGTTCCAATACTGATAGCCGGCCGTGAAGGAGTTCACCATGGTCGGCGAGATCACCGAGTTCAGCGTCGCATTGGAGATGATGAGCTGATTGGTGGTGAAGTTGGTCTGGAAGCCGTCGCTGTTGCCGGAGGCCTGGTCGTTGAGCCCGCGGTTGTTCTGATTGGAGTAGCTCAACGAAAGGCGGTTTTTGTCGTTCAAGTCATGGTCGAGCCGGCCATTATAGCGCCAGTCGTAATAAGGCGTGGCGATGGTCTGCACCGGATCCACTTGAATGCCGTACGGCAGGCTGACTTTGGTCAGCGCCTGAGCGTCGGCGTAAGCCGCGGGGTTGGTGTTGATGCTGGTCTGCTCGCGGGAGCGCTCAATGGCGAAAAACAGGAACGTTTTGTCCTTCTTGAGCGGCCCGCCGATGGATCCGCCGAACTGCTGCCGGCTGAACGGCGCCTTCTGGCCGGTGCCGCCATGCGCGGTCTGCTCGAAGTAGTTCAGCGTGTCGAAGGCCTGATCGCGGTCCTGGAAAAACAAAGAGCCGTGAAACTGGTTGGTGCCGGACTTGGTGATCAGGTTCACCGCCGCGCCCTCGCTGCGCCCGTTGGCGGCGGAGAAGCGCTGGGTGGAAATGTTGAATTCCTGGACCGCTTCCAGTGGAAGCTGCATCACTGGGCCGCCCACGGTGTTGTCGTGATCATCGACGCCGTTCACCGTGACGTTGACGTTGCGGCCCCCTGAGCCGTTGGTGGCGAACACGCCGATGCGGGCCTTGGTCGGGTCATAGGAGTTCACCGGCCGCGCGCCGGGCGCCAGAATCGCCATATTGACGAAGTCGCGGCCGTTGAGCGGAAGATTTTCGACGTCGCTCGGCGTAATCGGCAGGCTGACGTCGGTTTTCTGCAAATCGACCAGCGCCGCGCCCGCCGCTTCCACGGTCACCGTCTGGGTCTGCTGGCTGGGCGAAAGCGTGGCGTCGACGGTGGTGGTGCGGGAAACGAACAGTTCGACGTTGGAGTAAACGCCGGTGGCAAATCCGGGCATCGTGACGGTCACGTCGTAGTGGCCGGCTGGCAGCAGATTAAACACGTAGCTGCCATTTCCGGCGGTCTTGTCGGTGCGGACCGCGCCGGTTTCCCGGTTGGTAATCTTGACTTCGGCTCCCGGAATCACGCCCCCGGATTTATCGGTCACCGTACCCTGAAGCGTCGCCGTGGCGGTCAACTGAGCGAATGACCGGCGCGGAAGCGCACACAACAGCGCGCACACGAGCAGCAGCCAAGCGTATTTTTTCATAATCCCCAATCCTTTCGGATAAATCTTTGCGGAATTGTTCTCCCGGCCCAAAACCCTAGACCGGAAATCCAACAAACCTTTTGAATAGAATATCAAAATAAGGGATTTTGTCAACCTGCACGCGCGCCGCGCCGGAGGCGAATCCGCGCGCTGCGGGGTTCGGCGCGTTTATTTGCAGTCGGCGACCTCGATCGGGAAGCTGGCCACGGTCTCCCACCCCGACGGGCCGCGGCGCTGCGCATAGTATCTTTTTCCGTCGGCGCGAAGGCGCCAGACCGCATCTTTGCGCGTCTTCAGGACCACCGGTTTGGAGGTGGACTCCTCCAGCTCCCAGCTTTCACCGCCGGTGTTGGTCTGATAGCGCTCGTGCAGGGGGCGGCCGTTAAGCTCGCGGTCCAAGACGAGCTGGCCCGCCTCCGGCGAATCAAACCAGAACTGCGCCACCGAGGCGAACCGCGAATCGTCGAACAGCATTTTTTGCCGCCAGGTATTTCCGCCATCGTCCGTGATCAGCAGAAAAGGGTCGCGCGGCAGCGGCTCGATGGATTGGCCGCTGATCCAGCCTTTGGCGTTGTCGATGAACTGGATCTGTTCGAGAGCGGCGGCGCGGATGCGCTTCAGCGGCTCCGTCCAGTTTTTGCCGCCGTCCTCGCTGGCAAGCAAAATGCCGTAGAGCGTGGTCGATTCGGTGTGGAGATTTCCGGCCGCGAACAGTTTCGGCCCGGCCGCTTCAATCGAGGATAATTCGAGAAACACATGGCAGGGATCGTCCGGCGCGCAAGATAATCCGAAGGCGTCGATATCCTCGGGCGGGCAGGTGTATTCGACCTTCGCCGGAGACTGGGCCAGAAGCGAAGCGCAAGCGAGCAGGGCGGCGGCGAACCTCACCCGTTCATTTTATCCGCGGAATCGGCGGAACGGCGGACATCGATTTCTTCCGCCGGCTCCGCGGCCGGCGGCAGTATAATAGTCTTCCCATGAGAGTTTCCGTGATGATTTGCCTGGCCGGCGGAATCCTGCTGGCGCAGGAAACGCCCACCGAACGCCAGGCCGCCCGTGACGTGTTGTTGAAAATGTCCGAGATGGAGCGCGCGCTGGACGTCCGCACCATCGTCGAACGGCTGACGGTTTCCAACCCGCAGCGCGATCAAACCGTCGCCAGGGCGAAGGAATTGATGGACAAAGAGCTGCTCGCGATGGCGGACGATATTACGCGGCACCCGGAGATCGGATTTGAAGAAACGCGGTCGGTCGGGATTTTGACGGATTATCTGAAGCAGCACGGATTTGAAGTCACCATGGGCGTGGCCAATCTGAAGACGGCGTTCATCGCGCGATACAAGGGAAATCACGGCGCGCCGAATGTGGGGGTGATTCTCGAATACGACGCGCTGCGGGGCACGTCGCGGCCGTTTCACGGCGACCAGCACAGCGCGCAAGGGCCGGTGGGAATTGCCGCCGCGGTGGCCATCGCGGAGCTGCTGGAGAAGACCCACATGCCGGGCAGCGTCACCGTCTTCGGCACGCCCGGCGAAGAGATGATGCCGCCCAACGCCAAGACCGAGATGTTCAAGGCGGGCGTCTTCAACGGCGTCGATCTTCTGGTCCGCAGTCATTCGACCAGCCAGACCACGCGGCCGGCCCCTGGATTCGGCACCTGCTGTCTGAACATCGACGGCGTGAAATACATCTTCACCGGCGCGCCGGCGCATCAGATGACGCCGTGGGCCGGGCGCAACGCGCTGGAGGCGGTGATTCACCTGTTCAACAATATTGACGCGATGCGCTCGACGATCCGGCCCGAGGCGCGGATCCAGGGCGTGATTACCGAAGGCGGAGCGGCTCCGAACGTTGTGCCGGACCGCGCGGCGGCCGATTTTTACATCCGCTATCCGGACGAAGTTTACCTGGCGCAGGTTCGCGAGGATGTGGACAACGCGGCGAAAGCCGCGGCGCTGGCGACGGGGACCAAAGTGAAGATCGACGCCTACGGGCAGGACCGCGATGGAATTTCGGTAGCGTCGCTCGATGAACTGGCCTTCGCGTATCTGAAAAAGTACGGAGCCGTGAAGGTCCAGGCGGAACCCGGCAAGCCGCAAGGATACGAGGAAACCGGAAGCGTTTCGAGCGCGATCCACGGCGTCGGCTTCTCGGCGGCAACCTCCAACTGGGCCAATCACACCTACGAAATGGAACAGGACGCGCTGACCGACGTGGGGCATTCCGGCTTCCAGGTGGACGCCCAGGCGATGACGGCGCTGCTCTACGACTATTTGACCCATCCCGATTACCGGGGGCAGGTGAAGCGGGAGTTTGAAGGGATCCAGAAGCTGTTCGCCGAATATAAGGCTTCGCTGGAAAAGGTTTACGCCAAGCCGGCGGTGCCCGACCCGAAGTAACGGGGGGAAACTCAGAGCAGCCGGCGCAGCTCCGACGCCAGGCGGTCCAGATCGTCCGCATTGTTATAAAAATGCGGCGAGACACGCAGGAAGCCGTGGCGCGCGGCGACCAGAATGCGGCGCGACTTCAACTCGCGCGCCAGCGGCGAGGGATCGATGCCTGGGAATTTCGCGGCAACAATCTGCGAGCCGGTCTCGTTCACCTCCGCGCCCAAATGGCGCAGACGCTCGCGCGCCGAGCAGGCCAGTTCCAGCACGCGTTGCTCGATCCGGTCCAGGCCGATTTCGAGCATCAGATTCACCGCCGCTTCCATTGCGTATAAGAGCGCGAACGGCAATCCTCCGGCTTCGTATTTTTCCGCGGCTTCGACCATCTCGGGCGGGCCGTGGTGCAGATCGTCGACCTGGCGCCAGGCGCGATGGCTGCGCCAGCCGGCCTCGCTGGGCGGCAGTTTTTTTCGCAGCCGCGGCGCGATATAGAAAAAACCGGCGCCCATCGGCGAGCACATCCATTTATATCCGTGCGCCGCGAGCGCATCGGGATCCGTGATTTGAACATCGAAGCGCAGCGCGCCGACGCTTTGCGTTCCATCGACGAAAAAAATCACGCCGCGTTCACGGAGAAATCGCGAAATCTCCGCCAGCGGCGGGCGGAAACCGCTGGCGTAGTTCACTTCGCTGAGGGCGACCAGGCGCGTGCGGCCGTCGACCGCGTCCAACAGCCCCGGCCAGGGGGCTTCGCGAAATTCGACGCCCCGCCGCTCCACCAGCGCCGGCAGATAGAGATAATTCGGAAATTCGCCGGCCAGCGTCACCACGTTATCGCCGGAGCGCCAGTCGATTCCATTGACCAGCAGGCCGAGCGCCGCCGCGGTGTTCCGCACAAAGGCGATGTCATCCGGGCTGGCGTGAATCAGCTTCGCCAGCGAGCCGCGGAGCCGGTCGGCGTCGTCGAACCAGTCCAGAAAATCCGAGCAGGCTTGCTCGTCGCGGCGCGCGAAATGTCCGGCGCAGGCTTCCACGGCCCGCCGCGGCACCTGGCCGAAGGTGGCCGAGTTGAGATAAGTCCATTTTTCGAGCGCGGGGAACTCCGCGCGGATCGCGTTCCAGTCCGTCATTTCAATTTGCCTTGAAGGAACCGGACCGCTTCGGCGAGCGCGACGTCTTCCGATGTTCGGGCGCGGCGATCGCGGATCTCGACCAGGCCCTGCGCCAGCTTTTTGCCGATGGTGACGCGATAGGGAATCCCGATCAGGTCGCCGTCTTTAAATTTGACGCCGGGCCGCTCGTCGCGGTCGTCGAGCAGGGTGTCGAGGCCGGCCGCGCACAGCGATTCGCACAGCTCCCGCGCGGCGCCGCGCTGCGCCTCATCGTTGGCCACGGGAGTGATCAAGACGTCGAACGGAGCGATCGAGGGCGCCAGAGCGAGGCCGTCGGCGTCCTGGCGCTGTTCTGCGGCGGCGATCAGCAGTTGCTCGAAAAACACGCGGACGGCCGATACGTTCACCGGCGATGGCCCGCCGCTTTCGCCGGACACCGTCAGTTGCTTCCGCAGCGGGCGGAAGCGCGCCAGCGGGATCCCGCGGGCGAGCACCAGCGGCGCGCCGTCCAGAGAGGTTTCTCCTTCCTGGGCCATTCTCAAATCGGCGAAAAGGGGGAAAAAATCCTCGCCCGGGGTGACGTGGCGCAAATGATAATCGTTGCGGTTGGCGCCGCAGATCATGTTGCGGCGGCCGCGCAAAGCCTCGTCGGCCAGCACCGGCAGATGGGTGACTCCGACTGGGCCGAGCGATCCCGCGTCGGCTCCGAACCACTGGCGGATCTCCGCGGCCGAGGCCGGACGCAGCTCGGAGGCGCTCAATTCCTCGCGGAGTTTGGTTTCGCTGAGCTGATGATCGCCGCGCAGCATGGCCAGCACCGGTTTTCCGTCGGCCACCATCACCACGCTCTTCATCTGCGACGATTCCGGCAGTCCGGTGAACGCGGAAAGATCGGCGATGGTTTTTTGTCCCGGCGTGTGGAACAATTCCGGCGCGAGATCGCCTTCCGGATCGGGGGCGGCGGGCGGGCGCGGCAGGCTCACGGCGGCGTCCAGCGACGCGGCTTCTTCCCCGCCGCACAACACCGGCTCGCCGTGTCCGGACAGCGCGATGAACTCGCTTCGTCCCGCGATGAAATCGACCCCGCAGCGGCCGGCGGCGCGCCGCACCGCGCCCCGGCAGGACGCCTCTGCCTCGCCGAAGCTCCAGCATTCGAGCGTGCCTCCGCCGAGGCGATACCAGATCTGCGGGAGCTGCCTGTAGCTGCGGATTTCCGCGGCGATGGCCCAGGCGCCGGCGGGCGAGGACCACAGCATCTCCTGCGCGCCGGCGGCCTCCAGCTCCTGGCGGAACAGGGCCGCGATCTTGCGCAGCGCGCGCCGCCCCAGATACAAATAATCCTGCCGGCGCATGTAGGCGGCGCGCACCAGCAGCCGGTGCGCGGCGTTTCTGGCCTCCGCCGGATCTTCGCGCAGGGTCGGAATAAACAGTTTCGACCAGCGCGCGGTCATTGGAGCATCTCTAAAAATTTTTGGCGCAGCGATTCGGCCGTTTTTGCGTCGGGGGCGATGATCAGGATGGTGTCGTCTCCGGCGATGGTTCCGGTGACCTCCGGCCACTCCGCGTTGTCGAGGGCCACGGCGACGGCGTTGGCATGTCCCGGAGGGGTGCGCAGCACCAGCAGGTTTTGCGCCGCCCGGACATCCCGCACAAATTCGCGCACCAGCGGCTCCACTTCCGGCGCAGCGGCCGAGTCCGGAACGGCTTCGGCGTAGCCGTCGGGGGTTTTGATCAGGCCGAGCTCGCGGATATCGCGGGAGAGGGTCACCTGCGTGGCCGGAATCCCGATGGAGCGCAGCGCCCGCGCCAGCTCATCCTGGGTGTGCAGGCGGCGGGAGCGGATCAGCTTGAGGATCTGGCCCTGGCGATAAGTTTTGTTCATCGCATCCGTTCCAGCCGCCGCGCGGCTTCTTCGAGCGCCGCGGCAACCGCGGCGGGTCCGGTTCCGCCGGCGATTTCCCGGGTGCGGATTCCCTCCTGGGGCCGCAGATAGCGCGCCATTTCGGGCGTGAACGCGGCGTCGAAACGCGCCAGCGCTTCCGCGGTCCAGTCGCCCGGCTTTTTCGAATCGCGCAGGCTTTCGCGCACCAGCCGGCCGACGATTTGGTGCGCCTGATGGAAAGGCACGCCGCTCCGGGCCAGCGCGTCGGCCAGATCCGTGGCCACCGCCCAGCTCTCTTCCAGGGCGGCGAGCGGCGGGGCGGGGTTCAGGCGGGTGGTCTCCACCACCACGCGGGCCATTTCGAGCGATCCGCGAAGCTGATCGGCGGCTTCAAACAGAAGCGGCTTATCCTCCTGCATGTCGCGATTGTAAGTCATCGGCAGACCCTTCATCAGCAGGAACAGCCCCGCGTAGCCGCCGAAGACCGCGCCGCATTTTCCGCGGATCAGCTCCAGTGAATCGGGATTTTTCTTCTGGGGCATCATGCTGGATCCGCTGGTGACGCCATCGCTCAATTGCAGCCAGCCGTACTCCTCGCCCGAATACAGGATCCAGTCCTCGGCAAGGCGGCTCAGATGAAGCATTGTCATCGCGGCGGCATGAAGAAAGTCGAGCGCGAAGTCGCGATCGCCGGAAACGTCCATGGAATTTTTGCTGATGGCGTCGAATCCCAGGTCCCGCGCGATGGCCTCGCGATCGAAGGGGAACGCCGAGCCGGCCAGCGCTCCGCTGCCGAGCGGCAGCACGTTGACCCGGTTCCGCGCTTCGCCCAGGCGCTGGTGATCCCGCGCGAACATCTCAAAATAGGCGAGCAGATAATGAGGCCATAGAACCGGCTGCGCGCGGCGCGTATGGGTGTATCCGGGAACGATCGCCTGGGAATCGCGCCTGGCCATTTCGAGCAGCGCCGCGAGCAGGCCGCGCAGCAAATCGCGCGAGGCGTCGATCTCATCGCGCAGCCACAACCGGATATCGAGCGACACCTGATCGTTGCGGCTGCGCCCGGTATGAATTTTATCCGCGATCCCGCCGGCGCGCTCTTTCAGTTTGCGAATGATCAGCGTATGGATGTCTTCGTCTTCGGCGCCTTCGAAAAAGGCGGGCGACCGGACCTCGGCGCGCATCGCCTCGAAGGCGGCCACCGCCGTTGCGCGCTCCTCCGGCGTCAGGACTCCGGCGCGTTCGAGCGCGCGCGCGTAGGCCTGCGAGCCGCGGATATCGGCGTCGGCCAGCCGTTTGTCGAAGTGCAGCGAAGCGGAAAACCGCTCAAATACTTCGGAGGGTCCTGCTTCGAACCGCCCGCCCCATAATTTCATGTTGTCTTTGCCGCAGGCCCCGCCGAACCTAGGCCTTGGCCTTGGAGGCGAGCGAGGCCCGCACCTGGATCGGCAAGCCGATCAAATTGATGAACCCGCGCGCGTCCTTCTGATCGTATTCCGCGCCCATGGTGAAGCTCGCGATATTGAGCGAATAGAGCGAATAGGGCGATTTGCGGCTGACCGGCTCCAGCGTTCCTTTGTATAGCCGCAGCGCGACCTCGCCGGTAACCGGGCGGCTCGCCTCGGCGAAGAACGCGTCCAGCGATTCGCGCAAGGGCGTGAACCACAGGCCGTTGTAGACCAGCTCGGCGTAATCGAGCGCGAGCTTTTGCTTGTAGTGCGCCATGTTGCGATCGAGCGTCAGCGCTTCCAGCTCGCGATGGGCGGCCATGATGAGCGTGCCGCCGGGCGTTTCATAGCAGCCGCGCGATTTCATCCCGACGAAGCGGTTTTCGACCAGATCGATGCGGCCGATGCCGTGCTCGCCGCCGATCGCGTTCAGTTCTTCCAGCAGCGCCGCCGCCGAAATGTACTGCTTGCCATTGACCGAAACCGGAACGCCCTGCTCGAATCCGATCGCTACCGTTGCCGGAGTATTCGGCGCGTCTTTGGCGCTCCTGGTCAACATCCACACGTCTTCCGGAGCGGCGTTGGCCGGATCTTCGAGCGCGCCGCCCTCGTGTGAAATGTGCCAGATGTTGCGGTCCCGGCTGTAAATCTTGGCCGTGGTCTGCGAGACCGGCACGTTGTGGCGCGCGGCGTATTCGATGGCGTCCTCGCGCGAGACGATGGACCATTCGCGCCAGGGCGCGATCACCGGCAGATGGGGCGCCAGCGCTTTATAGGTCAGCTCGAAGCGAACCTGATCGTTTCCCTTGCCGGTGCAGCCGTGCGCCAGCGCGTCGCAGCCGGCGGCGAGGGCGACCTCCACCTGTTTTTTCGCCAGCAGCGGCCGCGCGATCGAGGTGCCCAGCAGATATTTGTGCTCATACTCGCCGCCGGCGCGGACCAGCTTCCACAGATAGTCGCGCACGAACTCCTCGCGCATATCGGCGACGTGGACCTCCGATGCGCCGGTCTTTTTCGCTTTCGCCTCCAGCCCGGCCAGCTCATCGCCGCCCTGTCCGATATCGCCGCACACGGCGACGACCTCGCATCCGTAGGTTTCCTTGAGCCACGGAATAATAATCGATGTGTCCAGCCCGCCGGAATACGCGAGCGCGACTTTCTTGGGTTTTGCCATATTCCTCAATTGTCCGACGCCGGCGGCGATGCGCGCGAGGCGCTATCCCAACAGCGCCACCAGCAGGGCTTTCTGCGTGTGCAGCCGGTTTTCGGCCTGATCGAAGACCACGGACCGCGGCGACTCCAGCACGGCCTCGCTTACCTCCAGGCCGCGCTTGGCCGGCAGACAGTGCATGAAGACCGCGTCCGGGCGCGCCTGGGCGAACAGATCTTCATTGACCTGAAAAGGCGCGAATATGGGAATCCTTTCCGCCGCCTCGTCCTCCTGGCCCATGCTCGCCCAGACGTCGGTGTAAACCGCGTGGGCGCCGTCCAGGGCCTCGGCCGGATCGTTGGTGATCGTCACCGGACCCTCCGCCCGGGCGGCGATGGCCGCGTCCGGCTCATATCCGCGCGGGGTGGCCACCGCGACGTGAACGCCCAGCCGCGAGGCGGTCAGCATCAGCGAATGCGCGACGTTGTTGCCGTCGCCGAGGAAGGCCAGCTTCAATCCATCAAGGTCGCCGAAATGCTCGCGCAGCGTCAGCACGTCGGCCAGCGCCTGGCAGGGGTGAAATTTATCGCTCAGCGCATTGATCACCGGCACGCAGCTCCAGGCCGCCAGCTCGTCGATGGTCGTCTGGGAAAAAACGCGCGCGACGATTCCGTCGGTCCACCGCTCCAGATTGCGGGCGACGTCTTTGACGGGCTCCCGGCCCGCGACGGGTCCGGCGCTGACGACGCTATCGCCGCCAAGCTGCTTGATCGCCAGTTCGAAGGTGAAGCGGGTGCGCAGCGACGGTTTTTCGAACAGCAGCGCGAGGCAGCGCCCCTTCAGCCGGTCCGCGAAACGGGACGGTGCGCGCTTGATTTGCGCCGCCAGATCGAGGATGCCGGCCAGCGCGTCGGCGCCGAGGTCGAGATCGCTGGCCAGGCGCCGGGTTGTGGTTCGAACAAGATTTTGAAGCGGGACCGCCACGTTTGCCTCCGCTGAATTTTTATTCAGTCAAATGAATAATAATACAACAGCGGGCGCCGGCGCAAGCGGCGCGGGATGGGGCGGCGGGCGGCCGCGTTTGCAGGACGCGTGCTGGGGCGTTTACCGGACGGTAGGCTCGCCGGCCAGGTGCAGTCCCTTGTGGATGGCGTAGAGGGCGAGCTCCAGCCGGTCCGAGACGCCGAGTTTGTCGAAGATGTTGTGCAGATGATTCTTCACCGTCTGCTCGCTGATGAACATCTTCTCGGCCATTTCCTTGTTCTTGTAGCCCTGGGCGACCAGCGCGACGATCTCCCGTTCGCGGGCGCTGAGCGGGCTGCGCTCGCGGCCCTTGGAGGGGCCGCCGGCGACGGCATCGGCGCCGCTCTGGAACTGCCGCATCACCGCGGCGGTGGTGTGGGAATCGAGCCAGATCTCGCCGGCATGGACCTTGCGGATGCTCTTGACGATCAGGTCCGGCGCGGTCTGCTTCAGGACGATTCCGCTACAGCCGAGTTTCATCGCCTGCACGAACTCGTTCTTGTCCTCTGAGGCGGTCAGCACGATGACTCGCGTGCGCTTGTTGTTTTGCTGGAGCGCCTGAAGCGCGGACAGCCCGTCGAGATTCGGCATTCGCAGATCGAGCAGCAGGACGTCCGGATCCAGTTCCTGCACTTTATCGAGAACCTCGCGGCCGTCGCCGGCCTCGCCGACGACTTCGAAGTCGTCTTCCAAAAGGAGCAGTTTTTTTAGCCCGTCGCGGACAATGGGATGGTCGTCGGCGATGACGATGCGAACCGTTGCCTTTTTCTTATCCGCCTTGTCGCCGGCGGCCCCGGGGCCTCCATGGGTTGGGACTGTCATAGTTGTCATACGCTCCAAATCCTGGTTACTTCGTCCCGATGATAAGCGGTCCTAGTACTTTCATCAATCGAGCCGGCTCTTACATTTACGCCGAAGACTTGTCTTAATTCGTACCTAAGGTCACCTTAGCCGGGAAGTTTGAAAGACATGGGAATCGAGGACAGAAATTTGAATCCGGAATAAGCATTAAAGAGACGGCCTTACCCCGCTCCGCCCGGAGACGGCCCCTGAAAACCTACCCAACCTATTCGGAAGCTTCAGGATAGCACAATCATCCTGGTACGATGATCAGGTGCAGGTTATGCGTTGCTGGGACGCGGTGATCGCCGGAGGGGGGCCGGCGGGGCTTTCCGCTGCCACAGGGCTGGCCGCCCGCGGCTGCTCGGTTGTGGTTGTGGAGCGGAATCACGAGATCGGGTCGCCGATCCGCACCAGCGGGGGGAGCTTCATCGACGAGTTGGACACGCTCGGGATTCCGGGCCACCTGTACCACCCGATTTGGCGTGTCGTGTTCCGGTCGCCGGGCAACGAAGCCCGATTCGAGTTCGACCAGCCCGCGCTGTGCGTGATCGACGTTCGAGGCGTGTTTCAGTTCCTGGCCGAACGGGCCATCGCCGCGGGCGCCGCGCTTCGACTATCGACGGCGGCACAGTCGGCCATCCTCGAGCGGGGCGCGGTGCGCGGCGTCCGCACCAGGGAGGGGGAGATCGCGGCGCGCGTGGTGATCGATGCGACGGGCTACCGGTCGGCGATTCTGAAAAGCGCGGGGCTGGCTCCCGGGTTCCGCCGTTTCGGAGTCGGGGCTGAATACGATCTGTACGCTCCGTACTGCAATCCCGATGAGGCGATCCTCGCGGTGGGCAGCGATGCCGCGCCATCCGGCTACGCCTGGGTTTTTCCCTGGGGACGGAACCGGGTGCGCGCGGGGGTTGGCATTCTTCATCCGGATTCGGCGGAGAGACCTCAGGACTTTCTCGACCGTTTCGTGGCGTCGATTGCTTCGCTCAGGAAGGCGCAGCCGGTGGAGCATCACACCGGATTGATTCCCGCGGAAACCTTCGCCGCGGTGTTCACCGGCGATGGAATCGCGGGCATCGGCGATGCGGCGGGGCACGCCTCGAGCCTGCTCGGCGAAGGCATCCGCTGGGCGATCCAGGCCGGCCGGATGGCGGCGGATACGGTCGCCGGCGCGCTGGAGCGCAACGATGTATCGCGCGCATCGCTGGCGCGGCTGGAGACCGCGTGGCGAAATAAATTCGGCGCGGATCTGCGTCTGGCTCATAGGATCAGCCGGCGCATTGCGCAATGGGACGACCGCAAATGGGATGAGCGTCTGGAAATCGTCAAGCTGCTTTCGCCCGCGCAGTTCGTCCAGCTATTAAAGAGCAGGCTGAGCGGCGGCTGGCTGTGGCGCCTGGCGGCCTCCAATCCGCGGGCAGCGGCCGCGGGGGCGAAGGTTCTGCTGCGCCAGCCGTTTTCGGCCAGGCCGGCGGCAGGGCGGAAGCGCGGGGCGGATCCGGAATCCGTCAGCGGCCGATGAAGGCGACGATCATCTGGCGCTCGGCTTCGTCCGATCTGCTTTCCCCGGCGAAATTGAAGTTCTGTCCGTCGTTGAGCCGGATATGAAAGGAGTGGAACTGGATGCGCCCGCGCTTGAAGTTGAGGGCCAGCTCGCGATTATTGCGCGCCTCGCGGATCTGCGCCTTGGAAACCTGGAAGGCGTGAATGGTCTGCGGCACCGGCTGGTAGCGCACGGCGTTCGCCGAGATCCGCAGATAGCCCTGGCAGTGTGTGACGAAACTATCGGCGCTGTGATCGTGCATCACGTGGAAGATGGCTTCGCCTCCGCGGGCGATGGCGGCCTGATAATTCTGCATGGCCAGGCCGGGGTTGTTGAAAATGTACAGATACAACTCGCCCAATCCAGAATAGGCGCGCGGGTTATTGGGATCGGCCTGAATGGCGCGCGTCAGAAGCTGCTGGACGGCGGCGAAATTCCGGCTGCTCCAGGCATCTTTGGCCTGCTGGAGGAGGCTGTTGTAGTCGGTGTTGCCCCCGGGGCGGCCATTCGGCGGTCCGGGCTGCGGATAATCCTGAAAGGGAACGATGCTGTCGCCGCCGCCGGGAGGCCCGGCTGTGGAGCCAGCCGAATTGGTAGCCTGACTCCCGGTGGCGCCCGCGGGAGCCGTCGGATAACTGGTTGGGCCAGCCGGAGCTCCGGACGCGCCGGTGGGCGCGCTGCTCGATCCGGTAGGCGCACTGCTCGATCCGGTAGGCGCGCCGGTGGAACCAATCTGGCTCGTCTCCTGATTCTTATCGCGGCGGCGGCTGCTGGGACCCGACGGCGACCCGGTGGGGCCGGTGGGGCCGGACGTGGCGCCGCCTGAGGTGGCGCCGCCGGGGCCGCTTGTCTGCGTGGACGGGCCGGTTGTTCCGGATCCGGCGCTTGGTCCGGCAGACGTCCCGGCCGCACCGCTCGCTCCGCTGGCGGCGGCATCGCTGGAGGACCCGCTGGGTCCGCTGGGTCCGGCGGGGCCGGGTTGGGGCACGCGCAACAGGACCCAGGCGACCGCCGCGAGCGCGACGACTCCGAATGCCGCCGGCAGGATCCAGCGCGGTTTGGCGGAGGCGGCGGCAGGCGGAGGCGGCGGCATGGGCGGCGGGGTATGCGCCGAAACCGGCGCGGGCGGAGGCAACTCCTGCGGCGCCGGAGCAGGACCCCCGGCCGGATGGTAGCTGGCCGGCCGCGGCGCTTCGACGACGATTTGCCCTTCGAGCGCGCTCTTAAAATCCTCGGCCGATTGGAAACGATCCTGGGCCCGGATCGCCAGGGCCCTCAGGATCGCGGCTTCGACATTGGGCGCGATTTCGGCGCCCAGCCGCGTAGGCGGCGCCAGGCGATCTTCCGCCATGCGGTCCAGCGAGGGCTGCGGCACCTGTCCGGTGAGGGCGTGATAGAGCGTCGCGGCGACGGCGTAAACGTCGGTCCAGGGCCCCTGAATGCCGCTGGCGCGGTACTGCTCCTCCGGCGCATACCCTTCCTTCAGGATGATCGAGAGATTGCGGCTCTTCTGGCTGAGGGCGTTGCGCGCGGCGCCGAAGTCGATCAGCTTCACTTTTCCGGCGCGGGTGAGATAGATATTATCCGGGCTGATGTCGCGGTGCAGGATGCCCTCGGCGTGAACGGCGGTGAGCGCGTCGAGCACCGGCGCGAGGATCCGCAGCGCGGTTTCAAATCCGATCTTTCCGCCGCGCTTGCGCAGGAATTCCTCGAGCGTCCAGCCGTCGAGGTACTCCATGACCAGGTAGGCGGTGCCGTTCTCGCGGAAAATCGTGTCGACCGAGACGATTCCGGGATGATCGCTGAACTTTTTAAGTGTGCGCGCCTCGTCCAGGAAACGGTCGAGGCCCCATTCGAACTCCTGGCGGGTCTGGTCGGAGTAGGCGGAGACCTTGGTTTCGCCCGAGGCGCGGCCGGCCACGCCGTTGGGCATGTATTCCTTGATCGCCAGTCTTGTTTCGAGGCCGATGTCCCAGGCGAGATAGGTGATTCCGAATCCGCCGTGGCCCAGCGCGCGGCCGATCAGGTACTGATCGCGCAGCATGCTTCGCGGCTTGAGTTGCAGCGTATTTTTGGGGGGAAGATCGAACGGGCTGCCGCATTTGGGGCAGATGGCGTCGCCGGTATCATTGTCCATGCAGCCGACGCAGATGGTGGCGAGGTTCATCGCATTACTTCGGAAGCGCGAAGCGGGAAGATAAGTGCGGGCCCATTCCGATATTCCGGGATTTCTATATTGCACCGCATCTCCGGCGGCGACGCAATGGCATGCGATCCAGCGGCGGGGGCTTGCAGTGCGGCGGGCCGGGAGCTGGCGGCGCGGCTGAGCGCGGCCAGCAGCGCAAGGAGCGCGAGCAGTCCCAGGATCGCCGGAATCAGCCAGCGGCGGTTGGCGCGCCGGGCGGGAGCCGGGGCGGCCGGGGCGGGCACGGCGGGCACCGGAACATAAACCCTGCGGGCGGCCGTTGGCGCGGGCGGAGGGGCCGGCGTTGGCGGCGCCGTCAGGTCCGATTCTCCGGTAAGCACGGCCCGGAAATCCTGTATTGACTGGAAACGGTCCGCCGCCCGCACCGCCAGAGCTTTCATCAGCGCCGCTTCTACCGGGCGGGGCAAGTGGATGCCGAGCGCGCCGGGCGGTTCGAGTCTGTCCCTCACCAGGCGGTCCAGCGCGGGCTGCGGAATTTTTCCGGTGATGGCGTGATAGAACGTCGCGGCGGTGGCGTAGACGTCGGTCCAGGGGCCTTGAATCCCGCTGGCGCGATACTGTTCTTCGGGAGCGTAGCCTTCTTTTAAGACGATGGAGAGGCGCCGGCTTTTCTGGATCAGCGCGTTGCGCGCCGAGCCGAAGTCGATCAGCTTCACCTGAGCCGCGCGCGTCAGGTAGATGTTATCCGGGCTGATATCGCGGTGCAGAATGCCTTCGGCGTGAATCGCGCCGAGCGCGTCCATGACGGGCAGCATCACCCGGATGGCGGTTTTCATGGGCACGAAGCCGCCGCGGCTGGTTAAGAATTCCTCGAAGGTCCAGCCGTCCAGGTGTTCCATGACCAGATACGCGGTTCCGTTTTCGCTGAACAGGGTTTCGACCGAGACGATTCCGGCCAGCCAACGGAAGCGCTGAAGCGTTCGCGCTTCGTCGAGAAAACGGTTAAGCCCCCACTGAAATTCGCGCCGCGTCTGTTCGTAAGGAACCACCAGCGTGCCGGCCGGGGCGCGTCCGGCGATTCCTTTTGGCAGATATTCCTTGATGGCGACGCGGGTCTGCGAGGCGGTGTCCCAGGCCAGATACGTGATGCCGAATCCGCCGTGCCCGATGGCTTTGCCGACGATATACAGATTGTGCAGCACGGTGCGGAGCGGGAGTTGGAGGGCGTTGCGCGCGGGCAGAGCGGAGGGCGAGCCGCAGCGCGGGCATACGGCGGCGCCGGAATCGTCCTGCATACAGCCGAGGCAGAGCGTTTCGGCGTTCATCCCTGGTCCTCAGGCGTCATTCCAGAGTACTCCTTAGTGGATTGCGTAAAAAAGGGGCCCGCCGGTTCATGGCGCCGATTCCCGCTATTCTAGGAGTTTGTGCCCGATCTGACTTTGCTGGTGGTGGCCGACCCGGCGGCCGCCTATCTGGCGCCCTTGGGGCAGCTCAAATCCATGGCGCGCATGATCGTGACCAACGACCGCGGCGAGATCCTGCGGGCCGCGCCGGAGGCCGATGTCCTGCTCAACGGCGATTTTCGCGGCGGCGAACTGTTTCAGGAAGCGTTCCGCCAGGGCAGGCGCCTGCGCTGGGCGCATTCGCCGGCGGCGGGAGTCGAAAAGGTCCTATCGCCGGAGATCGCCGCCAGCGAGGTGCCGCTGACCAACGGGCGGGGCGTGTTTGCGCGGCCGCTGGGGGAATGGATCGTGGGAGCGATGCTGTTCTTCACCTACGATATGCGCAAGAATCTGGAGGATCAGCGCGCGCGGCGATGGAAGCCGGCCGAGCACGGAGAACTGTACGGGCAGACGCTGGCCATCATCGGCTACGGCTCGATCGGCCGCGCGGCGGAGGAACGGGCGCGCGCATTCGGGATGAACATTCTGACCATCCGGCGCGGGGAGCGCGCCAAGCTGCGGGAGGTTCTATCGCAGTGCGACTTCGCCGCGGTTTGCGCCCCGCTGACGCGCGAGACGCGGGGAATGATCGGCGCGGCCGAAATCGCCGCGATGAAGAGGACCGCGGTGATCATCAACGTCGGGCGCGGGCCGGTGATCGACGAGAAGGCGCTCATCGCGGCGCTGCGGGAGAACCGGATCCGCGGCGCGGCGCTGGACGTCTTTGAAACCGAGCCGCTGCCCCCCGATTCGCCGTTTTTCGAGCTGGAAAACGTGCTGATTTCCCCGCATAGCGCCGATCTTCTGCCCGATCTGCGCGAGCGCGCGCTGCAATTTTTTGTGGAAAATTTCCATCGTTTCGTGAAAGGCGAACCGCTCCAGAATGTCGTCGATAAGCATGCCGGTTACTGAAGTGACTTATGAGGATATCCGCCGGGCGGCCGAGCGCATCCGGCCGATCGCCAAGCGGACTCCGGTGCTGAGCTCGCGTTCGATCGATGCACTGGCCGGCGCTTCGGTGTTTTTTAAATGCGAAAATTTTCAAACCGGCGGCGCGTTCAAAATCCGCGGCGCGGCGAATTTCATCCTCTCCCTTCCCAAGGAGCAGCTTGCCAGAGGGGTGGTTTCGCACTCATCCGGGAATCACGCGCAGGCGGTGGCGATCGCGGCGGAGTTTGTGGGCGCTCCGGCGACGCTGGTGATGCCGGAGGACGCCCCCAGGACGAAGATCGAAGGCACGCGGGCCCGCGGAGCGAAGATCGTCTTCTACGACCGCTTCGGAGGCGAAACGCGCGAGCAGATCAGCGGGCGGATCGCACGCGAGACCGGCGCGACAATCGTGCCGCCGTATGATCATCCATGGACGATCGCGGGGCAAGGCACGGCGGCGCGGGAGCTGCTCGAAGAGGTTCCCGATCTGGATGCGCTGGTGGTGTGCGTCGGCGGCGGCGGGCTGTGCGCCGGATCGTCGATCGCGGCGCGGCATCTGCGGCCGGGGATCCGCGTCTTCGGAGTTGAACCGGAGCTGGCCAACGACACATATTTATCGTTTGCCGCGGGCGAAAGGGTCCAGATCGACACGCCCTCCACGATCGCCGACGGGCTGCGAACGACAATGCCGGGCGCACTGACGTTTCCGATTCTGCGGCGCAACGTGGAGGCCATTGTGCTGGTGAGCGAAGGCGAGATCCGCGAGGCGGTAAAGCTGCTGATGATGCGGATGAAGATCGTGGCCGAGCCGAGCGGGGCGGTGGGCGCGGCGGCGGTGCTGTTTAAGAAACTGCCCGCCGGAATCGAACGCATCGGCGTGATTATTTCGGGCGGCAACGCCGACTTCGAAGCGCTGGCCGCGTTGTAATTCTAGGCTTCGACCAGCCGCTTGCGGATCGCGTAACGGATCAGTTCGCTGCGGTCGTGCAGGTTCAATTTGCGCATCAGATTATATTTGTGGGCGTCGATGGTTTTGACGCTCAGATTCAGCTTGCGCGCGATGTCCTTAAGCGAGCTGCCCTCGGCCAGCAGCACCAGCACTTCCCGCTCGCGATCGCTCAACAGGTCGTAACCCGTTTTGGGCTCGGCCGGATGCGCCATAAAGTGGCGGATCACGCCGGTGAGCACGCGGGGGCTCATGTACTGCTGGCGCGGCTGACGGCTTCGATGGCGTAGGTCAACTGCGCGGGTGGGGAATCCTTCAAAATGTAGCCGGACGCGCCGGCGTCCAGGCAGCGCGCGACCAGATCTTCGTCGTCGTAGACGGTGAGGATCAGGACCTTGACGTCGGGACGTTCCTTCTTAATGCGCCGCGCGGCGTCAAAACCCTTCAAAACCGGCATGGAGATGTCCATCAGCACGACGTCGGGATGGAGGCGCACGGCGAGCTCGACGCCCTGGCGGCCGTCGTCGGCCTCGCCGACCACTTCGAAATCGGACTGGGAGCTGAGGATGGTTTTCACGCCTTCGCGAAAGAGCGCGTGATCATCGCAGATCAAAATCCGGACCTTTTTGGCCATACGCGCTCACCTCGACATCATGCCTGACGGCGGATTTTCAGATCGCCCGCGCGGGTGCCGCGCAGGGGCAGCTCGACCTCGATCCTGGTTCCGTGCTGTTTGCTCGCGGCCGTTCGACGCCGCGAATGGACGTGAATCCGGCCTCCCAGAACTTCGACTCGCTCCCGCATCGCGGTCAGCCCGAAGGAGCGGCGGCTCAGCCTCGCCCCCGGATCAAAACCGACGCCGTCGTCTTCTATCACCATAATAAGCACAGAGTCGTTCCGGCTTCCAATGGAGATCTTCACGTTGCGCGCGCGGGAGTGCTTGAGCACGTTCGACAAGGCGCCCTGCATCAACCGGTACAGCGCGATCTGATGGCTCATGGGCACGTTTGCGGGCAAATAGCCTTCCTGCACGGTGACGTTAATTTTGGTGCGGGAGGAAAACTGGTCGGCGTAGGATTTGATCGCTGGTAAGAATCCCAGTTCCTCAAACACGGCGGGACCCAGGTCGAGGACCAGGCGGCGAACGGAATCGATGGCGTGGGAGACGATGGAGATGGCGTCGTTGAGGCGCGGTTCGATGGCCCTGGCGCCTTCCTTCTTCAACGACAGGCTGATCATTTCCAGATACAGCTTGAGCAGGATGAGATCGTGGCCGATCTCGTCGTGCAGGTCGTGCGACAGGCGCCGGCGCTCGCGCTCGTACACGCGGGTCACATAGGCGGAAGCGCCGTGGAAGCGCTGCTCGGCTTCCGTAACGCTGGCCTCCACCAGGGTTTCCTTGCGGCTCATCGGCGTGCCGGTGTAGCCGGCCACCAGGGTCAACAGCAGCGAGGCGTGGAGCCGGGTCAGCGCGAGAATCCGCGTGGCCCGATTGGGCGCGGCGCGGGTCAGGTAAGACAGGCAGATCTCCAGAAGCCGGTCGAGCGCGGCGATGACCGATTCCAGGCGCACCCCGCGTCCGGCCAGCAGGCTTCCGCGCTGGTGAGCCGCCGCGCGAAACGACGAAAACGTGCTCTTGCGAAGCCGGACGGCGGCGGCGGCGAAGTCCAGATGGGCGGCGTCGGCAAAGTCGGAGGCGCGCAAGCCGAGCCCGCGCAGGGCGCGGTTCCAGCGGGCAACCAGCTCGCGCGAATGGGGCGCGAGGGCTTCCAAAGCGTCGGCGGCGGGATCCTTGATCGTCGTGTGAAACCTTTTTTCCGAGTTCCCCGGCATGGAGCACGGCCGAAGATGGGGAGCAACGGCGTTGCCATACCGCCGAACCGGCCAGGCGCGCAATGTGCTCTCGATTCGAGGAACGGCCCTACCACTCCTGGGTCGCGAGTTACCACCAGCGCCGCGGAGGCGTCACGGTAAATCTTCCGATTCGATAAGTCCGGCGCGGCGCCGGGGAATTGGCAAACGCCGTGCAACCTTGCGTGAGCGGGTCCGTAGTCTCGCCGCGCGCGGGATGACGGATGGATTTGACGGCCGGGCGGCGCAAGCAAGTGAAACTCCGGACGCACATCGGGGCGGCGCCAGAAAACGCCAGAATGCGTCCAGGGCCGGGCTGGAACCGGCGGAGCGCGGCGGCGAGGGAACACGGAACGCGGGTCAACCGGACATGGAGGAGGAAATGAAGCGCGCCATCATCGGGATTCTCGCCGCGGCTTTGGCGCTGGGACAGGCCAACAACGCGCCGGCGCCGCACGAATACGTGCTGGGACCGGACGATCAGTTGAAGATCTGGGCGCTGGGCGTCGACGAGATCACCGACAAACCGTTTCGCATCGATCCGGCGGGCTATCTGGATCTGCCGGAAATCGGCAAGGTGAAGGCGGCCGGACTGACGCTGGACGAACTGCGCGCGGAGATCCTCGAGCGGCTGAAGAAGCTGGTGCTTCATCCGCAGGTGTCCATCGACATCGCCGACTACGGCAGCCAGCCGGTGACGGTGATGGGCGCGGTGAACCAGGCGGGCGTGCGGCAACTGCAAGGCAACAAGACGCTGATGGAGGTGATTGCGCTCGCCGGCGGCTTGCGCCCGGACGCGGGCACCACGATCAAGATCGCGCGGGAGGTGGAGCGCGGGCCGATTCCGCTGCTGAACGCCACGCGGGATCCAACCGGGAAATACAACGTCGCGCAAGTGAATATTCCCGATATTCTGGCGGCGAGGAATCCCGCGGAAAACATTCTGATCCAGCCGCACGACGTGATCACGGTGCCTCCGGCCGAGCATGTTTCGGTGATCGGCGACGTGAAGAAGCCGGGACCGATCCTGCTGACCAACCGCCAGAACATCTCCGCGCTGGAAGCGCTGGCGATGGCCGAGGGCCTGGGACCCCAGCCCAAACCGCAGGACGCCAAAATCCTGAGGCTGGTGCCGGGATCGATGGAGCGGAAAGAAATCCCGGTGAACCTCAGAAAAATTCAGGAAGGCAAAGCGGAGGATATCACGCTGCGCGCCGATGACATTTTGTTCGTGCCGGACAGCACGCCCAGGAAGGCCGGCGCGAAGATCGCCGAAGCGGCGCTTTCGGCGGCGGTCGGCGTCGCCGTGTGGCGCACGTTCTAGATTCGGAGGAAAGTTTTTTTTGAAAATGCGGAACATAAACGGATATATCCCGGAGGCCGCGCCGAAGGCCCTGCCGGGCAAGACGGGAAGATGGCCGGTTCCCTACCTGATCGCGCCCAACGATCCGCCGGAAGAGGCGGAAATCACCCCGGCGGATTATCTGCACACACTCTGGCGCCGGAAGTGGACGGTGGGGGCGTTTCTGCTGGCCGGAGTTCTGGCCGGCGGCGTGATCGCCTACCTTTCCCCGCGGGTGTATCAGGGACAAACTTCGATCGAGGTTCAGGACGTCAATGAAAACTTTCTGAACCTGAAAGAAATCGATCCGACGGCCACGTCTTCCAACTTCGGCAACGATGCCTACGTTCAGACGCAGGCGCAAATTCTCGGACAGGACGGGCTGGTCGAGCAGGTGGTGAAGAAGCTCAACCTGGACCAGCGGCCGGATTTTTTGCCGCATCCGGGGCTGATGGACCGGATGCGCAGGCTTCTGGCGCTTCCGCCGGCGCCTTCGCCGGCGCCGCTGACGGCCGCGGTGCAGGAAGCCAAGCGCAATCTGAAGATCATTCCGCCGCGGCAGGGCCGCATTATCGAGATCGTTTTCGACTCCACCGATCCGCAGCTCGCCGCCGACTTTCCCAACACCCTGGTGGAGGTTTTCCAGGCGCAGAACGTGGAGTCGCGCTGGCGCGCGGCCGAGCAGGTGAAACAATGGCTGGATCCCCAGCTAAACGACGTGAAGGCGCAGCTTGACCGGGATCAGGCCGCGCTGACCAACTATCAGCGGCAGGCGGGGCTGCTGATCACCGACGGCCAGGAAAACATCGCGGCGCAAAAGCTGCGGCTGCTGCAAGCATCGCTCGCGCAGGCGCAAGCCGACCGCATCGCCAAAGAGCCGCTCTATCAGCTCTCCGCCAGCGGGGACAGCGATGGCGTGGCCGAGAATCCGGCCACGGCGCAGTATGAAATGAAGCTGAGCGATCTGCGGCAGAAACTGGCGGAGCTGAAGACCATCTACACTCCGGAAAATCCCAAGGTCGTACAGCTTCAGGCGCAGATCACCGACCTGGAAAATCTGCTGAAGCGGCAGACTGCGACCACCCATCGCCGGGTGCAGAACGATTATGCGGCGGCCAAGGAGCGCGAGGAGCTGCTGGCGAAGGCCTACAATGCGCAGGCGGCGGCGGTGGCCGAACTGGCGGTGAAGCTGGATCACTACAACGCGCTGAAGCATCAGTTGGACACCACGCGCCAGGTCTACGATTCGATGGTGCAGAAGGTGAGCGAGGCGCGCGTGGCGTCGGCGATCCGCCCCACCAACGTGCGGGTGGTGGGGAAAGCGGAGCCGCCGGCGACGCCCTATAAGCCGAACCCGCCGTTGAATATCGCCATCGGCTTGTTCGCCGGAATGATCTGCGGGATCGGATGCGCGATGCTGCTGGAACAGAGCAACCGCAGCATCCGCTCGCCGGGCGAGATGGTCGCGATCAGCCCGCTGCTGGCGGAGCTGGGCGCCATTCCGCCGGCGCCGCGGCTGGGCCCGGCCGGCGCGCGGCTGCTTCGCTCCGCGGGCAAGGACGCGCGGGTGGAGCGCATCGCCTGGGAACAGAAGGATTCCGAATTTTCAGAGTCTTTCCGTGCGGTGCTGGCGTCGATCCTGCTGCCGGCCCGCAACGGCGAAAGCCCGCGCGTGCTGGTGGTGACCAGCCCGCGGCCGGGCGAGGGGAAAACCACGGTGTCGAGCAATCTGGCGATCGCTCTGGCCGAGATCAAGCACCGCGTTCTGCTGATCGACGGAGATTTGCGGCGGCCGCGGCTGCACGACATCTTCGACGTGGCGAACTCTTCGGGATTGAGCGACCTGCTGTGCGAAAGGGAGTCAGTGCTCGACCTTCCGATGGACCAACTGGTGCAGCGGACCTCGATTCCGAATCTGTTTCTGCTGCCGAGCGGCCCCTGCCCGGACGGCATCTTCAATTATCTTTATTCCCCGCGCGTGGTTCGCCTGCTGGACCGGCTGCGGGAGGAGTTCGACCATGTCATCATCGACGCGCCGCCGACGCTGGAGTTCGCCGACGCGCGGGTGATGGCCCGCAGCAGCGACGGTGTCATTGTGGTGTTCCGCGCCAATCAAACCGACCGGCGCACGGCGCTGGCGGTGGTGGATCAACTGATGCGGGATCGCATTCCGATTCTGGGGACCATCCTGAACGACTGGAATCCGAAGTCGGCGGGGGCCTACGGAGACTACGCCTACCGCGGCCGGTACGGCTACGCGGCACAGGAAACGCAAGTGGTGCTGGCGCACGGAGTCCCGCGAAACTCATGACGGCTTCGGTGGAAACTCCGCTGGCGGCGGGCGCGGGGTTGTCCCTCCGGCGGAACTTTCTGTGGACGCTGGCGGGAAACATCTTCTACGCGCTTTGCCAGTGGGCGATCATTATCGTACTGGCCAAGCGGACCACCCCGCTGATGGTGGGGCAGTTTTCGCTGGGGCTGGCGATTTCGACGCCGGTCATCATGCTGGCGAATCTGCAATTGAAGGTCGTGCAGGCGACCGACGTGCATCGCGCCTATCGCTTCTCCGAATATCTGGGGCTGCGCACGGTAACGACGACGCTCGCCTTTTTCGTCATCGCCGCCATCGCCGCGGTGATCTCGCACGAGCCCAAAACCATGCTGGTGGTGATCGCGGTGGCGGCGGCCAAATCCATCGAATCGATGAGCGACGTCTTCTACGGCCTGTTCCAGTTGCACGATCACCTGGATCAGACCGGCACGTCGATGATGATCCGCGGCGCGCTGAGCGTGGCCGCGATGAGCGCCGCGCTGTACTTCACGCGCGACGTTTTGTGGGGCGTGAGCGCGATGGCGCTGGCCTGGTTCATCTCGCTGCTGCTGTTCGATGCGCGGCGCGGGCAGCGCTTTCTGGCGGCCGGAGAGCCGGCCCTGGGCTGGATCGGCCGCTGGAAGCTGCTGCGCCCCCGCTACACGTTTTCCCGGCAGTGGACGCTGGCGCGGATCGCCTTTCCGTTGGGCATCGTGATGACGCTGGCGTCGCTGAACATGAACGTTCCGCGCTACTTCGTGCAATCGGCGATGGGGGAAACCGACCTCGGCGTGTTTTCGATCATGGCCTACACCATGACCGCCATCAGCACGGTGGCCGACGCGATGCGCGCCGCGGCGGTGCCGAAGCTGGCGCGCTATTACGTGAACGGCAAAATGGGCGCGTTCCAGTCCCTGCTGGTGAAGATGGGCGGGATGGCGGCGGGACTGGGCGTGCTGGCGACGCTCGGCATCGTGTGGCTCGGCCCGCAGGTGCTGCTGGTTCTTTATGGAGCGGACTATGCGCCGTACGCGGGAGTGCTGGTATGGCTGACGGCGGCCAGCGGATGCAGCGCGGTGGCCTCGCTGCTGATGGGAGGCCTGGATAGCTCGAAGAGATTCCGCGTTCAGGTGCCGATGTTCGCCGCGGTGGTGGCCACCAACGCCATGGCCTGCGCGATTCTGGTCCCGCGCTTCGGGCTGGCGGGCGCGGCGGCCGCGCCGCTGATCGCCTCGGCGCTGCACATGGCCATCGCGGCGGTGCTGGTCGGCCGCGTGTGCCTGAGCCCGGGCGGAAGCGAGGCGGTGCTGCCAGCGCTGACGGACTCCTGGGGTTCGGGCCTATGACCGCGATGAATGCGCCGATGCCCTGGCTGCCGGCGCAAGCGGCGGAACGCACGCCGCGCCTGACCTGGATGACCAGGCTGTTGATGATCTGGGCCGCGCTTCTTCCCTATCAGTACCAGGGCTCGGCGGAGATGATCTCCTATTCCGCTTCGGACATTATCCTGGTGCTGATCGCGGTGCTGGAGTTTCCGAACCTGCGCTACCGCCGCGAACTGTGGTCGCCGTGGCAGTACGCGCTGCTGGCGCTGTTTGCGGCGAGCACGCTCTCGGTGGCGGTCCGCGAGGGCAGCCTCCCGCGCTACGTTTACCTGAATAAGGACATCGGGCTGTTCATTCTTTTTCTCGCCTATGCGTTTCTGACCTCGGCGGCCCGGAACTGGCACAGCATCCGCATGGTGATGCGGGCGTTCATTGTGAGCGTGGTCGCGCAGAACATCGTGGGAGTGCTTGCCTGGGTTGCGTCGACGCGCTTCGGCATCGATTCTCCGTTCGTGGCCGACAACGGCCTGCGCCTGGCCGGATTGATGGGCGACGCCAACGCCTACGGCGGTCTGGTGGCCAGCACGCTGGTGATGTGCGAAGGCGCCTGTTCCTCGGGACAGCCGCTGTTCCGGAAAACGTTTCTGATTTTCGCGCGGCTGACGCTGGCCGCCGGAGTTTTGGTCTCCTTCTCGCGGACCTCCTGGATCAGTCTGGCGATCGTGTTCGTGTTTCTGTTCTTCACCCGATTCGCGACGGCGATGCGCGCGCTGTTCCTGCTGTTGTGCGGCGCGGCCGTGACGATGGTCGTCATGGGGCGGCAGTCGTTATCGCTCTTTGAACACCTGGCGTTCCGCCCCGAGGTGGACACCGGCGCGGGGAGATCGCGCTTCGATCTGGTTTCCTCCGGCCTGGCGGATTTCGTGCATCACCCGTTTTTTGGAATCGGCCTAGGCTCGTTCTACCAGCAGCAGCAGACCATCATCCACAACTCCCCGATCTGGTTTTTGACGGAGTTCGGCCTGATCGGGTTCACCGTCTTTGGAGGATTCCTGCTGTCGTTCGCGCTGCGCGCCCGCGCCGCTTATCGTCTGGCGCCGCGGAGCGAAAAACCGGTCGTTTTCGGGTTGATTCTGGGCCTGCTCCTGATGACCAGCATGTCGCTGGGCATCGAAGCGTTTTATCAGCGGCACTGGTGGATGACGTTCGCCTTAATCGCCGCCAGTTATTCCGCCGCCCGGCGCGAGCGCCGGCCCCGCCTGGTTTTTCCGGCACGTTTTGCATCCTCACTAAGGAGCGCCATCTATGGGTAACCGAATTTCCGCGGATCCCGCTTTCATTGCCTTTCACCGGCCGTCGATCGGAGAGGAAGAAATTCGAGAAGTGGAGGCAACCCTCCGCTCCGGCTGGCTGACCACGGGACCGCGCACAGCGCAATTTGAAGAGGACTTCGCGCGGTACGTGAACGCGCGCTGCGCGGTCGCTGTAAATTCGGCCACCGCGGGGCTGCATGTCGCGCTGGCGGCGCTGGGCATCGGCGAAGGCGATGAGGTGATCACGACACCGCTGACGTTTTGTTCGACGGTGCACACGATTCTGCATGTCGGGGCCAAGCCGATTCTCGCCGACGTCGGACCGGATGGCAATGTCGATCCGGAGCAGGTCGCCAGGGCGATCACTCCGCGCACGCGCGCGATCCTTCCGGTACATCTGGCCGGCCTGCCTTGCCAGATGGGCCCGATCTGGGAGCTGGCGCGCCAGCATGGATTATTCGTCATTGAGGACGCGGCGCACGCCGCGGGCGCGCACTACGAAGGCGTTCCGATCGGCGCTTCTCCGCGCCAGGAGAACGAGCGGGCCAGCGACGCGGTGGTGTTCAGCTTCTACGCGACCAAGAATCTGACCACCGGCGAAGGCGGCATGATCACCACCGGCAGCAAGGAGCTGGCCCACACCATGCGCATGCTGACGCTGCATGGAATGAGCCGCGATGCCTGGAACCGCTACACCGAGCACGGGAGCTGGTACTACGAGGTGGTGGCGCGGGGCTTTAAATACAACCTTTCGGATCTGCAATCCGCCATCGGCATTCATCAGTTGAGGAAGCTGGAATCGTTCATCGCGGCGCGGCGGCGTTACGCGGAAATCTACAATCGCGTGCTGGGGGAGGTCGCCGAGGTGGAGATCCCGCCGGATCGCCCCGGCTCGCGCCACGCCTGGCATCTGTACATGCTCCGGCTGAATCTGGACCGGCTGCGCATCGACCGCTACGAGTTCATCGAGGATCTGCGGCGGCGCGGCATTGGCGCCAGCGTTCATTTCATCCCGATTCCGAGGCATCCGTATTTCGGAAAGATGTCGCTCGGCGAGCAGCCATGCCGCCGCGCGCTGGAGCTGTACCCGCGTCTGGTGTCGCTGCCTCTTTATCCGGCGATGACCGAGGAGCAGGTTCTCTACGTCGCCAACACGGTAAAGGATCTGGCGCGTTCCTCGCGTGCGCCGGCGCGCACCCTTCAGTCCACCGCGGCATCGGAACAATGATGGTCCACCAAGATTATGAGTACTCACCGGGTCTCTAAATTCGGGGCGGCGATCGGCTACCTGGCGGCGGTTTTGTTCTCCTGCCTGGCGGCCTTCGAGCTGCGCTTTGACTTTGCCATCCCGCGGCGGGTCTTGGTCATTCTGGCGATGATGCTGATCGCCGCGGCGGCGGCCAAAGCGCCGGTCTTTTATCTCGCCGGATTGCACCGCAGCCTATGGATGTTTGCCGAGCTGTGCGATCTGCGGCGGCTGCTGATGATCAACCTGCTGGCTTCGGCGGTGTTCACCCTGGTTGTGGCGCTGCTCACGAGCCTGTACTTTCCCGGCGGTTTTTCCCGCTCCATCTGCGTGATCGACTTTCTGGTCTGCTGTCTTTCCACGCTGGTCCTGCGCTATGCCGGACGTTTTTACCTGGACTCGGCGGGACGGCGCACGCCCGGGCAGAAGCGGAAGAATATCCTGATTTACGGAGCGGGCGAGGCGGGCGCAACGCTGCTGCGCGAGATTCGGGGAAACAAATCTCTGGGCTATCACGTTGTCGGATTTCTCGACGATGATGAGTCGAAGCGCGGCGCGGCGCTGATGGGCGTGCGCGTTCTCGGCTGCGGGCGCCAGGCCGCCTCCATCGTCGCCCATCTGAACCGCCACCGGGCGCGCGTGGAGGAGATCGTGATCGCGATGCCATCGGCCAGCGGGCGCGAGCGGCGGGAAGCGGTGGCGAACTGCCAGGCCGCGCACATTCCCTGCAAAACCATTCCCGGCCTGGGCGATCTGTTGAATCGCAAGGTGCTCGCCGAACAGATCCGCGACGTGGCGGTGACTGACCTGCTCGGCCGGCCCGCCGTGCAACTGGACGAAGCGCCGGTGCGCGAGCGTCTGGCCGGACAGTGCGTGCTGGTCACCGGAGCCGCGGGTTCGATCGGATCCGAGCTCTGCCGGCAGATCGCGCGCTTCCATCCGTCGCGATTGATCGCCTTCGATCAGGCCGAGAGCGATCTGTTCCGCATCGAGTGCGAGCTGCGCGACAAATATCCGGAGCTCGACTTTGTTCCCGCGCTTGGCGACATTCGCGACCGCGAACGTCTGGATCAGGTCTTCGGCCAGTGCCCGGTCGACTCGGTGTTTCACGCCGCGGCGTATAAACACGTCCCGATGATGGAGACGCATGTTCTGGAGGCGGTGCACAACAACATTTTTGGAACGCTCAATCTGATTCAAACCGTCCAGCAGTATCGCGTCCCGAACTTTCTGATGATCTCTTCGGACAAGGCGGTGAATCCGACCAACGTGATGGGCGCCACCAAGCGGGTCTGCGAAATGATCGTCTCCGCTTCGGCCTCCTCGCGCGAAGGGCGGAATACCAAGTGCGTTTCCGTGCGCTTCGGAAACGTGCTGGGCAGCAACGGCAGCGTGGTGCCGATTTTCCAGCAGCAGATCCAGTGCGGCGGGCCGGTGAAAGTCACTCATCCCGACGTCCAGCGCTATTTCATGACCGCCTCGGAAGCGGTCTCCCTGGTGCTGTGCGCGCACGCCATGGGCAAAGGATCGGAGATTTTCGTTCTGGATATGGGCGAGCCGGTGCGGGTGCTCGACCTGGCCATCAACATGATCCGCCTGGCCGGGCTTGTTCCGTATCAGGATATTGATATTCGCTTCACCGGCCTGCGCCCCGGCGAAAAGCTTTTCGAAGAAACGAACCTGCCGGCCGAAAAAGTTCTGCCGACCGGTCATCAAAAAATCAAAATCTTCCGCCAGACCCCGCCGGAGTGGAGCTCGATCGTATCCTGGCTGGCCGAGCTTCGCCGCCTGACCGATCAGCGGGCGGAAACAGCCATCGTCGAGCACATTCAGGACCTGGTTCCGGAGTATCGCCCAAGCGAGCGCTGGAAGAGGGCCAAGGCAGGCGCCGCGCGCGCTTCCATGCCCGCGCCCGAGCCGGCCAAGCCGGCTTCCATTCCGGCGTTTTCCTGATATGAGAATTCTGCACATCCTCGGGGATTCGAAGTGGGGCGGCGGAGGAAGCATTATTGTGGCGCTCGCCGAAATGGCGCAGGAGGCCGGATGGCAGGTCGACGTTCTGGCGACCGATCCGGTTTGCCAGAAGATGTTCCGGTCGCGCGGCATGGGCGTCGTGGATTTAAACGTGATCTGGCGGGATATCCGCCCCTGGCGCGATCTGCGCGGGCTTCATAAGCTGTATCGCTTTCTGAAAGCGAATCCCTACGACCTGGTGCATACTCACACCTCGAAGGCGGGATTTGTAGGCCGCCTTGCCGCATTTCGCGCGGGGATTCCGGCCATTGTCCATACGGCGCACAGTTTCCCGTTTCACGAAGAGTCGGGCGCGGTGTCGTCGCTGGTTTGGCGCACGCTGGAACAATATGCCGCGCGCTGCTGCCATCGCATTGTCACGGTGAGCCACTATCATCGCGACTGGGGATTGCGGTGGAAGATCGGCGGACCCGAAAAGATCGTCGCGATTCCCAACGGAATTCCCGACGTTCAGCGGCTGATCCGCAGGGACGCGCGGCAGGTTCGCGATGAGCTGCAAATCTCCGGGGCTGAAACGGTGTTTCTCACTCCCGGACGCTTGTTTCATGGCAAGGGGCTCGAATACCTCATCGACGCCGCCGCTTTGCTGCGCCCGCGATTCCCCGATCGGCCGTTTCGCGTGGTGCTGGCGGGCGATGGCCCGCTTCGCCCCGCGCTTGAACGGCGAGTCATGCGCGCCCAACTCAGCGGCACGGTGCTTTTCGCCGGCTTCCGGAACGACATACCGGATTTATTGAACGCGGCCGACATTGTCGTTCTGCCAAGCCTGCACGAAGGCATGTCTATTTCGCTGTTGGAGGCGATGTCGGCGGGAAAGCCGGTGGTGGCGACCTCCATCGGCGGCAATCTGGAACCGGTCGCCCATGGCGAGGGAGCCTTGATTGTGCCCGTGAAGAACGCCGCAGCGCTGGCCGAGGCGATGGGAGCTCTGATGAGCGATCCGCGGCTGGCCGCCGAAAAGGCCGCCAGCGCCCTGCGCCTGTTCCGGACCGGCCATACTCAAGAACTTATGTCCGGCCGGTATCGGGCGTTGTACCAGGAGTTGCTCAAGCTCCCTGTGGACACGCCGCTGGTCTTCCCTCAGGCCGCGCGGTGACGCCGCTCGATCCGGGACTGCGCCGCCAGCGCTGGCCATGAAAAACTGCGCCGCCGTCTTCGGCCGCAAAAACAGCGGCCGCGGAATTACTCACTGGCGAACCGCCGGAAAAAGCTGTCCGGCTTCCAGCGCGGGCGGTCCTTGGCGTTCGCCACCCGCTCGCCCAAATCGAGCAGAATGCGATTGAACTGCGCGGCCGCGGTCTTGTCCACGGGCTGGCTCAAATCGTCGGATGGAGCATGGTAGCGATATTTGATCCAGTCCTGAAACGTTTTTTCCTCCGGACTGCCGGGGATCCAGCCGAATTTGAACGCCAGAGCCGGAACGCCTTGCTTGATGAAGCTGTACTGATCGCTGCGGATAAAACGGTTCTTATCCGGTTCCTTATCGGCTTGCACCTGGACGCCGGCTTTTTCGCAAACCGCCCGAATGTCATCGCCCAGCGTCGATTCCGCCAGACCTTGCACCTCCAGATATTTCAGCGGAAACAGCGGCAGGAACATGTCCATATTTATATCGGCGACAATCGCGGACTTCGGCACGGTCGGGTGAGTGGCGAAATAGAGCGACCCCTGCTCGCCTTTCTCCTCGCCGGTAACCGCCAGAAAAAGGACGCTGCGCTTCAGGTGCGCATTCGCTTCCTTCATTAATGTCGCAATCTCGATCAGCGACGCGACGCCGGAAGCGTCGTCCATGGCGCCGTTGTAAATCCGGTCGCCATGGATCGGCTCGCCCACGCCCAGGTGATCCAGGTGCGCGGAAAAAATCACGTACTCGTTCTTGAGCGCCGGGTCCTCGCCAGGCCGCAGCCCGACGACGTTTTGCGATTCGACGCGCGATCGATCGATTTTGACGTGCGCCCGGAAATTCAAGCCGAGCGGGAACCGCGGCAGCTTCTGGTCCGCGTCGGCCAGCTTCAAAATTTCCGCGAAACTATGGCCGGAGCCGGCGAAAAGCTTCTCGGCTCGCGCCGGATTCACGTTGATCGCGAACTGCTCGCCGCGCGATTCCGACGCGGATTCATCGGCCAGGCTCATCGTCGGATTCAAACGCGCCAGCCGCGCCCGCTCCCACGGAATATCCATCGATCGCGGATTCGGAATCGACGCCAGGCCGATCGCGCCGGCCTTCTGCATCGCTTTCCATCGCTCCGCGGCGGAGGAGTAGTGCGCCTTGAGCGCGCTCGGAATCGAGGAGGGCCCGCCGGTCAGAAAAACAGCGATCTTGCCCTTCAGGTCGAGTCCGGCCAGATCGTCGATTCCCTTTTCGGGCACCACCAGGCCGAAGCCGACAAACACCGCCGGTGCATCCACGTCGGGCGCCAGATCCGCGCGCAAGCTGAAAGAGGCATCGTCGCCCAGCACCAGCGGAGTCACTGCGCCCTTGCGGACGATCGCCAGGCTGGAGGCGGGCTCATCGAGTTTGCGCACGCCGAATTCGATCGGCTGGATATAGCCGGAGGTTCCCGCCGGCTTCAGCCCCGCGCGTTCGAACTCGGTGGAGACGAAGCGGGCCGCCTTGCGATGGCCTTCGCTGCCCGTATTGCGGCCCTCCATCTTGTCGTCGGCCAGAACCTGAACGTGCGACCACCATCGCACTCCCTCCCGCGCCAAATCGGAGGCAAAAAGCGTCAGGGAAGCAAGCAACAGCGCGGCCGTTCGAGGCATCACGCCGTAATTATATCCACACCGGGAGGCGGGGGCTGGCGCTGGAGACAGGCGCGCGCGAACGGGCAGGCGGCGATCACTTTCAGCTTTTCGCGCCGCGCAAAATCAAGCGCCGCTTGAACCAGCGCTCCTCCCGCGCCGCGCCCGCGCAGCTCCGGCGGCACTTCGGTGTGGCGGAGCGTGAGCTCGCCTCCGGCGAGCTGATAATCGAGAAACGCCCTTCCCCCGTGCATGGATACTTCAAACCGGCGCCCGGCGGAGTTATGAATTACCGCCGCTTCCGGAGCATCCCGCACCGTCCAGGAAGGCGCATCGCTGGCCGGGAACGATTCTTCCGATGCCTCTTCGACCGGATCGATCTTTTCCGCCATAACTTCTCCTGATTCCAGCTTATCGCCGTCCGGAAGAGCGGCATGCGTGTCGGCTCCGCGAAGCGGTTAAATGCCGGCGGCGCGAAACACGCCGCCGCCGCGCAGGTCTCACTATTGTCCATCCGTCCCGAAAGGGGATAATGCTATGGCCAAAGTGCCCGAGATTCGCCGGCAATTGGGGAGCGTGGAGGAAAACCTCCACCAGGCGGGAGACCGGGAGGAAGATGATCTGGACGACTGGGATGTGGAAGAACCCGGCCCGGAGGGACTCGCAGGCGACGGCGATTTGGATGACGACGAAGAGTACGACGAGCAGGATTAGTGAAGCACTGCCAGCGCGCCGGCTTCCGTCAGCCGGTCGCCCGCGATGCCGCCGATGCGCACGTCGATGAGGCGGTTTGCCGGCCGCGGCGCGGCCAGCGTGATCTTCAGATAATTTTCGCTCAGCGCCGCTGTGCCCTCCTCGAGCGTCACCGCGGAAAGTACGCGTCCGACCATGGCCCGGCGGAACTCCAGGTTCTTGCGCGAAGCAAGTTCGCGCAAGATGCGCGTCCGTTCTTTTCGTATTTCGATCGGAACTTGAGGCATGGATGCCGCGGGCGTGCCCGGCCGCTCCGAATATGTGAACACGTGCAGATACGTGAAAGGCAGCGCGTCGATAAAGGCGAGCGATTCGGCAAACTCGGCGTCGGTTTCGCCGGGGAAGCCGGTCATCACGTCGGCGCCCACCGCGCAGTCCGGCATCAGCGACCGGGCCGTGTGAATGCGGTCCTCGTAATGGCGCCGGCGGTACTTGCGGCGCATCCGCCGCAGAACCGCATCGCAGCCGGATTGCAGCGGAGCGTGAACGTGTTTCGCGATTCGATCCGATTCGGCCATCAGGCCCAGCAGTTCGTCGGAAAGATCCATCGGCTCCACCGAGCTGAGCCGCAGCCGTTCGACGCCGGTCTCCTCCAAAATCCGGCGAATCAGATCCACCAGCCGCGTGCGGCCGGGAAGATCGCGCCCCCAGCGCCCCAGATTGATTCCGCTGAGCACGACCTCGCGGTATTTTTCCGCCAGCGCGCGAACCTGGCTGATCACGCTTTCGGCCGGCGCGCTGCGGCTGCGGCCGCGTACGTAAGGAATAATGCAGAAGGAGCAGCGATGGTTGCAGCCGTCCTGAATCTTTAAATTGGGCCGGGTGCGGTCCCCGGCGGCATCCTCGACCGGCGCCGAAAGAAAATCCCTCTGATCGAAAATATCTCCGACCGCAATTTCGCCGTGATAATCGGCAAAAACAAGCTCGGGAATCTTCGTTTTATGCGAATTTCCCGCCACCAGCGCCACGCCGTCCATCGCCGCGATCTCTTCCGGCGCGCGCTGGGCGTAGCATCCGGTCACCACGATCCGCGCCGACGGGCTCTGCCGGTGAATCCGGCGGATCATCTGCCGCACCTCCTCATCGGCCGTGGAGGTGACCGTGCATGTGTTCAACACGACCACTTCGGCCTGGCGAAAATCGCTGACCGAAGAGAGCCCGCGCGCCGCCAGGCCGGCTGCAAGCGCCGCGCCGTCGGCTTGTGAGGCGCGGCAGCCGAAATTTTTGATCCAGAAAGTGCTCAAGAAGCCATTTTCCCATGCGCCGGCGCCGCCCCGCGGCGGTCCCGCTGGCCGCCGTCTGGCGCCCGCTGATCACGGATCTGGGCCCGCTCATCCGATTTGGGTAGGAGCTTGGCCTCCCGCTTCGGCAAAATAGATGGCGTGTTTGTACGTTGGTGCGTTTTCGCCGCCCTGCTCTGCGCCGCGCGCGGCTTCGCTCAAGTCTCCACCGGAGCGGGAACCGTTGAAGGCACGGTGACCGATCCGAGCGGCGCGCTGGTCCCTTCGGCGACCGTAACGTTATCCAATCCGGTTTCCGGCTATACCCGCACGGTGACCACCGGCGAGGATGGGGCGTTCGCGTTCCACAACATCCCGCCGAATCCGTATCACGTTCAGGTCACGGCGCAGGGATTCAGCCCCAAATCGCAGGACGTCGAAGTGCGCAGCAGCGTTCCGGTGACCATCACGTTCAAGCTGGAGCTGGCCGGAGAAACCACGCAGGTGAACGTGGAAGCAACCGGCCAGGATTTGCTGGAGACCGTCCCCTCCTCGCACACCGACATGGACGCGAACCTGTTTAATAAGATGCCGCTGTCGGCCGGCTCCGGCATGGCGGACCTGATCACGCTGGCCAGTCCCGGGGTCGTCGCCGATTCCAACGGTTTTTATCATCCTCTGGGCGATCACGCCCAGAGTTCGTTGTACGTGGATGGCCAGCCGATTACGGATCAGCAGTCCAAACAATTTTCGACGCAGATCCCGATGAACGCGATCCAGTCGATGGAACTGACCACCTCGACGCCCAGCGCGGAATTCGGCGATAAGACCAGCCTGGTGGCGACGGCGGTGACCCGCTCCGGCCTCGGCTCCGACCATCCCTTCGGCGATCTGACGCTGCACTACGGCACGTTCGGATCCTATGGCGAGGATTTCGACTATGGCTTCGGACTGAAGCGATTCGGATTCTTCATCGCCGCCGACTCCAATCGCACCGGCCGCTTTCTGGACACGCCGGAGCTCGATCCGATGCACGATATCGGCAACAGCGAAACGATTTTTTCGCGCCTCGATTATCAGCCGGGGCAGAACGATTCGGCGCACGTCAATCTGTTTTTGGCGCGCAACTGGTTCCAGATTCCGAACACCTACGATCAACAGAGCGCCGGCCAGGATCAGCGGCAGTTGACGCAAACCTTCAGCATCGCGCCCAACTGGGTCCACACCTTCAGCCCCTCCATGGTGCTCACCCTTAATCCCTACCTCCGGGAGGATTTCGTCAACTATGATCCCAGCCGCGATCCGTTTAACGATCAGCCGGCGACGATCGGCGAGAAACGCTGGCTGAAAAATTTCGGCTCGCGCGGCGACGTGAGCTGGGTGAAGGCCGCCAATAACTTCAAAACCGGAGTTCAGATCGAGCGCACGGCGCTGCACGAGGACTTCCGGTTCGCGATTACGCAGCCCGGATTCATCGATCCGGCCACGCAGCCCGGCCTGGTTCCCTTCGATCTGACCGAAGGCGGCCATTACCTGGCCTTTGCCGGAGGCGCCAACATCGACGAATATTCCTGGTACGCGCAGGATTCGCTGACGCTCGCCCACTGGACGCTGAATGGCGGCGTGCGCGCCGACTTTTACCGCGGCATCTCGCACGCAAACGCGTTTGAGCCGCGCGGCGGCGCCGCCTATCATGTGAAGCGCACCGGAACGGTGTTTCGCGCCGGATATTCGCACACCCTCGAAACGCCGTACAACGAAAATCTGATTCTTTCGAGCGAAACGGGCGTCGGAGGGCTGGCCGCCAATGCGCTGGGCGCCTACGGGCAAACGCCGCTCAAACCCGGCCGCCGTGATCAGTACAACGTGGGCCTGGAGCAGAGCATCGGCAAAAAGATCGTCATTTCGTCGGATTATTTCTGGAAATATACGCACGGAGCGTTCGATTTCGACACCCTGCTCGATACGCCGCTGGTATTTCCCATCTCCTGGTACAAGTCCAAGATCGACGGCGTCGACGGGCGCGTCAACTTGACGCCCACCCATGGATTCAGCGGATTCATGTCCTTCGGTCACACGCGCGCGCGGTATTTTCCGCCCGAAACGGGAGGATTAATTTTCAATTCGCCGGTAAACACGAGCGTGTTCCGCATCGATCACGACCAGGCCTTCCAGCAGACCACCTATCTTCGCTATGAAGCTCCGGTGAAGAAAAAGCCGTGGATCGCGCTGACCTGGCGCTACGACAGCGGCGAGGTGGCGGGGGCGGTGACCGGCCTCGCCGATCTGCTGGCGCTCGACGCGGATCAGCAGGCGGCGGTGGGGTTCTATTGCGGAGCGCAGGTGGCCGCGCTGAATCACCCCATCACCTCCTGCGATGCGGCCTTTGGCGCCGCCCGCCTGGTGATTCCCGCCCCGGGAACCTACAATCCCGATCACAATCCGACGCGAGTGGCTCCGCGCAATCTGCTGGATCTGGGGGTCGGCACGGACAATCTGTACACGCGCGAGCGTCTGCATGTGAAGTTGCAGTTGACCATTACGAATCTGACCAACGTGGACGCGCTTTACAACTTCCTGTCCACCTTCAGCGGCACGCATTTCGTGACGCCGCGAACCTTCGAAGGCCAGCTCACCTTTTCGTTCTAGGGAGGGCGGCCCGCAAAGCCCGCCGCGGAGGAAAATCCGCGCCGGTCAGGTTTCGGTTTCCTTCATCCCTTGATAAACTGAGATCGGCACATGCTTACCAGCACAACCACCTCCGTCCAGCCGGCCAGCCTCGGACGCGAAGAGCTCATCCGCGCTTTCAGAATCATGTATCTGTCCCGCCGCCTCGATGACCGGGAGATTCTGTTGAAGCGCCAGAACAAGATTTTTTTCCAGATCAGCGGAGCCGGGCACGAAGCGATCTCCTGCGCCGCGGGTCTGGCCATGCGCCCCGGCCATGACTGGTTTTATCTCTACTACCGCGACCGCGCCATGTGTCTGGCGCTCGGCGTCACCGCCGAAGAGATGATGCAGGGCGCTGTCGGCGCGGCGGCCGATCCCGCTTCCGGCGGGCGCCAGATGCCGTCGCATTGGGGCTCGAAACGGCTCAACATCGTCACCGCGTCGTCGCCGACCGGAACGCAATTTCTGCAAGCCGTTGGATGCGCGGACGCCAACCGCCGCCTGGATCCCCATTCGGACGCGGTCACCCTTGTCACCACCGGCGACGGCGCCACCAGCGAAGGCGAATTTTGGGAGTCGCTGAACATCTCCTGCCTGGAGCGTCTTCCCATCATTTATCTGGTGGAAGACAACGGTTACGCGATTTCGGTTCCGGTGGAAAAACAGACTGCCGGCGGCGATATTTCCAAGCTCGTCTCCGGCTTTCCGGATCTGAAGGTTCTCCGTTGCGACGGGACGGACCTGGTGGCCTCCTACGCCACCATGTCCGAGGCGGTCGCCTGGTGCCGCTCCCGCCGCAGCCCGGTTCTGGTGCATGCCACCTGTATCCGGCCCTACAGCCACTCGCTTTCCGACGATGAAAAGCTGTACAAGACCAAGGCTGAGCGCGAGGCCGAAGCGGCCCGCGACCACATCGTGCGCTATCCCGAGTGGCTCATCTCGGAGGGTTTTCTGGACCGGCATGGCGTCGAGCTGCTCACCCACGAAGTCGATGTCGATGTGCAGGAGGCGACCGAGCGCGCGCTCAAAGCCGCGCCACCCGAAAAGGGCTCTTCCCTGCGCTATCTTTATTCCGACCGCGTCGACCCGACCTCGGAGGAATTCGAATCCGAGCCCCAGTTCTCCGGCCCGCCGCGCACCATGGTCGATGAGATCAATCTTACCCTGCACGAAGAGATGCGCCGCAACGAGCGTATCGTGGTGTTCGGAGAAGACGTCGCCGACGCCAGCCGCGAGGCCAACCTGGCCGAAGTCAAAGGCAAGGGCGGCGTGTTCAAGGCGACACAGGGGCTGCAAATTGTTTTTGGCGCGCAGCGCTGCTTCAACACCCCGCTGGCCGAAGCCGGCATTGTCGGCCGCGCCATCGGCATGGCCGAGCGCGGGCTGAAGCCGGTTCCTGAAATTCAGTTTTTCGACTATATTTGGCCCGCGATGATGCAGATCCGGGATGAACTGGCGACGGTTCGCTGGCGCTCGAATAACGCCTGGTCCGCGCCGGTGGTGATCCGGGTCGCCATCGGAGGCTATCTGAACGGCGGCGCCATTTATCACAGCCAGTGCGGCGAATCCATTTTCACTCACATTCCCGGACTGCGGGTCGTGTTTCCCTCCAACGCGCTGGACGCCTGCGGGCTGCTGCGCACCGCCATCCGCTGCGACGATCCGGTGATGTTCCTCGAACATAAGCGCCTTTACCGCGAGCCGTACAACCGCAGCCCGCACCCCGGCCCCGATTTTACGATCCCGTTTGGCAAGGCCCGGCTGGTGAAGCCCGGCGCGCATCTGACCATCGTGACGTACGGCGCGCTGGTGCAGAAATCGCTTCAGGCCGCCACCCAGATCGAGCAGCGCCGTCCCGGCACGACCATCGAGATTCTCGACCTGCGCACGCTGGCGCCCTACGACTGGGCCGCCATTCGCGCCAGTGTGGAAAAGACCAGCCGCGTGGTGATCGCGCACGAAGACGTGCTTTCCTTCGGCTTCGGCGCGGAGATCGCGGCGCGAATCGCCAGTGAACTGTTCACCTCGCTCGACGCCCCGGTCGGACGCGTCGCCGCGCTGGACACCTGGGTCGGCTATCACCCAGTCCTGGAGGCGGAGACGCTTCCGCAGACCGAAACCATCGCGCAGGAAGCCGAGCGCATCCTGTCCTTCTGATTCACTCCGGCAGGGGCGATGTGCAGAAGGCGCAGCGCCGGGCGGCGATCGGAATCACGCTCAGGCACTCCGGGCATTCTTTCGTCGTCGGATCCGGAGGAGCTTCCCCGCGGCGCATTCTCGCCAGCAGCGCGTTGGCCGGAAGCACAACGAAGAAATAGACCGCCGCGGCGACCAGCAGGAACGACAACAGCGCGTTGACGAAGTCCCCGAGGAGAAACTTGCTGGAGTTGATCTCAAACTGTATGGCCGAGAAATCGGGCTTGCCCACAATCGCCGCGATCAGCGGCGTGATCAGATCCTTGACCAGGGCCGTGACCACGGCTCCAAATGCGGCGCCCATCACCACCGCGACGGCAAGATCGACGACGTTGCCCCGCATCATGAACTGCTTGAAACCCTTCATGTCGCCCTCCCTTATGCAAACTTAGCATCCCGGGCATCCAGAACAGCGGAGGGCGCGGGCTGTGTCCTTCCGATCCACCATCCCGCCGTGGAATCCGGCCGCTAGCGCAGTTTCCACTGTTTCTCGGATCGCCCGGCACTCAATGTGGTAGAATCTGCGCATTGTCGAAAATGCGCCGCGGCCGGCAGGGGCGGCGCTCAGAGAAGGGGTGTGAGGAAATGAAAATCCAGAAGCGAATCGCCGCATTGTGCTTGTTGGCGGCGTGGGCCGTGGTTTGGGACCAGGCTCGCGCGCAGATCAGTTCGTCCACCGGCGCCATTCAGGGCACCGTCACCGATCCGCAGAACGCGGTAATTCCGGGAGCGCAGGTCGAGCTCATCAACCGCGATACCGGCGCGACCAGCCAGACTACCACGCAAAACGACGGCACCTTCGTGTTTCCGCTGGTGGCGCCGGGCAACTATCAGATCAAGGTGACCGCGCAAGGATTCGAAACAGCGCAGCTCAACGATGTGCGGGTGGATGTGACCAAGGTCACCAACGCCTCGGTGAAGCTAAAGGTCGGACAGGTGAGCACGGTGGCCGAGGTCACCGAAAGCTTCACCGCGGTGGATACGCGCACGGCCACCACCGGCGACGTCATCACCGGCACGCAGATCCGCGACATTCCGCTGCCGACGCGCAATTTTCTGGATTTGACGGCGATGCAGGCCGGCACGGCGGCCCGGATCCAGAGCGCGGCCACGGTGGGCCGCGGAGCGCCGATTCTCGACGTCGCCGGCTCCCGCGCGACCGTCAACAATTTCGTGCTGGACGGCATCGACGCCAATAATTTCGGCAGCAACAGCCTGGCGAGCGTGCCGGTTCCCAATCCCGACGCGGTGGGCGAATTCCGCGTCAGCACCAGCATGTACGACGCGAGCCAGGGCCGCGCCTCCGGCGGCAATATCAACGTTGTGCTGCGCTCCGGCACCGAGAAGTTTCACGGCGGCGCGTTCGAATTCTATCGAAGCAACGACATGAACGCCAATGATTTCTTCGCCAATATCTCCGGCAAGCCCGTGCCGGTGCTGTTGCAGAATCAGTTCGGAGGCGAAGTCGGCGGGCCGGTGCCGAAGCTGAAAGACACGTTCTGGTTCTTTTCCTATCAGGGGACGCGGCAGAAGAATGGCGTCTCCAGCCTGATCAGCGGCTCGCAGCCGGTGCTGCCCGCGGTCCGCACGGCGGCGACTCTGGGCGCCGCTTTCGGCGTCAATCCGTCGGCCATCGATCCAGTGGCCGTCAATATTCTCAACGCCAAGGGTCCCTATGGCGGCCTGCTTTACCCCTCCGGCACCTGCGCTGGAGTGCCGAACTGCACCGGCCCGGGAAGCATCGGCTCGATCGTCATCTCCGAGCCGACCATCTACAACGAAGATCAGGAAGCTCTGACCGTGGACCGGAATCTGTTCCGGAACAATCATCTCGCCGGCCAGTTCTTCTACGCCGACATCGCTCAATTCAATCCGACCGGCGGCGGCGTCACCCTGGGCCAGGGGCTGAACTCGCCGGCCAAGAACAACCACCTGGCGCTCACCGACACGGAAACCTTCTCGCCGTCGCTGCTGAACGAGTTTCGCGCCGGCTTCACCAATATCAAGTCGATCAACGAAGGAGTGGAAAACGTAAAGGTCAGCGATATCGGCGAGCAGAAGTGGGACGCCGCAACCTACCCCGGGATCCCGGCGTTTTCCGTAAGCGGCCTGCTCAGCTTCGGCGGCATCGGCGTGAACAGTTTCACTCACGGCGGTACGACGACCATCACCATCGGCGATACCGTTTCCTGGACCCGCGGGAAACACACCCTGCGCCTGGGTATCGAGAATCGGCGCTACGGCTGGAACTACGAGAACGATTACGGCTCGCGCGGCAGCATAAGCTTCCCCAACTTTGCGTCGTTTCTGACCGGCACGCCGAATCGTCTTCAGATCGACGTCGGTTCGTTCCCGCGCAATTACCGCGCGCAGGATGCGGTGGGCTTCGCGCAGGATGATTATCGCATCACCCGCCGGCTCACGCTGAATCTCGGCCTGCGCTACGACTATCTGGGATTCCCCTACGATTTGAACGGCAAGGTCGGCAACTTCGATCCCAGCCGCATCACTCCGGCTTGCGTCGCCGCCGGAGGCGGAAGCTGCGTGCTGGCCGGCTTTGTTTCCCCGGCCAGCCTGAAGAGCCCGCTCGCCACGCCGGGCGTCAGCAATACCACGCTCACCAACAGCAACAACACCAACTTCGCTCCTCGCGTCGGCGCGGCTTACGACCTTCTGGGCAACGGCAAGATCGCGCTGCGCGGCGGATTCGGGGTCTATTACATCCGCACCTCCGGCCAGACGCTTTTGCAGCTCATCGCCTCGCCGCCGTGGGTGGAGCAGTATCTCGCCTCTGGAACCGCCGTTGTCGGCAGCGATGTTCTCGCCAATCCCTGGCCGGCGGGTTTGCCGCAGCCGAACCAGTTCCCGATTCTTCCCACCATCGGCCAGTTCAGCGGAAAATTCACGGCGGCCGGCGCGCCGGTTTTCGTGAATCCGGACGGCACCACCGCCGTCTCCCAGTCTCTCTATGGATTCCTGCGGAATCTGGTTACACCCTACGTGCAGCAGTATAACTTCACGGTGCAGACGCAGCTCCCCGCCGGGTGGGTGCTCGAAACCGGTTACGTCGGCTCGCGCGGCGTGAACCTTCTGGTCGAGCCAAGTTTGAATCAGGCGCTGCTGGTGAACTCGTCCAATCCGATGACCTACAATAACCCCCTCATCGCCGCCGCAGGATTCGCCAACGGATATTCGGTGACGCAAAACTCCAACGCCAACGCCTCAATTCGCGTTCCCGTCCCCGGATTCTCGCCGGCCGGCTTGAATCTGGTCACCAATGAGGGTTATTCGCATTACAACGGCCTGCTGATCGAGGCCCGGCACGCTTTCGCCAAGAGTTTTCAATTCAAGATGGACTATACCTTTTCCAAGTCCACCGACGACGACTCCGGACCCACCGGTTCCGACCTCGACAGCTTCACTGGCAACCAGCTTGTGCCCGCGCTCAACCGCGGCGTTTCCGATTTCGATCTCACCCACCGCTTCGTTTTCACCGGCCTGTGGGATCTCCCCGGACCGAAGACCGGGGTCCTCGGCCAGACCATCGGCAACTGGCGTCTGGGCGGCGTCTGGACGATCCAGTCAGGCCTGCCGTTTTCGATCACCAGCACCAACGGCGGCGGGCTGGCCGGCCTGAACGGCTCGGTCACCATCCGCGCCAACGCGGGCGTCTGCTCCACCATCAAAACGCCCGGATCCGTCACGCAAAACATCAAGGACTATATGAACGCGGCCTGTTTCGCGGTAGTGCCCAATCTTCCCGCCGGAACGATCCTGACCGGACTGACGCCCCAGGAGGGCTCGGGAAGCGGCACTTACGTGATCGGCAACAACGGCGTGAGCGGCGACAGCGGCGCGGGCTCGCTGTTCGGCGGCCTGGGACGCAACATCCTCCGCGGCCCGGGAGCGGAGCGATTCGACCTGGCGATTTCGAAGATTTTCCCGATTCGCAAATTGGGCGAGCAGGGCAACCTTATGTTCCGCGCCGAGGCGTTCAAGATCTTCAACAATCCGATCTTCTCCAACCCGAACGCCAACATCAGCAACTCGAACTTCGGCCAGATCACCTCCACTGTGGATAGCACCGGCCGCATTTTGCAGCTCGCGCTGAAGCTGAATTTTTAAGCCTGGGCCGCCGCGCCCGGCGGCCAATCTTCCGGAGCCGGTTGCGGTCTGCCGCGGCCGCCCCGCTTACGCTGAAGGCGCGAGTTGTTGTACGGCGCCTTCTATTGCAGTTTTCCGCTCAACTCTTCGTACACTCTGCGGACCGCGATCGGTCCCTGCGAGCTCGCCAGCGTCCAGGAGGCGTATTCGCCCCAGTTCGCCTGCTTCACCGCTTCATCCACGGGAACGCCGGCTTTGTACAATCGCGTCGCTTCATCGATCACCGCTTTCAGCGCGCGATGATACTCATGCAATTCTTCTTTTGATACCGCGGCCTTTTCGGTGAACCCGTGTCCCGGAATATAAATGTTCGCGTCGATCTTCTCCGCCTGATCGAGCGCCTTCAGCCACTCGCTCGGATACGCCGACCGCATCGCCGGAAACACACGGTTCAAAAACGTCTCGCTCAGGAACAGAATCTTCTGCCGCGGCAGGTACACGCTCAGATCCCCGCCGGTGTGCGCGCGCCCGAGAAACAAAATCTGCACCGGCTCGCCGCCGAGATTCAGATCTTTTTTATCCGGCACCAGGACCGCGTCCGCCGGCAGCCTCCAGCTCGGCGGGCGCTTGGCGTTCTCCGCCTGCCGGTCGAGAATCGCCTTGGAATTGGGATGAATGAAATACGTGATGCCGGCGGGCAAGGAGGAATTGCCGCCGGTATGATCGCCATGATCCGATGCGATCACCACCCATTTAATCGGCCGCGGGGTGATCCTGGCGATTGCTTCCACTTCCTTGCGCGTCGCCTCGGGATTGCCCTGGGCGTCGCAGAGCAGAACGCCCTCGCTCGTCACGACGAACATATTCGTGGTGGTGAACTTTTCCGCGCCGGCATGAAAATCCTCGTAGGTGTAAACGTTCGCCGATACCTGGACGGTTCGCGGGAAATCGCTCAGCTGAAATCCGCGCTTGATCGGATCGGCGGTGCGCACGACATCCTGCGCCATCGCGGCGCTCGCGGGAAGAAGAAAGAAACACAGCCTCATCGCGGCTATGGTAACACTAACGTGTTTTTTCGCGCGTCAGGCCGCGGGCGCTAAACGACGTCCACGCCCATGGACCGCGCCGTGCCCTTCACCGAATTCATCGCCGCTTCGAGCGAGAAACAGTTCAGGTCCGGCATCTTGATCTTGGCGATCTCTTCGACTTGTTTCAGCGTGATCTTGCCGACGCGATTCTTGTTCGGCTCCGCCGAGCCTTTGGCCAGGTTCACCGCGCGCTTGATCAGCACCGGCACCGGCGGCGTTTTGGTGATGAAGGTGAACGAGCGGTCCGAGTAAATGGTGATCACCACCGGAATAATCAGGCCTTCCTGATCCTTGCCCGACGTCTTGGCGTTGAACGCCTTGCAAAACTCCATAATATTTACGCCCTGGGGGCCAAGAGCGGTGCCCACCGGCGGCGCCGGAGTCGCCTTGCCTGCCGGGATTTGCAGTTTCACCTGCGCGGTAACTTTCTTCGCCATGGTTTAAATTTTTTCCACCTGTAAAAAATCGAGTTCCACCGGCGTCGCGCGGCCGAAAATGGTCACCAGCACGCGCAGCGTGTTGCGCTCCGGATTGATCTCGTCCACCTTGCCGGAAAAATTGCTGAACGGCCCGTCGATGATGCGCACCGTTTCGTTCTTTTCAAACGTAAGCTTGGGCCGCGGCCGCTCGGCCGAGCTCGCCTGCCGGTACAGAATCGAATTGACCTCATCGGCGGAAAGCGGCACCGGCATGTTGCCGCCGCCCACAAAGCCGGTCACCCGCGGCGTGGCCTTCACCGCGTGCCACAGCTCGTCGTTCATGTCCATCTCGACCAGCACGTAACCCGGATACAGCAGCCGCTTGCTGGTGACCTTCTTACCGCCCCTCAGCTCAACCACCTCTTCGGTCGGGATCAGGATCTGGCCGATCTGGTTCGCAAATCCGAAGGCTTCCGCGCGGCTGCGCAGCGAATCCGCCACTTTCTGCTCGAATCCCGAGTAGGTGTGAATGATAAACCACTTTTTGGTCGATTCTTCGGGCAAAGGCTGCTGTTCGGGCGCGGCGGGCTGGTCCGCCCCGGCCGCCTCCGGCGCTTCGCCGTCCAAATGATCCTGTTCCCCGGGGGTAATCTCGTCTGGCATGGATGCCTTCATTTCGTAAACGTATCGAAAAGCTTGTTAATGATGCGGCTGATAATGTTGTCCACCACGAAGAAGTACGCGGAAATCAGAAAAACGAAGGCGATCACCACCGCCGTCGTGGAGCGCACCTGTTTCCAGGACGGCCAGGTGACCTTGCGCATCTCCATCTGCAATTCTTCGAAATAATTCTTCACCCGCGCCGGCCAGCTCGCCGCCCGCTGCGGAAATGTCATCTCTTCTGCGGCCATATCTCGTGCTGCTCCTGGAAACCGATCCCGCGCGCGAGCGCGGCGCCCCCGCGGGGCGCGATGGCAGGGGCGGAGGGATTCGAACCCCCACTCGCGGTTTTGGAGACCGCTGGTCTGCCGTTAAACCTACGCCCCTCCGCTTTTAGTTTACTTGATCTCCTTGTGCGGATGGTGCTTACGGCAGAACGGGCAGAATTTCTTCAGCTCCAGCCGTTCCGTCATGGTCTTCTTGTTCTTCATGCTGGTGTAATTCTTGCGTTTACACTCAGTGCACTGTAGCGTTATCTGTTCGCGCGGCATACCTTTACTCCAGAATCTCGGTCACCGTCCCCGCCCCGACCGTCCGGCCGCCTTCGCGGATCGCAAACCGCAGCCCCTTGTCCATCGCCACCGGAGTGATCAGCTCCACCGTAAGATTCACGTTGTCGCCCGGCATCACCATCTCCATCCCCTCCGGCAGCGTCGCCACACCCGTCACGTCCGTCGT
>JAJPIT010000077.1 GCA_021324615.1 Terriglobia bacterium | reverse complement strand
AGCTACGCCAACCCGATTCGTCTGGATACCGCCATTCCGCGCATTCATTATCACGAAGTCGAGGTTTCCAATTACCCGCTGTTTCATTACCCGCCGTACTGTCTCGCGCTCGCCTCGCGCATGGCCGAGGTCGCCGCTGTCTATGGGCTTGACCTGCTGCACGTCCACTACGCGATTCCGCATTCTATCGCCGCGCTGCTGGCCATCAGATGACCGCGAATCGCCGCCTGCCCTTCGTGACCACGCTGCACGGCACCGACATCACCCTGGTGGGAATGGACCGCTCCTATTTCCCGATCACGAAATTTTCCATCGAGCAGTCCGACGCCGTCACCACCATCAGCGAGTATCTGCGCAAGAAGACCGCGGATTTTTTCGGAATTTCAAAAGAAGTCGAAGTGATCCACAACTTCGTCAACTGCGATCTCTACCAGCCCGGCCGGCCGCGGCCGAAGCGCGCCACGCTCCTGCACATCTCCAACTTCCGGCCGGTGAAGCGGGTGGCCGATTGCATCCGGATTTTGAAGGAAGTCCGCAAGCACGTGGATGCGCGGCTGCTGATGGCCGGCGATGGTCCCGAGCGCGGCCCCGCCGAATCGCTGGCCTGCGAACTGGGACTCGCCGGGCACGTCGAATTTCTGGGCAAGCGCGATCATATCGAACGGCTCATCCCCGAAGCCGACGTTCTGCTTCTGCCCAGCGAAATGGAAGCGTTCGGGCTCGCCGCGCTCGAAGCGATGGCCTGCGCGGTTCCGCCGGTGGCGACCCAAACCGGCGGCGTAGCGGAGCTGATCACGCACGGCGTCGATGGCTATGTCGAGCCCGTCGGCGACATCGCGGCTCAATCGGCGCGGGCCATCGAGTTGCTCACCGATGATGGCCTTTATGCGCGAATTTCCGCCGCCGCCCGGAGAACCGCCGAGACGCGCTACTGCACGTCGAAAATTATTCCGATTTATGAACGGATGTACGCGCGGGTGATCGGGTGAAAATTCTCGCGCTTGGAGCTCACCCGGACGATATCGAATTCGGCTGCGCGCCGGCGCTGATCAAGGAAATCCGCCGCGGCAATGAAGCGCGGATGATTGTTTTCTCGCGCGGCGAAGCCGGATCGGCGGGAACGCCGGAAATTCGCGAGGCCGAATCGCGCCAGGCCGCGCGCCTGATCGGCGCTTCCATCGATTTTTGGGATTTCGGCGGCGACTGCCATCTGCAACCCTCCCCGGCCAACCGCCTCAAGATCGCCGCGGAAATCCGGCGTTACCGCCCGGAAATCGTCCTGGCGCCCGATCCCGCGGAAAATCAGCATCCCGACCACGCCGCCTTGGGGAAACTGGCGCGGGACGCCTGCCGCCTGGCCCGCTACGGCGGCCTGTTGCGCGATCTGCCGGCGCACCGCATCACCGCTTTGTACTTCTACACCATCACCCGTCACACCGCCTGGTCGCCGGACATCGTCATCGACATCGGCGAATTCATCAGCGACTGGGAAGCCGTAATGCGCTGCCACGCGACGCAAATCGCCAACAAAAATTATCTCGATTTGCAACTCGCTTCGGCGCGCGTGCTCGGGCTCTCGGCCGGAGTCGAGTACGCCCTCGGATTCAAAGCCAACGATCCGGTTCGCATCGATTTTTTGTCCGATTTAACTCGCTCCTCGCGAAATTTCTAGGCATTTGCGGCCGGATCCGGCGCCGAAATGCCCGCCACCACGCGCTTGGCCGCGGCCCGGCCGATCACTTCGGCGATCTCGGTTTCGCGGGCCTGGCGGACCCGCTCCAGGCTGCCGAAGTGCCGCAGCAGCTTGGCCACGGTCTTCTCGCCGACACCCGGGATCCCGCCCAATTCGCTCCGCAGCCGGCTCGCGTTGCGGCGCGCGCGATGGAACGTCACCGCGAAACGATGCGCCTCATCGCGGACCATCTGGGCCAGGTGCAGCACCGGTGAAAATTTGTCCAGAATTACCGGCTCGTCTTCCTGGCCGTAAACGTAGATCCATTCTTCGCGCTTGGCGATCGCGGCCAGCGGCTGATCCGTGATGCCGAGCGCTTCCAGCGCCGCCGCCGCCGCGTGCAACTGGCCGAGCCCTCCATCCACCAGCACCAGTCCGGGCCGCTGGCCGCCCTCCTGCTTCAGCCGGCCGTAGCGGCGCGTGATCACCTCGCGCATCGACGCGAAATCGTCGTTGCCTTCCACGCTGCGAATGATAAATTTCCGGTAATCGGATTTCTTCATCCGCCCGTCCTCCCACACCACCATGCTGGCGACCTTGTCCGTCCCCTGAATGTGCGAGATGTCGAAGCACTCGATTCGTTTCGGCGCTTCCTCCAGGCCCAGCGCGTCCCGCAAAGCTTCCTGGATCGCCGGCGAGGACGGCTTCATGACGCGGAAGCGCTGCTCAAAGCTGTGCCTGGCGTTGGACTCCACCAGCTCCATCAGGGCCCGCTTCTGCCCGCGCCGCGGCGTATGAATTTCGACCTTGCGGCCGCGCTTTTCCGAGAGCAGTTCTTCCAGAACCGCGCAATCCTCGAACTCCACCGGGACGTGAATGAAGGCGGGAATATACGGATCATCCAGGTAAAGCTGCTTGAGCAGGGAGGAAAAAAACTCCGGCGGATCGAAGCTCATCTGGTCTTCCCAGAAAAACTCCCGCCGGTCCACGATGCGCCCGCCGCGCAAATGGAACAGATTCACGGCGACCAGCGGAGGCTCGGCGTAGCAGCCGAAAATATCGGTGTCGTCGCCTTCGGCCGCGGCCATTTTCTGCTTTTCGCCCATCTCCTCGACGGTTCGCAGCAGCTCCGCCAGCGCCGCCGCCTCTTCGTAGCGGGTCTCCGCGCTGAGGGCCTCGACCCGCGCGCGCAACTCGCGGGCCAGATCCTTATGGCGGCCCTCCAGAAACAGCCGGACGCGCCGCACCGCCTCCTGATATTCGGCATCCGTGGTCAATCCCTCGACGCACGGACCCAGGCAGCGGTGAATGTGGAACTCCAGGCAGGGATGCGTATGCCGCCGCGTCAAATCGAGGTTGCAGGACGGCACTTTGAAGTGGCGGTGAATGAAATGCACCAGGCGATGCGCCAGGTTCCCCGGAAAATACGGGCCGTAGTATGTCGATCCGTCCTTTTTGAGCCTCCGCGTCACGTAAACGCGCGGATAGGTTTCGCGGGTCAGCTTGATGTAGGGATAGGTCTTATCGTCGCGCAGCAGGATGTTGTAGCGCGGCTTCCACTGCTTGATCAGGTTATTTTCCAGCGCCAGCGCCTCTTTTTCGTTATCGACCTGGATAAAATCGATATCCCGCGCCTCGGCGATCAGCGTTCCGGTTTTGGCGTCCGCCAGACGCTCGTCGTTGAAATACGACCGCACTCGCGCCCGCAGATTCTTCGCTTTGCCCACATAGATTACGGTCCCCTGCGCGTCCTTGTAGAGATACACTCCGGGTGCCTGCGGCAGTTCCGAAACTCGCTGGCGAAGCCCGATACCTTTATTTTCGCATCCGCATCCACCGGGCATTGGGCCGCGCGCCGCCCTGCGACAATAAAATCGATGCGGGTCTTTATCGCCGGCGCAGGACTCATCGGGGCGGCGGCCGCCTGGCGGCTTGCGCAGCGCGGCGCGCGCGTCACTCTCGCCGACGCCGGACCGTTCGGCTCCGGCGCCAGCTCCGCCGGAGCCGGAATGCTCTCCCCCGGCGGCGAGTTCGACAAGCCATCCGTCTGGTTCGATCTCGGCCTGGAGGCCATGCGCATGTATCCCGCTTTCCTCGAGGAACTGCGTGCGGAAACCGGCATCCCCATCGACTTCGCCCAATGCGGATGCATGCACTTCGCCAGTCCGGAACAGGCCCGGGCGCGCGCCGGGTTTCAATGCGCCCGCGGCCTCCGCGTCGAGTTCCAGCCCGAAGGACTTTTCTACCCCGAGGACGCCTTCGTCGATCCGGCGGATCTTCTGCGCGCCCTGCGCCGCGCCTGCGAATCGCGGAACGTCGCCATCGTGGAAAACCAGCCGGTGAACCGGATCGAGTCCGCCGATTACGACGCCGTGGTCATCGCCGCCGGAGCCTGGTCCGCGCAGATCGCCGTGACGCATTGCGGCGCGCCGGTCGCGATGCCGCCCGTCAAGCCGATCAAAGGTCATCTGATCGGATTCGATCTGGCGCCCGGCCTTCTCGGCGCCATGCGCCGCCGCGGCCACACCTACATCCTCCAGCGCTCGAACGGATTCACCGTCGCCGGCTCGACCGAAGAAGACGCCGGATTCAACACCGAGGTCAATCCGGACACGTGCAGGGAAATTCATCGCCAGGCGGCGGAGCTGTTCCCGCCGCTGGCCGCCGCCCAGCCCGCCAAATGTTGGACCGGGCTTCGCCCCTTTGCTCCCGAACCGTACATCGGCCGCGCCGCGTCCGGCAATGTGTGGCTGGCCTACGGCCATTTCCGCAACGGAATTTTGCTCACACCGCTGACCGCCTCGCGCCTCGCCGCCGAAATCGCGGCCTGAGGCGCATTAATCCTCCGGCACCACCCACTTCCCCCCGGGCCGGAACACTTTGAACGCCAGCTCCGGCCGATGCCCCAGCAGATGCGCGACGAAATCGTTTTCGTCCCCGCCGTGAGCCGGCATCGGCACGATCCAGGACGCCCCGATGGCGGAGGCAAGCTGCGCGGCCTCGCCGGCGGTAAAATTCTTGCCGCCAACCGGCAGCAGAGCGACGCTGACGTTGAACGGCCGCAGCCGCTGCGCAAGGGAAGGATACATACGGCAGTTCCCCGGATGATAAACGGTCCACCGGCCAAAGCGGATCAGATATCCCAGATGCGGGTATCCCTGCTCCGGCGACCAGTCCAGCTCCGGACGCGCCGACGGCACCGCGTACACCCTGCCATAAACGCCGTCCTTGAAATATTCGATGCGCAGATCCGCGTTGGTCGTGGTCATGCGGTGGTAGGCGATCCCCGCCCTGCCGGCCGCCTCCGCCGCGCTCTTCGGCAGCACAACTTTGGCCCGCTTCGACGCGGCAAGCATCGCCCGCACCGCCTCCAGATCCAGATCGTGGCCCGTGGCAAGAATCAGATCCGCGTGCCGCACCTCGGCCGGATCGACCGGCCCGTCCATCCGCGGATCGATATAAAACGTGATCGTCGCGAACCGGAAAATGAAGGCGTTCCCCCCCAGCCACCACAGCGCCGGCGTCGCCGAAATGGTCTGTTCGATCTCTTCGAGCAGAGCTTGCCCGCGGTTGGCCTCGCCCACCCTATTTCACCGCCGTCATCTCGCCGGACCAGCGCGGCGCCGCATCCACATGAATCCCGCACTGATCGAGCAGCCGCATCGCGGTATGATCGACCACTTCCTCCAGCGTCGCTGGACGATGATAAAACGCGGGCACCGGAGGCATAATCGAAACGCCCATCCGCGACAGCTTCAGCATGTTCTCAAGATGGATCTCATGGAGCGGCGTCTCCCGGACGGCCAGCACCAGTTTGCGGCGCTCCTTGAGCACCACGTCCGCGGCGCGGTGAATCAGATGATCGCCCTGCCCGGTGGCGATCGCCGCCAGGGTCCGCATGCTGCACGGGGCGACGATCATGCCCTGCGTCAGGAACGATCCGCTGGAAATCGCCGCGCCCTGATCGCCGGCCGCATAAGAAAACGACGCCAGCCGCCGCACCTGTTCGAGCGTGTAGGGCGTCTCATGCGCGATGGTCCGCGCGCCCCATTTGCTGATCACCAGATGCGTCTCGACGCCCGCTTGCTTTAAAATTTCCAGCAGCCGGATCCCGAAGATCGATCCCGTGGCGCCGGTAATCCCCACGATCAGACGCGGACGGCCCGTCATTACTGTCATCTTCGCAGAAACCGGAGGAAAGCAGAGCCGGCCGGCGCGCATCTCCGGCGCCGGCCTCTGCCGCCCCGTATTCGACGCCGACGGAGCGCAGAAAATAGGCCAGCCGGCGCCGGTCCCCGCTGCCGCGCCCGCCCAGCGCGGGCACAACCGACCGGCTGGCGCGGATCTCCAGCGCCAGCACTCCGCCATCCGGCAGCGGGACGCGCCAGTTGAAATCGCCGCCGAAAAACTCGCGGCGCCCCAGCGTCCGCCGCCCTTCGACAATCGTCAGCCGTTGATTCCGCCAGCGCGAGGCGGGGATCCATCCGGCGACCACCAGAACCCTTCCCGCGCCCGGGGAAACCATATACCGGACGCGCCGGGCCGCCCATCCATCGCCGTACCAGCCTTGCGCCCGCTCCACCGTTCGCGCGATGATGCCGCCGCAGAGCAGCGACGCCGCCATGCGTGAAGGCCAGGCGAGCGCCCGCGGAATGCTTTCCGCGATCCCCTTGCGCCACCGGCGCAAATACGTCTCCAGACCGTAGATAATTGCGCCGGGCGGCAACCTCAAACCGGTATGCTCGCGCAGCAGACGGGCAATTTCCGCCGCCCTCGCCGCGCCTCCGGCGGACGTCTTCGCCGCTTCGTACTCCCGCAGCACGCCCATGTACTCGGCGACGTAATGCAGCGGAAATTTTTTGCCGATCCGGATCAGCAAATCCCAATCCATTGCGTAATGCAGGTCCTCGCGCAGATATCCCACCTGCTCGATCGCCTCGCGCCGGAAATACGCCGTCTGTTGCAGAATGTAATCGGAGAGATAGACGAGCTTCCATAAATTGAAAGGCTCGGTGTAAGGAAAGCGGCGCGTAATCCGGCCGCTCTCATCCATCAAATACCCTTCGCCATAAACCGCGCCCGCCCGCGGATTTTCGGCGAACCCGTTCACCGCGTGCCGGACCGCGCCGGGCAGAATCACATCGTCGGAATTCAACCAGAACAGGACCGATCCGCGCGCCATCTTGAATCCTTTATTGATGGCGTGGGACTGGCCGCGGTCCGGCTCGCAGACAAACCGCACGCGCGAGGCGTAATCCCGCGCGACCGCCGCCGTTTCGTCCGTCGATCCGCCGTCGATCACGGCGTATTCAATATGGGGATAATCCTGCGCGAGCACGCTTTCGATGGTCTGGCGGATAAACCGCCCCTGATTCAACGACGGCGTGACAATGCTGACCAGCGGTCCCGGCACTCGCGTCAGGATAGCATTCCCGCTACAAATCCCTGTAACCTGACCCAACCGCGGCCGGTAGAATACGTCTGAAAGTACATGGCGGCTCTGCGCATCACTCTCCGCGGCCTGGCGCAAACGCCCGGTTTTACGCTCACCGCGGTCGGCTCGCTGGCGCTGGGAATCGGCGCCAACACCGCCGTATTCTCCCTGCTCAATCAACTGCTGCTCCGTGCGCTCCCGGTGAAAAATCCGGGCGAACTGGTGTTGATGTACAGCCCCGGCCCGGTCCAGGGCCATTATTCGAGCGACGAATCGGGACATCCCTCCTTCAGCTATCCCGTTTTCCGCGAGCTTCAGAAACAGCAAACTCCCTTCACCGGAATCGCCGGCGCGCGCCGCGCCCCCGCCAGCCTGGCTTATAACAACAGCGCCACTCCCGGATCGGTCAACACCGTTTCCGGCAACTATTTCGATGTCCTCGGCGTCCGGCCCGCGCTGGGACGCCTGCTGAGCGAGGATGACGAGCAAGCCATCGGCGAGCGCGCCGTGGCCGTCCTCAGCTACGGCTACTGGCTCTCCCGGTTCGGCGCTTCCCCGGCGATCCTCAACCAAAAACTCCTGGTCAACGGCTACCCGTTCACCATCGTCGGCGTCGCGCAAAAAGGCTTCACCGGGGAGATGCCCGGCGAATCGCCCGACGTTTTCGTCCCCATCACGATGCGAAAACAACTGGAGCCCGGCTGGGACGCCTTCGCCAATCGCAAGGACTACTGGGTGACAATGTTGGCCCGCCTCAAGCCCGGCGTCTCGCGCCAGCAGGCCGAAACGGCGATCAATATTCCTTATCACGCGCAGATCGAAATCGACGCGCAGCTTCTTACGCGGCCGCGGCCGGAGATGCTGGCTCAGTTCCGCGCCAAAAAAATCATTTTGAAGCCGGGCGAATACGGCCGCGGCGATCTGCGGAATAATGCCCGCGAACCCACCCTGCTGCTGATGGGCATGACCCTGCTGGTTCTGCTGATCTGCTGCGCCAACGTCGCCAATCTCCAGTTGGTCCGGGCCGCCTCGCGCGCGCGGGAGATCGCCGTGCGGCTCGCGCTCGGCGCCTCGCGCGGTCAACTGATCCGCGGCCAGCTCGCCGAATCGGGCCTGCTGGCGGCCGGCGGAGGCGCGCTCGGCCTCGGCGCGGCCTGGGCGGCGATGCGGGCCATCCTCGCCGCGCTGCCTGCGGGTTCGAATTTTTCAAGCGTGCTTTCCTCGACGCTCGACCTCCGCGCGCTGCTGTTCTGTCTCGCGGTTTCGATTCTGACGGGATTTCTCTTCGGCCTGTTTCCCGCCCTGCAATCGACCCGTCCCGATCTGAACACTTCGCTCAAGGATCAATCCGGCCAAAGCACCGCCTCCGGCTCTTCCAACGCATTTCGCAAAACGCTGGTCACCGCGCAGGTCGCCGTTTCGCTGCTGCT